>JAJQFO010000257.1 GCA_021201095.1 Lachnospiraceae bacterium
GTGGGGGTAGTATGCGCTTTTTTTGCTATCCGGTAGTTTATGTTTCACAGTAAAAATGTGACTGACCCCAGGTAGTAAACACCACCCTTTCCCTTTTTAAAAGAGGTCCTTCCCCAAAAGATAAGCGATTTGGCGGACAGAATAATTATAAACACTGCAAGAAGTTCAGGCTGCCAGGATATATCTTCTGATACAAACAGCATAACGATTACTGCCAGTATATCACATAAGACTTCCGAAAGAATCATTTTTCTCTTCCTCCCCTTTATTCTTCGCCTCTGCGATTCTGGCAGAGACAGCTCAAGGACTTTCTCCAGGGGTACATATTGAAAGCCGCTGGATTCCTCATCCAACATTACATCATCCTTCTCTTTTACCATCGTTGGCTCCCTTCTTTTTTACTTCGCAGCAGCAGACTACTATCCTGTTGCATCACCGAAATGAATGAGACTCCTGTAATCCTTCCCACTCTCAGTCCGGACAGCAGCTCCTCTCTCCTGCAAGAAACCCGCGATGATGCTTCTGTGGCAGATCGTTTCGTCCTCACAAAAACACGCAAGACAGATCATTTTCCCTGCTTTGTCTTTCTCGACCAGCTCATCCAGCAGCGGCTGTGTCACGGCAGCGTTTCCCCGAAATTCGCAGAGAAACCTGGGGATGTATTCTATCACGAACTTCTCATAATTCCATTCGCCGCCATCCCTCCACGTGATAAACTGATGCAAAAGCTCCAGTGACGGAGACAACTCCGGCACATGGCGCATATGGGGATCCGGCTCCTTCCAAGATCTAACGATCATCCATGTCTCGTCATAATCTTCATGATTCAGTGTGGTAAAAGATTTAAAATAAATCATCGTTCTGCTCTTTTTTCCTTCTTAATATGGCTAAATTCTAAACTTCAGGGAAGTCTTTTTCTTTGACATTGGAACGTAACCGAATCATACATCACAACCTCTTTCTTAAAAGGTGCTCTACGACAGCATCCGTTCCAATGCTCTGGCTGATCTGAGCCGAATGTTCCGCATATCATCTTCGCCAAACCGATTTCCGGAGTAGTTGCTCTGGAAAGAGACATTTTACATCGCTATTTTTGCCTAGCTGAAGTGAAAAAGTAAATTCCACTCTGAAGGGGGACAAGTTGAATTTAGTTTCTCACTTCAGCTATTTTTGCCTAGGCCTAGCACATTTTCATTCAAGTGTTATTCCATCACATCCGACATATCGTCTTTCATCAGAATTATATGACAGATCAGTCAGGTTGACCGCTTTTGCACAAACCGGTTACATGTATTTCCTGACTATATCCCTGCGCTGAGCGAAAGAAGGCTGGTTCGGGCACAATTCAGCGAGTCTGCTCCAGATGTCGTAGGCTTGCTGTAAATATTTCAGTTGCTCCGACCTGTCCGAGCAGATACATGCGATTTTATACAGGCTAACCGCATAATCGTCATAGCTTCCCACCATTCCAGTTTCCTTTGCAAGTACTCCACGCAGTTCCATACATCTCACATAGTACGCCTTCGTTTCGGCAAGGTTATCTTCTGCTTCGGCAATATTGCCGAGCCTATCATAACTGTTTTTGAACCTGTTTCTGCTGTTACTGGAACCGCAGGCCTTGGTACAAGCTTATCTGCTTCTGCTGCTACATATACATACACTTACTATAAAAATATACAGGGACATCATCCCAAAACACAAAGCTTTTAAACCTGCTGAAAAGCGGGAAACTTGTAAAGGCGAAAACTGAAGTCTGCGACTGGCAGGCATCCATTTGTTTTGCCCACTTCACAAATCATGCCCTGCTCTTGTCCCTGTAATCCGAAGATAATGCCAGAACGCCCTTCGACTGGGAATGATCCGACACAACCCTAATTCCATATACTCATTGCATATTATCAGATGTTTTGCACGAAACCATTATAGATTTGCATATAATTGAAACACTACACACTGTACTTCAGTCTTTCATGAAAGTTTCGTATATGTAAGCAAATAGTATTTTCGTTACATGCAGGCAATTTTGCTTAACTGTACTCGCATCATAAACAAATATATGATGAATGTTCATTTTTGATCTCATCATAAGGATAAATTGATCAGATATCTTAAGGACGTCCTCATCATTATCACCAAACACTTTCAGCGCCTCATATAACTCTTTATAACCATAAGAATAAACAATATCTTTCATTTCCTGTTCTTTGGGCATTTTACTCCTGTATTCTGTCAGCTCCGCATCAGTAAGCAATCTGCTTTTCTGCTTCGTTTCAAAGGTTCGCAATTCTTTCATGTACCGATCACAATAACGTGTTGAAACTTTTCGATTCGTGCAGCATATGTTCCACGCAAAGCGAATATACCTCTCATACGACTCCTGCAGTCCCACTTCCTTTCTCTTTTTAGCCAGTGTAAAGACATCGCCCAGTATACGTTCAATCTGTGATGTATCCTGTTTTTCATCCTCTATAATTTGTTCGAAGAGCTTCCAATATACTCTATCTGCTTCACTATATTTCCCCTGGATCTCGTATACATTCGCCGTCAAAGAATATTGTGTTCTTTTATCCAACCCTCTGGATGTAAACATATCCGGGTTGTAATCGATTATTTCAATAATCAGTTGAGAAATTCCTAATATATTTCCATCAGAAGAGTGATAATAGGGATCCTGTATACGATTTAAAATAGCCCTGCTTCCACGCATGGCATTGAAATATAAATTGTCCTGTTTCGTCTGGTCCAGTTCGGATCCTCTGGATAAAATATATGACAACTCCGTCCGATACCATATTGCAAAAGAATCGCCTGATATTGTAGTTTTAAAACCATACAACAAAGAAGAGGCTTTCAGTAAACTGCCCATCATCATAGTCAGGTAACTTTCAGGATTACTTATTGTCCCAAACTTTTTTTCAAGCTTTAAAATGCCATTCCTCCCTGCAAGATATTCCTCTGAAAGAAAGCGTAAACGTCTTATACTGAAAAAGCCACGCGCGGCCTCTCGATACGGAGGGCGAAATGTACCATTCTCCGCAAACTCATCCATTATTTTATTTCTAAGAACATGGTTGAAATTTTCCGTTGCCTTCACCCGGTAATACTGAAGTACATAGATAGCAGAATACATA
>JAJQFO010000143.1 GCA_021201095.1 Lachnospiraceae bacterium
AATGACGGCATCCGGAGTGATGTCGTTTTTTCCGTCCTACAGTTATGCGGAGAGCGAAACGGAAACAGTTGCTGAGACAGAAATATCTACAGAAGCAGCAACAGAAACAATAACTGAGGCGGAACAGGAAACCGTAGCGGCGGAATCAGAAGCTGCTGAAACGGCAACCGCAGATACTGAGGCGGCAGAAACGGAACAGGAAACGGCGAAATCCTCTTCGGAAGCAGAGACAGAGGCAGCGGATTCAAATGAGGAGGAGACGGAAAACATTTCTTCCGATCCAGTAGAGTATGAACTGCTGCTGCCTTATTATGCGGACTGCACATACACTTACGATACGGAAAAGCTGAAGGAAGCGAAAGCAGACGGCAGCCTGGTTCTGTCATATGAAGCGGGAGAGCAGGTAGCGTTTTCGCTGGCATATCCGGAAGGGGTATCGCTGGACGAGATCCATGTACACGACAGCAGCAACGTCGGATATGATTTTTCCTGGGACGAAGTGGACCAGAATATTACCATATCTTTTGCGATGCCTGCGGCAGATACACGGCTGGAGCTGGCATTTTCGGAGATAACGGAAGAGAGCGATCTGGAAGCTGAAACTGAGGAAGCTTATAACTTCATTGCTTTTGAAGTATCGGATGGCGGTCAGATGGTGATTGGCTTTTCAGATGGCACATCCGAGACGGTTACTTCTGATATGCTGAGCGATGACTGGGATTATGAAATTAATTTTTCGGTATCGGAGGAAGTCACGATCTCAGGCGCGGCATACGACGGTTATGTCTTCGACAGTGTGGTTGTGACAAATGAGAGTGGGGAGACAATCGCCACATCGGATGTATTCCCGATTACGGTAGTTGCGAATGCGGAATATAAGATTACCGTCCGCGTGAACTTTGTGGCGGAAGATTCGGAGGCAGAAGCAACGGAAGAATCAGGAAGCGAGAATGAGACTGAAAATGTACTGGCTGACTCGGAAACCGAAGCTGACACAGACAGTGAGGGTGCAACTGAATCGGAAACAGAGACTGAAGCAGATACGGCAGACAGCAATTCCGGCATTGAGGCAGAAACGGATGTGGCAGATACCGATTCAAATGTCGAAGCAGAAACAGACGTGGATTCAGAAAATACGGATGAAACAGAAATTGAATCCGGAATCGAGACAGAGCTGGAATCTGAATCTGCTGCGGAAGCGGAGACAGAGGAGGAATCTGAAAACGAAGAAACAGATGATGATTTGGAAGAAGACGAATTCACTACAGATAGTATCTACTATCTGTCAGATGATGAAATGATCTCCTATATCCGCCCGGAGATCGGTGAAACGGTGGCCTTAAGCGCACAGTATGTGTATTACGAGGATACGGATTTTGATTATAAATCCTACATCCCGGAATCGGATACGCTGACGGGAGCAACGGTCACCTGGGAGAGCGGCGAGATCACCTGGACGCCTAGCAGCAATGTCTGCTATACGATCACCTACAAGGCTGTCCTGGATGACGATGATACGTATTACTGGTACATCGAGGTGCCGTTCTATGTGATCAGCTCTGCATCCGTGGCAACGGTCTGGTCAGACAGCTTTGAAGGCACGATTTATCTGAAAAATGAGCAGTCATCCGACTACAGCGGGGTAATTCCGGAGAAAGTCGGGACAGTTCTGGAAGGCGAAGCCCTTACGGTAGTTGCAGGGGAAGGATTTGTGCTAAATGATGTAAACCTTGGCTATGATGCGGACCTGTTCCTGCAGACGGTCTATGATGATGGTGGATTTGATGCGGATACAGCAGGCGTATATACAGTAGTTTACGAAGTGGTTTCCTATGAGAATCCGGAATACTACTGGTATGTATCCTGCACAGTGACAGTTACGGAAGCTCTTTCCGCTGAAAATGCGGTCACGGTGCACATTGCAAGCGGCGAGCTGGCAGCGACCGTGACAGACCGCGAAGGGATCAGTTATTCTGCCACCTATGGAAACGACTATCTGGCAGACGGAAGCATTGCCAGCATCACGGTATATCCGGCATGGCCGGGGTATGATGATATCGAGCCGGAACTTTCTGTTTATAAGAATGGCGAGCTGATCAGCGCGGATGAAGTGATTGCTTCGGAAACGGTGGATGGCAGCAATACGGTTTATACACTGATGGATGGTTTTGAGGCTGGGGAAGATACCTGGGTTTTCTATATTGACTTCCCGACATATTCCTCCGATGCGATCAAGTCAGATGAACGCCGGACGGAAGACTACGCCGGATACGAAGAGTTGGCAGGGGTCTATACCGATGCGGATTCGGAGAGTGGCAGTATAGATTCCGGGATCATGACGGTGGCGACGACCACAACGAGCAAAACCTGGACAGGCTACAGTTATACGCTTTCAAACGCGAGCAGCCGGGTAACGAACTATGGCTGGGTAAGTTATTTCACCGGCTATCGCTACTGGCATTTTAACTTTTCTGATGATTTTCTTTCTGACCTGGAGGAATACCTGGCGGATTATGGCGTAGAGCTTGCCGAAAGCCTTTCCTATGTCACGATCGGATGCAACCAGCAGGACGGCTCCCATATGGCATATAGTGGTTCGGACAGCATTTCTTCCGTTACTATAACGACAACGCTGTATAAGAACAGCAGCGGTGATTATTATAAGGTGAAGATCGCGGTATCTACGACCGGTAAATCCGGCACTTCACAGGGCAACTACCAGGATTATTACGGCAGTACCGAGAAGACCCTGGATGTTTCTACGGGCAACCTGAAGATCATTAAAAAATCAACATCCAACAACTTTGTCAAGGAATTCGTGAATGTGACCCTGGATACGAATTTCAAGATTTACACGGACAGCTCTCTGGATGATGAGTATCTGATCGATACAGTAAAGATCCGGGATGATACGGATGAAGACGAAGAATCTTCCACGAAACTGACAGAGACGGTCGCGCTGGAAGAAGGAACGTACTGGGTTGTAGAGAGCAAACGCGCTGCAGGCCATACGTGGGACTCCGATGGTGCCAGCACGAATGTGTATAAGGTAACGATCACTGCTGGCGAAACAACTTCGCTGACTGTGACAAACACGGCCTTCTATTTTAACGGGAACTTTGTCTATA
>JAJQFO010000263.1 GCA_021201095.1 Lachnospiraceae bacterium
TCTTGTTGTGCTGTGTTTATTTCTGGTCGTGTTTTTGGGTCGTTTCTGAGTTGAAGGGGGTTGTTTGCGCAAGGGTTATGCCGGTCACCGGCAAAATGGTCTCCAGGGTATCGGACCGCTCATCGAGTATCTCGCCTGCATCCCGTGTGCCGTCGCCTGCCGCTGCCGCGATGGCGTCATGAAGTGCCTGCCACCCTCCGTTTTCATAAAAATCCAGCAGATTCCCCAGAAGGTACGTGGTATTCATATCCTGGATCGTATTGCCCACCGTGTCATAGGACTGGATATCGATCTGCTTTTCCAGATCCAGCTCTCCGTCCGTCTCAAGCAGACGCGCGTTGTCCTGACCCTTTATTTTATTGGAAAGCACAGAATCCACCTGGCGGAAAAACAGATCCGACTGTTCATAGCTTCTGGAAAACTCACTCAGGCTGAAGGAATCCTCCATCCAGAAGCTGATGGTCGCCAGGCAGTAAAAAAGGATGCCGGCCGCAGCTGCCCCGAGAAGAATCAGAAGCACCCGGACCGGCTTTTTGCAAATCAGATTTTTCACTGGATATTCTCCACCTTATAGCCAATCCCCCAGATCACCTTGAGATACTTAGGGTTCTTCGGATCAATTTCAATCTTTTCCCGGATGTGGCGGATGTGCACGGTAACCGTATTGTCCGCGCCAAACGCCTCCTCCTTCCAGATCTCCTCGTAGATCTGATCAATGGAAAAAACCTTACCCTTGTTTTTCACCAGGAACAGAAGAATGTTGTATTCGATTCTGGTCAGCTTCACCATTTCGCCGTCCACCGTGACTTCCTTGCGGTCATCGTTGATCACCAGTGTACCGGTCCTGTAAACATGCTCGGAAGCCGCCGCCTCAGAGGCAGCCCCAAAATTTGTATAACGCCGGATCTGCGATTTGACCCGTGCGATCAGCTCCAGCGGGTTAAACGGCTTCGCGATGTAGTCATCCGCCCCCAGATTCAGTCCAAGTACTTTATCCGTATCCTGTGTTTTTGCCGAAAGGATGATGATCGGGATACTGTACTCCTCGCGGATCTTCATGATCGCGTGGATGCCGTCCATCTTCGGCATCATCAGATCAAGGAGCAGCAGGTGGATCTCCTGCTGGTGCAGGATCGAGAGCGCCTGCTCGCCGTCATAGGCCTTGATCACGCGGAAGCCTTCCTGTGTCAGATAAATCTCAATCGCGTCCACGATCTCCTTCTCGTCATCACATACCAGAATGTTGTACATAACAGTCTCCTTTTCCGCAAATTCTGTCCCCGTCCGGAAGCAGCGTACACCGTCCGGGAACAGAAGAATCGCTTGTATGTTAACAGAAAGCTGTTAAAAGAATGCCAATAAAATATTAAAGTTTTTCTAAAGTTCAGCGCGGCAGCACTATTTAAGTCTGCCGCACATAAGCTGTTTCCGGGCAGTCTTTTCTGTCTGGCCGTTTACCGGGCCTGGATAACATGCATCATGTTCGTCATCGCACCCTTGCCTTTTACGACATTGGTTGCCGGGTCGCCCGCCGTGAGCACGACCATATCTCCAGGTTTCACATACCCCTCTCTCTTTACAATATACATCGCGTGGGAAATGATATGCTCGGTCGTATCCTCCGCGTAGCCCTGCAGCGGCGTCACGCCCCAGTAGATCTGCATTTTCCGCAGCGCCCAGTCATTCGGTGAGATTGCGTAGATCGGAATCGGCGCACGGAAATTGGACATCAGCCGGGCAGTCTGGCCGGACATCGTAGGTATCACGATGCAGTCCGCCTGGACATTGACCGCCGTCCGGATCGCGGCCAGACCGACCGCGCTCGATACATTGGCGTCCCCGCGCAGTCCGTGAAACTCCTTGTTCCGGAAATCGTCCTGATTGTACCCCTCGGTCGTCTCCGCGATCTGACTCATCATTTTCAGCGCTTCCAGCGGATATTTGCCCGCCGCAGTCTCTCCGGAGAGCATGATCGCATCCGCGCCCTCACGAATTGCGTTCGCCACGTCCGTCACCTCCGCACGGGTCGGACGCGGGTTGCGGATCATCGAGTCGAGCATCTGCGTCGCGATGATGACCGGCTTGTATTTCTTATTACACTTTTCCACAATTGTCCGCTGTACATGTGGTACCTCGTAGGCAGGAATTTCCACGCCCATATCGCCGCGGGCCACCATGATGCCGTCCGAGGCCTGAATGATTTTGTCAATATTCTGAATCCCCTCGGCGTTCTCAATCTTCGCAATCACGCTGACATGCTCTGCGCCGTGCTCTTTTAAAATGGACTTGATCTCTTTGATCGCTTCTGCGTCGCGCACAAAGGAGGCTGCAATGAAATCAATCCCCTCTTCAATGCCAAACAGAATGTCTTCGCGGTCCTTCTCGGTAATGCCCGGGAGGTTGACCTTTACATTCGGGACATTCACACCCTTTCTCTGGCCGAGACTGCCTCCATTTTCAATGGTACAGACAATCTCCGTTCCCCGGATTTCTTTCACTTTAAGACCGATCAGGCCATCGTCAATCAGGATCCGGTCGCCCGGCTTTACATCCTGCGGCAGCTGCGGATAGGTCTGACTGACTCTTGTCTCATCTCCCTCAATCACCTCGGAGGTAAGTGTAAACTCCGCCCCGGCGCAGAGCGTCACCGGGCCGCCGTTTTTCAGCAGACCTGTGCGGATCTCCGGTCCCTTGGTATCCAGGAGAATCGCAATGGGCTTTTTAATCTCCGCACGCACACTTTTGAGGCGGTCAAACCGCACCTTCTGTTCCTCGTGTGTGCCATGAGAAAAATTGAACCGCGCGACATCCATCCCGCCAAGCGCCAGTTCCTTCAAAATCTCCCGGTCGTCCGATGCCGGTCCCATGGTACAGATAATTTTGGTCTTTTTCATGTTTTCTCCCTCCTTGTATTCTACCTGGCGTCAATCTGGTCTCCCGCTACCCGCAGCAGATCCTCGATCTCCTCCAGCGGCATTTCCAGATATGCGGAAACTTCTTCCTCTGACACATTATGACCAAGGTCTCGCTCCAGATTGTGTAATGCCTCGTTAAGCTGATTGATCCTTCTAAGCCGCCCGTCGTCCATTTTCTGCCCGTCCTGCCTGCTTTTTACGGCA
>JAJQFO010000348.1:0-2945 GCA_021201095.1 Lachnospiraceae bacterium
GGCTACGCCTCGACCTTCCCGATTCTTTTGAATATTTCGGATGAGCCTACGTATTTCATGTCTCTGAAGGATTCCGCAGATCTGGTGAAAATGTACGCGATGGTCAATGTCACTGATTACCAGATTACGGCGACCGGCAGTTCCGTGGCTGAGTGCCAGGCAAACTATGAGGAGCTTCTGATTGAAAATGGGGTCAAGGTGACCACTCCGGTAGAACTTGTGGAAAAGGAGACGGATACGGTTTCGGGGACAATTACAGACATCCGTACCGTCGTCGTGGATGGCAATACGATTTTCTACATCTCGCTGGGCACGGGAGATTATTACGCAGTTTCTGCTGCGGACGATCCGGACACCGTGATTTTTGATGTGGGCGATACGGTCACAATCACGTACTACGTGGAGGAGGACGACACGGAAAATAATGCAGAAACTGAAGAAAAAACGGAAAAGACGATATGGACGGGGGTTTCTGTAGAGTAGATACTGAGATTTCTCTATGAAAGTCGTTAGAATATCTTTTACAGGAAAAACCTTGCAGCTGAAAATTGGAACATGATATGTCTGCATCCGCTGCGCGGGTGCGGACATCCATGATCAGGAAAGAAAAAATGGTTGGAACAGGAACACTGATAAATGTGGCCGCTATCGTGGCGGGCGGCCTGATTGGTCTGGCCGGAAAAAAACGGATGAACGGCCGACTGCAGGAGACGTTGATGAAAGCCACGGGAATTTGTACGATGTTTATTGGTATCGCGGGGACTCTGGAAAAAATGCTGACGGTCAGCGACGGGGCTGTCAGCTCGCAAGGGTCGCTGATGATCATCGCCAGCTTTGCGCTCGGGTCGCTCATCGGAGAGGGACTCAACATTGAGCAGGCCATTGAGCGGTTTGGCGAGTGGCTCAAACGCAGGAGCGGCAATGGAGAGGACGCTTCCTTTGTCAACGCTTTTGTGACCGCCTCTTTCACCGTCTGCATCGGGGCTATGGCGATCGTCGGCTCCATTCAGGATGGGATGCAGGGGGATCCGACCACGCTGATGATGAAAGCAATTCTGGACTTCCTGATTATCATGGTCATGACGGCTTCACTGGGGAAGGGATGCATTTTTTCAGCGATTCCGGTCGGGATTTTTCAGGGATCCGTTACACTTTTAGCGAGTATTCTGGCACCGCTGATGACGGAAGGAACTTTGAATAGTATTTCTCTGGTCGGCTCGATGCTGATTTTCTGCGTCGGAATCAACCTGGTCTGGGAGCGGAAGCTGAAGGTGGCGAACATGCTGCCTGCGATTGTGGTTGCGGCGGTGTGGGGCGCGCTTGCATAAAAGAGCAGGCAGTCGGATAGGGGAACGCTTTTCTCCCCTATCCGACTGCGTGAGCCGGGTGCGGCTTTAGCCCCAAAACTCCCTGCCCTGCTCTGTGCATAAAAATCGCAGTGAAAATAGTAGTATCTCTGCGAATCAGAGAATAATAGTACCAGGAAAACGATATTAGAAAAACGGTATCAGAAAAACAGGTGTGAGATGGATAATTTAAAGGATTCAGAATATAGACAAAAGAAAATTCTGGTTTTTGGCGGTACCATTGAAGGCCGACAGGTGTCCGACTATCTGTGTGAACGAAATGCCGCGCATACAGTCTGTGTCGCCACGGAATACGGAGAAGAGGTTCTGCGGCCGCGAAAGCAGGATTTTGCGCGGATGGATGTCCGGCAGATGGAAGTGCACCAGGGACGGATGGACAGGGATCAGATTTGTGAATTCCTGCGGAATGCTTCCTATACGCTGGTGGTGGATGCGACGCATCCTTACGCAGTTGAAGTATCCAAAAATATCCGCGAGGCCTGTCAGATAGAGCAGGTGCCCTATATCCGTTATCTGCGTGAGGATGGGGCCGGAATCCGTACGGAGGACGCTGCGAATTCATCGGAAGAGACCATGCACACCATGCACGATGCGTCGGCTGAAAAACTGATAGCACAGGAAGAAAATCAGGGGATAGATATGGATCATATGTCCTGTGACGGTTTTGCGCCGGTCTATGTCGATTCCACCTGGGAGGCGGCACAGTATCTGGAGACGCGCCAGGGCAGGATTTTTCTGACAACGGGCAGCAAGGAGCTTCCTGTTTTTATTGAAACCATTTCGGACCCCTCGCGGCTTTTCGTGCGGGTGCTTCCGTCTGCGGAGGTCATTGCTTCCTGCCGTTCGCTCGGTCTGGAAGGGAAGCAGATCTGCGCCATGCAGGGGCCGTTTTCTCTGGAGATGAATACGGCGATGCTCCGACAGACGGGCTGTACGTATCTGGTTACCAAGGAAACCGGCGCTTCCGGCGGATTTCCGGAAAAAATGGAGGCTGCGAGAGCTTGTCAGGCAGTAGCGGTTGTCATACGCAGGCCGCACGAGACGGGATCCTGCTGGGAGAAAGTAAAGGACAGGCTGGATGCGGCTGCAAAGGCTATCCGAATAGAAGCCCTGCAAAGAGAGATGGCGGCTCTCGACCATGAGGATCTGGAGGAAGACTGTGACGAGGACGACAGCTGTTACGATACGCCCCGCCGGATCAGCTGCATCGGGATCGGCATGGGGACACCATGGACACTGACCTGTGAGGCGGTCCATGAAATACAAAAGGCCCAGGCCCTCTTTGGAGCAGAGCGCATGCTGGAGTGTGTTTACAGCTTATTTGGTCTGCATGATTATGACGGCGATCTTTCCGCTGAGGATGAGCATGTTTCAAACAGACAAACGGAGATAGAGCATTCATCCAGTTCGGTGGAGGACTCCGGGGGCGGCCTGATGGATCCGTCCATGTGTGCTGATCAGCCGGAGGACTTGTCAGGCAGATCGTTCAGAGGCCCATTCCAGATTCGTTTTGCGGATGAGCGCGAGGAGGAACGAGGCTATCCCGCGATGGTACCGGAGTACCGTGCTGATAAGATT
>JAJQFO010000348.1:2955-14789 GCA_021201095.1 Lachnospiraceae bacterium
GATTTGTGAATGGCTTGACCAGAATCCGCGGTACCGCCGCGTGGCGATTCTGATGTCCGGCGACGTCGGATTTTACAGCGGCGCAAAAAGGATTGCCGAGGTGTTTCGGGACGAGGAGGTACATTATATCTGCGGCATTTCTTCTGTCTCCTATTTTGCCTCCAGGATTCCGACTCCCTGGCAGGATGCGAAGCTTTTGAGTGCCCATGGGAAGGAGCTTCCGATTACCAATTATGTAAAAAAATATCCGAAGATTATTCTGCTGGTCAGCGGCGTCAAAGGCATCCGGGAGCTTAGTCAGACATTGGCGTCAGGAGATTTTTCCGGGATACGAATGACCGTCGGCTCCAATCTCTCTTATCCGCAGGAGCGGATTGAGGCTGGCAGGCCCGGCGATTTTCTGGATTATCAGCCGCCTGCGGACGGTCCCTGTATCATGATGATCGAAAATCCGGACGCGGGGCAGATGATCACGCCCGGCATACCGGATGACCAGTTTGTGCGTGCAGAAAAGGTGCCCATGACAAAGGAGGAAATCCGGGCTTTATCCTTAGCGAAGCTGCGGCTTTTGGAGGATTCCGTCGTATATGATGTGGGTGCGGGTACCGGTTCTGTTTCCGTGGAATGTGCGCGGCTCTGTACAAAAGGGGCAGTTTATGCCATTGAGCGAAATCAGAATGCCCTGGAGGCTGTGCAGCAGAATTGCCGCCGGTTTGGCCTTTCCAATGTGACGCCGGTTCACGCAGCGGCTCCGGACGGACTGGAGGAGCTGCCGGCACCGACCCACGCGTTCATCGGCGGCAGCTCCGGCAATATGAAAGAGATCATAGAGGCTCTGCTGAAAAAGAATCCGAAGGTGCGCATCGTGATCAATACAGTCACACTCGAGAGCATCGCTGAGGTGACGGCCCTGATCCGGGATATGGGGTTTTCGGATGCGGATATTGTCCAGATCTCTGCGGCAAAAGCCTGGCAGGCGGGGTGTTACCACCTGATGAACGCTCTCAACCCGATTTATATCGTATCCTTTGGCGGAGAAAATTGAGTCGCGCCAGCCTGTCTCGTTGCTTCGCAGGAATCGAACGCCTGCCGGGCGAGCCATGCTGCTTTGGCATTCAAATTATTTAAATGAAACACAAGGGGGATGAAATCTATGGAAAAAGAAGCAAAAAAATACATCCTTCCGGCTCGCTTTGGACAAAGGCGCCGGCTGATCATGCTGGTGATTTTTGCGGTGCTGGTACTTGCCGGTTCGTTTTTTGATTTGCGGACTTTTGGCATCGGATTTAGCCTGATTGAAGAGATTACCCTCATCCCGCGGATCCTCGTTTATTTGATAATCAGCATTCTCGTTACCAAGCTGCTGATGTGGCTGTACCGGAGAAGCCTGCGCTACCGGCCGCTTGTGGAACGAGAGGATGAGATGCTCTAGTGGAATGGGGGAGCAGTGTTATGAGAAAACGCATGATTCGAATCTTTATCAGCTCGACATTTGAGGAATTTGAGACGGAAAGGAACCTTCTGGAGACGGAGGTGTTTCCGGAGCTGGATGCTCTGTGCCGGACGAACGCCTTTTCCTTTC
Source organism: Lachnospiraceae bacterium (assembly GCA_021201095.1). Taxonomy (GTDB): domain Bacteria; phylum Bacillota; class Clostridia; order Lachnospirales; family Lachnospiraceae; genus Choladousia. The sequence goes on from JAJQFO010000348.1 coordinate 4,538, forward strand.
AGGTCATTGACCTGCGCTGGGGTGTCTCGAGACAGGCTGCGCTGGACAACCAGACCGTGCAGATCTGTTTTGACGAAATCGAGCGCTGTCAGAGGCTTTCCCCGCGCCCGAATTTTCTGGTTATGGCCGGGAGCCGCTACGGCTGGCGCCCGCTTCCGTCTGACATTCCAAAGGAGGAGTGGCTGCTTCTGACCAGGGGGATTTCCGGGGAGCAGGCTGCGCTGCTTGAGGAGTGGTATGTGCAGGATGAGAATGACCTTTCAGAACGGTATTTTCTCAAGGCCCGTGAGGGGGATTATCTGGAGGAAACTCTCTGGGGGAAAAAAGAGAGCGAGATTCGAGACTGCCTCTTTTCGCTTGCGGCCGCACGGCTTTCGGAAGAAAGTGCTCTCCGCAAATACGGACTCTCTGCTACGGAGCAGGAAATTTACCGCGGCCTTTTTGAATCGGAGGAGGCAAAAGAGCACACCTTTGTGATGCTGAAGAACGGATATCAAACGGTCCAGTCCGCAGAGGATACAGCCAGTGCACGCCGCCTGCAGGCGCACCTGAAGGAGGTGCTTCGCGGGCGGGAAGGACGGCAGATTTGTGAGTACAGCGAAGGTAAGACGGATTATCTGGCGAAGGTCAAAGCGTTTCTTACGGATGTCATCCAAAAGGAAATACGTAAGAGCGGACGCGTGGATGCCTGGCAGGAGGAGCAGGAGGCTCTTGAGGAGGCTCTTCATGAAGTAAACCGTTCTTACATAGACCGCCCGGGTCTTGATGCCGCTTTTACTGCATTCTGTGAGAAAAACCGGGGAAGCGCAGTGCTGGTCACCGGGCAGTCCGGAACAGGGAAAAGCTATTTTCTGAAGCATTGGATTTGTGAGAATCAGGAACGCGCGGTGGGGTTTTTCCCGGATGCGCAGCCGACACGCCGGGGTGTGCTGGACGGGTTTTCTTTTTGTCTGAAAACTCTGGAGCGGAAGGGACTGTTGGATTACGTGGAACCAACACCGTCTTATATGGAATGCGAAGACTGGCTGCTGGAGCATCTGAACAGAGCCGCCCGGGTAATTCGCCGTAGAGCATCGCGCGGCGCAGCCGGTTTTGCTGCTGAGGCGATGAACCGGAGAGCTTCATTGGATTCGGGCACAGAAGAGGATGCCGGAGAGAAGCGCAAGCCGATTATTCTGATATTGGATGCGGTGGACACCGTTTCAGATTGGCACCGTCTTCCGTTTGATCTTTTCTCAGAAAAACTTCCGGGAGAGTTTACGCTTGTGATCAGCTGTATTGACCACAGCGATCTGGGGGCAGATGCGGGACTTTCACGGATCCCGGTCTTTGCTGTGCCGGGAATGCAAAAAGAGGGCACGATGTCCATGCTGACATCCCGCCTGCGGCAAAAAAAACGCCGGCTGACCAGGGAACAGACCAGCCTGCTTTCGGAGCTGATTCCGGAGGACTGTACACCTCTGTATATCGAGATTCTGTCTGATTTTTGTCGGAAATGGAAAAGCACGGACCGGGGGAGCACTCTGTCACGCCTTCCGCGTGAAACGTTCGCCTCCCAGGAGGCGATGGTGCGTGCCTGGCTGGACTCTTTGGGCAGCGGCGGTTATCCCATTCTGCACCGTCACGCTCTTGCGTATCTGGCACTTTCGGCGGACGGACTTTCCGAGGCAGAGATGCTTTCCCTTCTGACCAGGGATGAGGAGGTAATTGAAGAAGTCCGCAGTGAGACCAGAAAGACGAGCAAAAAGGAATGGAAATTTACGGCGATTCCTCCTGTCCTCTGGGCCAGGCTGTTTTATGAGATTCAGGAAAACCTTTCTGAGCTGTATCAGGATGGAAGCTTACTGCTGCGTTTCCGCCATCAGCATTTTGCCGGGCAGATTTTTAAAATGATGGACGGGAAAATGCCGGAGCTCGCGAAGCGGATGCGCGCATACTTCTCCTCCCTGCCCTGGAACACGGTTTCAGAGGATGCGCAGGTGTCGGCAAATTTAAGAAAAATCCGCGAGTCCTATCATTTGAATGAATTTCTCAGGGATGAACAGCAGATGCAGCAGCTTCTGTCAGAACCTTTTTACGTGGACGGCTGCATCCGGCATGGATTGTATCGGGAGGTGGTTACCCAGATCGCGGAATTCATCCGTCTTTCTCCGGACAATCTTCCACGTCTTTCCCGGACACTGCGGCTGCTCTGGGAGAAGGCCCGGCTTTTCCAGACCTTTCCGGATGCTTATCTGCAGGCGGCCGTGGAAGCCTCTCTGGCGGGGGATGAGGAGCTTGCGGCGGTGCAAAAGACCTGCTATTTCGAGTCGGAAGCTCCTGCGGGCGCGCTCGTAACTATGGAAGTCCCCGGCAATTCATTTGCCCTCAGCAGCGGAAAAATTCTTGCGGCAGTATCCGAAGGAGTGATCCGCCTTTATGACATGAATACCCATGTTGCGCTGGATGCTGCGGCTAAAATCGGAACAAATATGGGTTCCCTGTACTGGCGGGGGGCGGAGCTGCTCTGCCGGAGTGCATATTTCCGGATTCATTACCGCTTCGCCAAAGGGATGCTGCGTGAAACCTTCCGGGAAGAATGTCCGGATATGACGCATCTTCTGGACGCAGACGGACAGAGCTTCCGGGAGGCCGGCGGATGGGAAGAAAAGGGATGTATTTTTACGGACGCGCAGCTAAGAGACGGAAAAATCTGCTATGTGGATCCCGTTGACAGCCGCCAGAAGGAGGTTTATTTGCCATTAGATGCCCGGAAAAATCTGTACATTACCGTGTATGGACATCTGATGGCGATTCTGACGGACGGCTGCCTGCTTCAGATTTACGATATGGAGCGAAGGCTGGTCGTGGCAGAATACGAATATCTGATGATTAATCGGATCTACTGGTCCGAATCCGGTGAAGACCTGCTGCTGGATCTGACAAACGGAAGGGTTGCGCTTGTCTCGTCCCGCTGGAGATGGATGGAGAAATCTCTCCTTGCCGAAAGCCGGGACCGGACGATTATGGACCGCCTGCTTGCAGCGGACTCCGCTTCCATTATTTTTACAGAGTTTTTTTCATTTGCGAGAAAAGGAGATTATCCGATCCAGCACGCGTTTGACACCCATCAGTCGAGATCACCTCTGTACGCCGCTTTTTCCAGAAAAGAGCGCTGGATTGCCTGCTATTATTACTACGCAGGAGAGAGTATTGTAAAGGTTTATGATCTGGATGAAAAAAAGCGGACGCAGGTCTGGCTGACTGACCCAATCTATCAGCGGGATTCTGTCAGTACGCCATTTTACGCCTCCGGGGACGGGAAAAGCCTGATTCTGATTTCCTCCGGCAGGAAGCATGTACTGGATATTGCCTCCGGCCGCTGGAGGACACTCGGACATTCAGACACAGAAGAAGAGACGGGGGCGAATAATGGTATGTCCCATGGAAAAAGCTTCCCGGGTCATTCGGACACAGAAAGAGAGAGGAGTGCGTTTAACGGGAAAATTCTGACCGAATATGCAGAGGCCATCCGGGAGTGGCTGCCGAAGATTTTCAGGAATAAGGAGCTCCAGCCGCAGAAAAAGGCACTTCGGGACCGGGCATCGGATCTTCTGACCAGATGGATTGAGCGGCCATTTTACCATCTGATGGGGGCCAAAGGGAAGTCTTATTTGAATGGAAAGCTGAACAGGGAGCTTGCCCATGAACGGCTCCTGTCGTTGCCGGTCCTTCGGCAGGGAGACACCTTCTGGCTGGTAGATCCTGAGCATGGACTGATTCAGGTGTTTGACCGGGAAGGGAAATGCCTTGCCAGAGAGCAGAGAAACGAGCGGATTCTTTCTTATGAGCTGGATGGGCAGACTCTGACAATCCTCGAAGAGGGGACATTTGCTTTTGCGCAGGTCCGTCTGCGCGAGGTTCTGGCAGGAGTACAGTCGTAAGATGTAAGACAATATGGTTGAATTCCAGTCGGTCGCTGCCGTGATTGCAAAAAATACGGGAATTTCTGGTAAAATTTGGAAAAAAGGTGGAAATATCCGCATCGGATGGCATATAATGATAGAAGGTACCAGGCATTGTTCTGAACAATTTTAATGCCCCGTATGCTTGCATCGGGGGCTTTGACCACATGGTATTGAGAGAAAGAGCCACGGTGCATAGGACGAAAAATCAGAAAGAAGGTGGACAAATGACAATCCGTGAAAAAACGGAGGAGCTGGAGCACCAGATTTTCAGTCCGTATGCTTCCTTCAGCGATCAGAGCAGGGGGCGGGACAGGGAAGAGCCGCAGTGCGACATCCGCACTGTTTATCAGAGGGATCGGGACCGGATCATCCACAGTAAGGCGTTTCGACGCCTGAAACAGAAGACGCAGGTATTTTTGATCCCGGAAGGGGATCACTATCGCACCCGGATGACGCATACACTGGAGGTTTCCCAGCTCGCCCGCACGATCGCGAAGGCGCTGCGTCTGAACGAGGATCTGGTGGATGCGATTGCCCTGGGGCATGATCTGGGCCATACGCCGTTCGGCCATGCCGGAGAGCGGGCGTTAGACGAGGTCTGCCCTTATGGGTTTGCGCATTATCAGCAGAGTGTGCGCGTGGTAGAGCTGCTGGAAAAGACGGGCGAAGGCCTGAACCTGACCTGGGAGGTGCGGGACGGCATTCTCAACCACCGCACGGCGGGACATCCCTCCACGCTTGAAGGTCAGGTCGTGCGCTATTGCGATAAGATTGCCTACATCAATCATGATATCGATGATGCGGAGCGTGCAGGTATCCTCAAAGAGTCCGACATCCCGGATGAGAGCCGCCGGATCATCGGCGACACGACCCGGAAACGCCTGAATACACTGATCCATGATGTGGTGGAAAACAGCGAGGGACAGGATCACATTTCGATGTCGCCCGGGATGGAGACGGCGATGCATGATCTGCGCGCCTTTATGTTCCGCAGTGTCTATCTGAACCCGGAAGCCAAAAGTGAGGAAGGCAAGGCCATCCGCATGATTCAGGAGCTTTACCGTTATTACAATGCGCACCCGGATCAGCTGCCGGAGGAATACCAGAATCTGATGAAGCTGCGCGGCGAGCCGCAGGAGAGAGTGGTGTGTGATTACATTTCCGGCATGACGGATTTGTACTCTATCCGGGTATATAAGGAACTGTTTGTGCCGCAGTCCTGGCAGGCGTAAAAATGTTTTCGCCGCAGTTCCGGCAGGCGTAAGAAATGTTCGCTCCGCGGCTCAGGCAGAAAGAAATGCAGGAAATACCCTTGAAGCGAGACGGTTGTTTTGCCTTATAACATATAAGGCCGGAAGAGCAGAATTTTCAGAGAGGGGTTTCGGACGGGAATGGACCTGAGACCGAATGAAAGAGCGCCCGGAGACTATGGATAAGTGCATGTAGAGAAGAGGAGAGGTGCGGAAATGTTTTACTCAGAAGATCTGATCGAGGAGATCCGTCTTCAGAATGATATAGTGAGCGTGGTTTCCGGCTATGTGAGACTGCAGCGCAGGGGAAATAATTATTTTGGGCTCTGCCCGTTTCATAATGAAAAATCCCCCTCCTTTTCGGTCAGTCCCGGCAAGCAGATGTATTATTGCTTCGGCTGCGGTGCCGGAGGCAGTGTTTTTAATTTTATCATGCAATATGAAAATTATACCTTTCCGGAAGCGGTACAGTTCCTGGCGAACCGCGCGGGCATTTCCCTGCCGGAGCAGGAGTTTTCCGAGGAAGCCAGGCGGGCGCGGGATTTGCGCAGCAGCGTGCTGGAGCTCAACAAGACGGCCGCGAAGTTTTACTATTACCAGCTGCGCTCGCCGCAGGGACAACGCGGGATGGAGTATCTGAAAAACCGCGCGCTCAGCGATGAGACCATGCAGCATTTCGGCCTTGGCTTTGCCGGACCGGACGGCAAGCTTTTATACCGATATCTGAAAAAACAGGGGGTTTCGGATCAGCTGCTGAAGGAATCCGGACTGATGCAGGTCAATGAGCGCCAAGGGATGTATGACAAATTCTGGAACCGGGTTATGTTTCCGATCATGGACGCCAACCACCGGGTCATCGGCTTCGGCGGCCGGGTGATGGGGGACGGCAAGCCGAAATATCTCAATTCACCGGAAACAGTGATTTTTGATAAGAGCCGGAACCTTTACGGATTGAATTTTGCCCGCTCCTCGAAGGAAAATTATCTGCTGGTGTGCGAGGGCTATATGGATGTCATTGCCATGCACCAGGCCGGTTTTACAAATGCAGTGGCTTCTCTGGGAACCGCGCTGACCAGCCAGCATGCGACAATCCTGAAGCGCTATACGGACGAGGTGATTCTGACCTATGACAGCGATGAGGCCGGCGTCCGCGCCGCACTGCGCGCGATCCCGATGCTGAAGGAGGCCGGCGTGTCCACGCGTGTGCTGCACATGAACCCGTGTAAGGATCCGGATGAATTCATTAAGACCTATGGGACGGACGCTTTCCGGGAGCGGATTGACCAGGCAGAAAACAGCTTTCTATTTGAGCTTTCCGTGCTGGAAAAGTCCTATGATATGAAGGACCCTGACAGCAAAACCCGGTTTTTCCAGGCGGTTGCTGCTAAAATTGCCGGTATGGAGCTGGAGATTGAGCGTGAAAATTACATCGAGGCAGTGGTTGCCCGTTACCAGACCTCCTATGAGGGCATGCGCAGGATGGTACTGAATTATCTGATGCAGGGAGCGCCTGTGCGCACGGCGCCGCGCCCGAGCGTGGAGCGGGAACGCCGCACGGAAAAGGACAGCGGCATTTTGAAATCGCAGCGGCTGCTTCTGACCAGGTTGGCCGAGTATCCGGAATTGTTCGCTGCAGTGTCTGCCTATGTCCGGCCGGAGGATTTCACAGACGGAATCTACCGGGAGGTGGCCGGGATGCTGTTTGACCAGCTTGCGCAGAATCAGCTGAATCCGGCGCGGATTGTGAATCACTTTACAGAGCCGGATCAGCAGCGGCAGGTTGCGCAGATATTTAATACGGATCTTCCGACAGAGACCATCGAGGAGCAGGAGAAAGCAATTGCGGATTCGATCCGTCTGATTATCAGTAATTCGACGGAACAGCGCAAATCCCTGCTGGAACCGACCGATCTTCAGGGACTGCAGAATTTGATGATGGAATCAAGAAAAAGGATGGCTGATCTGAAAAAACTGCATATTTCCCTGCCGCGTGGGAAAGAATAAAAACAGGAAATGATTGACATATGAAAAACAGCTTTATTGAAGAAAATTGCAATCAAAAAGAGTATCGAAACCGAAAGTAATGTAGTAATCAGGAAGTAACTGTGAAGGTACCGAACAGTTACATCATCAGGAAAGAATCGAAAGTGGAACGGCCACTGGGCCGCCTTCCAGATGATAAGGACAGGAATCAGATGGATACAGAGACAGCAAAAAAGCAATCGGCTCCGGGTGAGAGGGATGTGTTTGTGACCGCAGAGACAGACAGAGGCGATGAGATTCAATATAGGAAAGAGAAGTCTGCTGCGAAAGCTGCGCTTTCGGAGGAGGAAGAGGAATTTATGATGGCAGAGGATTCGTCTCTGGAAGCCTTAGAGCTGGATCTGCCGGATCAGGAGGATTCCGGGGAGGATGCGGAGGACTATGATCCGGATCAGCCGATTTATGATGCCGTAATGGAAGGGGTGCCGATGGACGATCCGGTCCGCATGTATTTAAAGGAAATTGGCCGTGTCGGTCTTTTGAGTACCGAGGAGGAGCTTTCCTTAGCAAAGCGGATGAGCGAGGGTGATGAGGATGCCCGGGCGAAGCTGACAGCGGCGAATCTGCGACTGGTGGTCAGCATTGCAAAAAAATATTGCGGGCGCGGGATGCAGCTGCTCGACCTGGTGCAGGAGGGAAACTTAGGGCTGATGAAGGCGGTGGACAAGTTTGATTACAGCAAGGGCTATAAATTCAGCACCTACGCTACCTGGTGGGTCCGCCAGTCGATCACGCGCGCGATCGCGGACCAGGCGAGGACGATTCGGATTCCGGTACACATGGTAGAGAGTATGAACCGCGTGACACGTACCTCCCGCATGCTGCTGCAGGAGCTTGGCAGGGAGCCGTCTGCCGAGGAGATTGCCGAAGAGCTTCAGATGGAACCGGATAAAGTGGCTGAGATTCTGAAAATATCACAGACCCCTGTTTCTCTGGAAACGCCTGTAGGGGACGAAGAGGAAACACATCTTGGAGATTTTATCAGTGACGAACGTACTCCGCAGCCGGCAGACGCGGCAGCCTCGGCGGTGCTGAAGGAGCAGCTGCTGGATGCCCTGTCTACTCTGACGCTGCGCGAGCAGAGAGTGCTGTCTCTGCGGTTTGGTCTGGAGGACGGGCAGCCGAGGACGCTGGAGGAGGTCGGCAGGGAATTCAACGTGACCCGGGAGCGTATCCGGCAGATTGAGGCGAAAGCTCTGCGCAAGCTGCGCCATCCGAGCCGCAGCCGGAAGCTGCGGGATTATCTGGAGTGAGACAATCAGCATGAAATTATCAAAACGACTTTCGGCTGTCGCCGCTATGGTAACGCCGGGGATGGTCCTTGCGGATATCGGGACGGACCATGCTTACATACCAATTGATTTAGTGGAACGGGGCGTGATTCCCCGTGCGATCGCCGCGGATGTGAACCCAGGACCGCTTAAGCGTGCGGCAGAACACATCCGGACGCACGGACTTGCCGACCGGATTTCCACAAGACTTTGCGACGGTCTGTCCGCATTCGAAGCGGGCGAGGTGCAAAGCGTCGTCATTGCCGGGATGGGCGGTGCGCTGACTGCGCAGATTTTGCAGGACGGAGGACATTTGCTGGGGGATGATTTGTGTGAACCGTCCGGGGAGGTATGTCTGCGCAGAGGAGAGCCTGAAGCCGGGGAGGCCTGCCAGCGTACAGGAGTGTATGCGGCGAAGAAAGAATGCCGACAGGTGCAGGAGCTGGTTCTGCAGCCTCAGTCCGAAATTTTCCGGGTGCGCTTCTGGCTGTGGCAAAATGGCTGGGAGATCGTGCAGGAAGACATGGTTTTTGAGGACGGCAAATATTACCCGATGATGAAAGCCCGGCATGTGGAAACTCAGTGGACGGCAGCGGCGGTATCGGCGGATCTATGCAGAAAGCTATGTCTGGAATTCGGCCCGAAGCTTCTGGAGGAAAAAAATCCCGTGCTATGGACCTATCTTCAGAAGGAAAAAGCAGCACAGGAGAGAATCCTGGATAAGCTTTCTCGGCAAAAGAGTCCGGCGGCGGTTTCCCGCGCATGCGAAATCAGGGAAAAGCTGTCGCTGACTGAGGAGGCGCTGAAGTTATTTTCTCAGTTGTAGCTGTTCAGTATTCAGTACTTTCACGGTTACAGCCGGTTTCATAGCCGGATGCCAGAGCTTGCAGGCCGCGCCAATCGCTCAGCGATTTTCAATCAAATGCGCGGCTTTCATTGTATCTTATTTTTCTATATGATTCATAGTTGTAGTAATCAGAATTTCGATAAGAAATCCGGCTGTATGACGCAGGATGGATTCAGAGCCGCAGATTTGGAGGTGCCTCATGGGAACAAAAAACATCACTATATATATAGAAGGAATCCCGGAAACCTATCCGGCTGGAACAACTTACCACGAAATAGCGGATGTGCATCAGAAGGACTATTCCTGTCCGATTGTGCTGGCGGACGCCGACGGAAGACTGCGCGAGCTGACAAAAGAGGCCGCCGACGGCTGCCGGCTGCGTTTCCTGACGCTGAAGGATAAGGCAGGCTGTGATACCTACCGGCGCTCACTGGTGCTTTTGATGCTCAAGGGTATTTACCATGCGGTCGGCGATAACAGCCGGCTGGAGCGTGTCAGCGTCCATTTTTCTGTGGGCGAGAGCTATTACTGCACCATGCAGGGAGAGGTTTTGCTGACACAGGAATTTCTGGATGAAGTCAAAGCATATATGCACTTGCTTGTTCAGGAAGCAGCGCCGATCCGAAAGAGTACCATTGACACATGGGAGGCCTGCGAAAGGTTCCACCGATACAGGATGTATGATAAGGAGGAGCTGTTCCGTTACCGCCGCTCCTCAAAGGTCAATATTTACAACCTGGAGACCTTTGAAGATTACTTTTATGGCTACATGCTTCCGGACGCTTCCTACCTGACCTGCTTTGACCTGCGGCTGGTTGAGGATGGCTTTTGGCTCGGTTTCCCCTCGATGGCGGAGCCTGGGCGGCGGGCTGATTTTCCCCCGCTGGAGAAAGT
>JAJQFO010000157.1 GCA_021201095.1 Lachnospiraceae bacterium
ATGATACAATGAAAGCCGCGCAATTGAAAATCGCTGCGCGATTGGCGCGGCCTGCATCCATACTCGCAAGCGAGTATGGACATATGAAATAATCTCCGCTGGAGGACCCGTAGCAGTGCCTGCTTTTTCGGATCAAACCGGTTTTGGATATTCGAACAATTTATAAGAAAAGTATATAAGAAATCGATTCCTTATCGATTTTATATATAGATACACTTTTACATAACTACTAAAAGAAACACAAGGAATGAAGCAGCAAATGTTTCCTTCCTTCCAAACAGAGAAAGGGGATAAGAAAAATGGACATTCGTTATTCAGCAAATCAGCGCGATGTAAAGCGCTACACGACCGAGGAGCTGCGGGATGAATTTCTGATCCAGAACTTGTATCAGGCAGATCAGGTCGTCGCAGTGTACAGCCACGTGGACCGTATGGTGACTCTGGGCTGTATGCCGGTCAACGAGGAGGTTCCGATTGAAAAGGGAATCGACGTATGGGCAAACTTCGGCACCAGCTATTTTCTGGAGCGCCGCGAGATCGGTATTTTCAACATCGGCTGCCCGGGAAAAATAACCGTGGACGGCACCGTATACCCGATGGGCAACAAGGACTGCCTCTACATCACCAGAGGCGCCAAGAAGGTCCTCTTCACCAGTGACAGCCCGGAAGCTCCGGCGAAATTCTACATGGTATCCGCTCCGGCGCACTGCTCCTACGAGACCCGCCTGATCAAAATCGAGGACGCGGCAAAACGCCCGGTCGGCGCCGCTGAGACATCCAACAAGAGAACCATCAACCAGTTCATTCACCCGGATGTCCTTAAGACCTGCCAGCTTTGCATGGGCCTGACCGTACTCGAGCCGGGCAGCGTCTGGAACACTATGCCGGCTCATACCCACGAGCGTCGCATGGAGATTTACACCTACTTTGACCTGCCGGAAGGTAACGTGGTCTTCCACATGATGGGCGAAGGCCAGGAGACCCGCCACATTGTGATGCACAACGAAGAAGCTGTCATCTCCCCTTCCTGGTCCATCCATGCCGGCGCCGGCACCAGCAACTATACCTTCATCTGGGCAATGGGCGGCGAGAACCAGGAATTCGACGATATGGATAACATCGCGATCACGGATATGAAGTAATTCTTGTGCACAATGGACAGGAAAAGCTATCATAATTGCAGCGCACAATGGGTTAAGGGAAACATGCAGTAAGCTGACACATAATGAACTGGGTGTATAACGACATATGTCGTTTTACAAAAATCAAGGAGGAGAACAACATGAGCGTATTAGATTCATTTTCACTGAAGGGCAAGGTAGCCCTTGTCACCGGAGCAACCTACGGAATCGGCTTTGCAATCGCGTCCGCATACGGCGAGGCAGGAGCAAAAATCGTATTTAACGGTCACAACGAGGAGCGCCTGAAAAAGGCCGAGGAAGAGTACAAAAAGCTCGGCATCGAAGCAAAAGGCTATCTCTGCGATGTGACGGATGAAGATCAGGTAGCATCCATGGTGCAGAAAATCAACGAAGAAGTCGGTGTGATCGACATTCTGGTAAACAACGCAGGAATCATCAAACGCATCCCGATGTGCGAGATGTCCGCAGCAGAATTCCGTCAGGTCATTGACGTAGACCTGAATGCACCGTTCATCGTTTCCAAAGCTGTCATTCCGGGCATGATTGAAAAAGGACACGGCAAAATCATCAACATCTGCTCCATGATGAGCGAGCTTGGCCGTGAGACCGTATCCGCATACGCCGCAGCTAAGGGCGGTCTGAAGATGCTGACCAAGAACATCTGCTCCGAGTACGGCGGACAGAATATCCAGTGCAACGGCATCGGACCTGGCTACATTGCCACCCCGCAGACCGCGCCGCTGCGCGAGCCGCAGGCAGACGGCAGCCGCCATCCGTTTGACCAGTTCATCTGCGCCAAGACACCGGCCAACCGCTGGGGCGAGACCGAAGACCTGACCGGCCCGGCAGTCTTCCTGGCATCAGACGCATCCAACTTCGTCAACGGACAGATCCTCTATGTAGACGGCGGTATCCTGGCTTATATCGGGAAACAGCCGTGATGAGGAAAAGAATCTTGCATATATCATAGAGCCACCCGGCTGCTTTCTGGTGTTGGAAAAGCGGCCGGGATTTTTTATGCGCGGACACGGAAGAAACCTCGTCGCTTTGCAGCTCGCGGCTGATGCAGCAAACAGGGAAGAAAGTGTTGACCTCTTTACAAATATGGACATGGGCGACGCTGAAGAAAGCAAAGATCTGCTTGACAGAACCTATGAATACTGCATCGCGCAATTTGCTGCCTATGAAGGCGTGAAGGGCGGCGAATTCTATACGCTTGCCAGCATCGTAAAAACCATCGTGGCGATACTGAAACCATTTGCCAACTGCCGTGTATACGAAATTCCCACATAAGTACATCTATACTTTGAAGGATTTAAGAAATGCGATTGCACATAATGCGGTAATATTTGACACCAGATTCCGCAATATTGATCCTTCAAAGGCAATGAAGCAGTGTCTGGAAATTGAAATAGGTCTTCCGTACGTGAATTTCAAAACAATAGGGGATTATGTTCTCCTGATGTGCTATTATCTAAAGCTTTTGAAGGTGCCAAAGACAGAGATAAAGTCGTTTGTACGCTTCTTCGAGAAAATCACGGATGAATACAGAGCATCTGTTAATCCGGCGGTTGCCGCGATTGTTATTCACCCGGATTTGGCATCGCGAATGACGATTTTAAAAAATTTCATTTGATGCTTGCATATTCTACCGAGTAGTGGTATAGTATACATATCAATTGGGGTGTGCGTTTGCGGACGCACACTTGAGGGAGTCGGTTCTGCTGGCTCCCTTTTGAATTTTAGAAATAAAAAGCCTCACTTGCTGGGTCCTGGCAAGGAGGCTTTTTTGCACGAAATGTAGAGGGCATAGGCCATCTTGTCCACGAGCATTTCGGAGTCAGCCGCTGTCAGGCCAAAAGCAGACAGGTAGTCCGTCACGATATCAGATGCCGTAGCCAGATCCATCTCCGAAGCCGCTGCAAGGTTCAGGATACCAGATAGGCCTTCGCACATCTCATCCGCAGACCAGCCAGCAAGTCCCATGTAAGACATAGCCTCGGCAGCCTCTGTCGCAGAAAACTTCGTGGTCTCACCGGCAGCCCTTGCTGCCTCCTCCAGCTTCTCCATATCGCCTTCGATATCCGAGGAGCTTGAAGAAATCAGAGCCTTGACACTGGACATGGCTGTTTCAAAGTTTGCCGCCGTAGTTACAGCCGCTGTTCCGAGTGCCACCACTCCGGCCGTTACCGGCAGAAGTTTTGTGCCAACTGTGGAAATCGAATCACCAACAGACTGCAGTTTCTCACCGGTTGCTGAAATCTTCTGGAGCGCTGTCGCGGACTGCTCCGCCTGCGTCTCCAGCTTTTTTAATTCTTCCTCAGTCTCGATGATTTCACGCTGCAGGGCATCGTACTGCTCCTGGCTGATTTCACCATTTGCCAGAGCCGTGTTTGCCTGTTCCGCAGCCGTCTTTAACGTTTCCGGTTTTTCCTTCGTCTCAGAGACAGCCTCGGTGAGGAACTTCTGTTTCTGAGCCAGCAATTCCGTATTCGTCGGGTCAAGCTTTAAGAGCTTCTCCACATCCTTCAGCTGGGGTGCTGAGCGCCAGTGGCGTCTTCACTCCGTTTCGGTCGGTCCTGAACGCGTGCCACTGGCACGCGTTCAGGACCGCTTAGCACCGACCGGAGCGGCAGCGGAGATGCGTAGACTTCATCTCTTTATTTACACTGCTCAACGCCTTTGACAGACCAGTGGTATCGCCGTCAAATTCGACTGTAATACCCTTAATTCGACTTGCCGCCACAATCCTCACCTCCGTTTCCAAAATTTTCTGTTGATTTTTTCGTTTCTCTGCATATAATAAATAAGGTATGCGATAAGCATGCTCACGAAAAAGGCCTTAGACTTCTGCAAGAAAAGCAGAAATCTCGTTGACGGATTCCTTTTTTGTGTTATAATGTTTATAGAGGATAGCGGCGATGACCAGCTATCGTGGTGATGAAACAGTTGACTGTGTCGGAATGCAGCCATCTGTGGAGCCAGCCCGTGGGTTATGCGGTTACCACAAGCCGACTAGATTCCCTGGAATCGAATGAAAACGCTTGAGTGAGAGCCTTGCAATGGCAAGGCTCTTTCTTTTTCAGATTGGAGGTGTGGTATGGACGGACAAGCTTTGGATATTCTCTATCAGGCCGCTTCTGTATGGAATGAATTAACAGAATACAGTTATGTCCTGACATACGGCTACAAAAAACAGCTTTATACCGTCAATCTGACTTTTTCATTGGAGGATTTTCCGCATCTTGCAGGATTTCAATATTTACGGGATTTATCCTTGCCGAGGTACAATCCGCGTAAAACCGTGGATCGAATCCTTAACCATAAAATTACATTCGAGCAAATCACTAAAGGTGAACAGTACGAGAATGGACGCCAAAGGAGAGGTGCTGCTTACCATTATGGCATCGCTTGCGCAGCAGGAGAGCCAGTCGCTTTCACAGAATGTGAGGCTCGGACTCCAGTACCGCTATCAGCAGGGGAAGGTTCAGGTCTGCGCAAACCGCTTCCTCGGTTACGATAAGGATGAGGACGGGAACCTCGTCATCAACCCGGAAGAGGCCGAGGTTGTAAAGCGGATATACAGGGAATTTATGGAAGGGAAAAGCTATTACGATATCGGGAAGGGGCTTACTGCAGACGGAATCAAGACGGCGGCAGGGAACGACTACTGGCTTGCCAGCACGCTGCACAAAATTCTGACGAATGAAAAATACATCGGCGATGCCCTTTTGCAGAAAACAGTGACGACAGATTTCCTGACGAAGAAGCGGGTGGTGAACAAGGGCATCGTGCCGCAGTATTATGTGGAGAACAGCCACGAAGCCATCATTCCAAGAGACATTTTCATGCGCGTCAAGGAGGAGATGGTAAGACGCGCCAATATTACAACGGGGACTGGAAAGCGCAGGGTATACAGCGGCCACTATGCATTATCGAGTATCATCTTCTGCGCACACTGCGGAGATTTGTTCCGGAGAATCAGTTGGAATAACCGTGGGAAGAAATCCGTTGTGTGGAGGTGCGTCAGCCGCGTGACGAAGAAAACGAGCGGGATTGACTGCCCGGCCAGGACGGTCCGGGAGGAAGACCTTCAGGCGGCGGTAGTAAAAGCGATCAATGATGTATTCTCCGGCAGGGATACCATCATCCCGATTTTGAAGGAGAACATCGAAAAAGTAATCGGCAGCGGCAACACCAGCAAAGTCGAAGAGGTTGAGGCGGAACTTGCCAATTTGCAGAAGGAACTTCTGAAAAAGGCCAATGCAAGACAGGCTTATGATGACATCGCTGACAGAATCGAGGAGCTTCGCAGAAAAAAGTAGGAGCTTCTTTTAGAAGATGCCAACAACGAGGGAAGCCGCCAACGGGTGGAGGAGATGGAAAAATTGCTCGATGAAATGGGAACGGCGGTTACGGAATATGACGAGAGCCTCGTCCGGAAGCTGATAGAGAAGATTACGGTCTACGATGATCATTTCACGGTGGAATTTAAGTCGGGACTGGAGACGGAAGTGGCGATGTAAAAAGAATAAGAATACGAGTTATCCCCTTGCATTTAAGGAATGATGCAGGGGGATTTTTTTGCGTTTTGCTATTGATTTTGCCGTGCTTATAAATTATAATGAATTTGCAAACTGCACAAGATTGCAAGAGAACTTGTGCAGTTTGAGAAAGCGGATGATATTATGGAAGAAAACCTGAAAAGAATTTTTTTGAGCCATGGTGGGGTTCTGAGAACGAGGGATCTGCGTCAGTGCGGCTATTATAATCAAAAAATACAAAAATTGATGGAAGATGGAGAAATAGAACAGATTCGTCGAGGATACTATCAGTATATGGACGAGAATGCATATTCTGAGGCAATTATTATTGCTGCGCTGTTCCCTGACGGTGTTGTATGCATGGAGAGTGCCTTGGATTTTTATGGATATACAGACAGAACGCCATCGGCATGGCATATAGCGGTTGACAGTAAAACCTCGCGGAGACGGTTCAATATTTCTTATCCGATTGTAAAACCGCATTTTATTACGGCAGAGCGTTTTGTAATCGGTATTACGGAAGCTGAAATTGAAGGAACGAAGCTGCAGATTTATGATCGGGAACGGACAATCTGTGATTGCCTGCTTTACCGTAATAAAATGGAAGCTGAGGTGTTTGCCGGAGCAGTAAGGGGTTACCTGTCCGACGCAAAGAGAAATGAGTCCAGGATTGGGAAATATGCGGATGAACTTCGGGTTCAGAAAAAAGTAAGGGAGGTACTTGGAATATGGCTGTAAAAAATAAAAGTGCATCCGCACTTGCGAGACTCCGTAATCAGGCGAAAGAAGAAGGTATCAGCTATCAGATGAGTTTGCAGCTGTTCTTTCAGGAAGAATTTTTGCGGAGACTGTCGCATTCACGATACAGAGATAACCTGATATTAAAGGGCGGGATGTTCATATATGTTCTTACTGAGTTTGACAGCAGGCCAACGAGGGACATGGATTTTATGCTTCGAAGCCTTTCGAATGAACTTGGCAACATAAAAAATGTCATGGAAGAGATATGCAGTATCCAGACGGACAATGATTATTTCTGGCTGGAGGTAACTGGGGTGGAGCAGATTACTCTCGAAAAGAAATATCCGGGAGTGAAGACAAAATTTATCGGGCATATCAATAATGTCAGAGTACCATTTTCGGTAGATGTGGGAATTGATGACGTGATAGTTCCGAATGCAGAAATCAGGGAAATCGCAACAAGACTGGAGGGATTTGAAGCACCGGAGATTTATACATATTCTCTTGAGAGTACCATTGCAGAGAAGTTTGACGCGATTTTGCAAAGAATGGATACTACCAGTCGGATGAAGGACTTTTTCGATATCTACTATCTATCGAATGTGTTTGATTTTGATGGAGGGCTACTTAAGGAAGCCGTCTCGGAGACTACTAAACACAGAGGTCGCGAACTGGAAGAAGATGTATTTGCGAGAATTGAGAAGTTCGATGAGTCAGCATTTTTCCAGGTTCAGTGGTCTAAATTTGAACCGGCTGTAGAAATTAATCTTCCGTTTTCAGATACTTTGAAGCGCCTGTCGGATTTCCTTGAGCCAATTTATGCTGCTATTTTGCGTGGAGAGGAATTTCAAGGTCAATGGAAGTGTGGACAGAGGAAGTGGATAAGTTCGCGATAACATCCATATGCTCCAAAATGTCCCAAAACGGGCAAAAAACGGCTCGATATGTTATGCCACACAGTCAAACAGCAAAAATTGCCCTTCGATATGTTTGCGCAGACACCCACTCTGCATGTGACATCAATATCGTTTTCTCGTGCCAGGACATCATCCGATTGCTGCTGGAGGAATATCGTGAACATGATATTGATGAGCTGACCAGTATGCGCATCTTAAATATGCCGGAATTTATACAAAAGGGAA
This sequence comes from Lachnospiraceae bacterium, assembly GCA_021201095.1. Classification (GTDB taxonomy): domain Bacteria; phylum Bacillota; class Clostridia; order Lachnospirales; family Lachnospiraceae; genus Choladousia. Next base: position 7,570 of record JAJQFO010000157.1, read on the forward strand.
CGCCTCCTGCTATCGTGAAGCGGTTTGGCGGCAAAGAAAAATATATGGAGATGCTCTCGGAAATCGAAGTTGAAATATACAGTGAAACAGCAATGACGGCATCTTAACGGAGGTAATTATGGCACTGGGTAATTTGATTAAGTCTTGGGAAAACATCATGCGTGATGATGACGGCGTCAGCGGAACTGTTCAGGTTCTCTCGCAGCTCGTCTGGATGCTGTTTCTCAAGGTGTACGATTTAAAAGAGGACGAATGGGAACTGTACGAAGATGACTTCGAGAGCGCAATCCCTGAGAACTGCCGCTGGCGAAACTGGGCAAGGGGAAAAACGCAGAAAGATAAAATCACCGGTGATGAACTGGTCGATTTCGTCAACAACACATTGTTCCCCACGTTGAAAGAACTGCCTGTGACATCCCAGAGTTCTAAACGCAGAACCATTGTAAAGGAAATGATGGCGGAGTCCTATAATTACATGAAGGACGGCGTCTGCATTCGCAAGGCTGTCGACCTTTTGGACGGAATCAATTTTGATGATCAGGAAGAACACCATTCCTTTAACATGATTTACGAGACGCTGCTGCGTGGCTTACAGAGTGCCGGACGTTCCGGCGAGTTCTATACGCCTCGTGCCCTGACACAGCTGATTACGGAAAAGGTGAACCCGGAACTTGGAAAGGTGACAGCGGATCCCTGCTGTGGCTCAGGGGGCATGTTCGTACAGAGTGCCCGGTTCGTACAGGTGCACAGCAACGAACGCGGCGTTGTTTCTGTATATGGTCAGGAATTCAATGCGGACACCTGGAAAATGGCAAAGATGAACATGGCGATTCGTGGAATAGAAGCTGATCTCGGACCATATCAGGCGGATACCTTCTCCGCTTTCCAGAATGGCACACTGGAGGATGTCAAAGGTTTCTGCGCTGTAGCGACTACACAGGATATCGCAAAGCAGGACTATATTCTGACACCAGGACGCTATGTTGGCATTGAGGAGCAGGAGGACGATGGCGAGCCATTTGAGGAGAAAATGACTCGGCTCACATCGGAACTTTCCGAAATGTTTGCAAAATCACATGAGCTGGAGGATGAGATTCGGAAGAAGCTGGGGGCGATTGGGTATGAAATATAACATTCCAGACAAAGTGCTGAAGGATATTCGTCTTTTCGCGAAACAGCATGACATTAAAAAAGTGATACTCTTTGGCTCGCGAGCAAGAGGCACACATACGGCAAGAAGTGATATCGACATTGCAGTCTGCGGAGGTGACACTCTCGGACTATATTTCGATCTTGTAGAGCGTTCCCATACGTTGCTGATGTTCGATGTTATATACCTTGATAAAGGGATCGATGATGAATTAAAGCGTGAAATTGAAAGGGACGGGATATTAATATATGAAGAAGCTTGATAATTTTTCAAACTGTCTAAGTGATCTAAAGGCCGCAGATTTTACAATGGCTGATAATAATGTTATTTACAGGACAGGAGTGATTGGCCAATTCAACCTGACCTTCGAACTTGCGTGGAAAGCCTTACAGGCGGTTTTACGCCTGCATGGCGTGGAAGGAGCTGAGACAGGTACACCACGCGAAATCCTGCAGCTTGGATACAAGGTGGGGTTTGTCAATGATGACAGTGTATGGCTCATGATGTTAAAAAAGCGTAATACCATTGTCCATGTCTATAATGAGAACGAGGCGAGTGAATTATTACTTTTCATCCGCGACAGCTTTATTCCGGCTCTGAGTGATTTGGAGAATACTTTGTATGAGAAGGTTGAAGGGATTGAGAAGTAAGGAAATTAAAACAGAATGGTTACAATACATACTGATTAGGATAATATCCATGTATATAGCCTTTTACGGAGTGATTAAATTAAAATGGATTATGCAATTTTAAGCAGTAAGTGTCAGTATACAATATTTCGATTTGGTCAGGATACGTTTCGGTTCAGAACGTCCTATTCTTTGGAGTATTATTCGGAAATCAAAGAATGGGATCATGGCTATATTGTCGTTATGACAAAATATAGCCATGATGAAAACCTGATAGAAGAATATATTGATCTTGTGCCAATACTGGAGGATTTATATTATGACGCAGATGAGTATTTAAATCAGATTAAGGAGGTCAGAATTCAATATGATTGACATTAAAGAAATTGCAGATAATGCTGATGTAATTGTAAATGGTTATGCTTTTACGAAATGTGATCTGGGCTATCGAGTGATAAATTTGAACCGGCCATCTAAGGCTGCTGTTTTTTCGAAAAAAGGCGAGATGTTGGAAACCTCCATGGATGATATAGAATTACGCATTGCAAAAAATTATCTGGAGCAAAATCAAAAATTTATGGAGGAGTAATATGCCGAAATATTATGAGTTTAAAGTTGCAAGATATTATTTGTATTTTACTTCTTTCTGCATAGTAGAGTGCATGCATGTTCATGCCAGTGATCGAAAGATGACAGAGGCTGGATCGGCAAAATTTTTTTGTGAAAGAAGATGGGGATTCTATTTTACAGAATAGGGGAACGCTTAACGATCGAGAGATAAAAAGATTCAAAAGAAAAAGATGAACTGATTCAAAAGTTTATTGAAGAAAATCATAAAATATCCGGAGTTTGAGCAGAATCCATATCTCGGTATGGTAGCTGAGGATACAGTACCGTATGGGAAAAAGAATTAAAGGACAAGTATGAAAAAAAGATTGAAAATTACCTTTAACGCCCCGCTTGTGCTGACGCTGGCAGCATTCAGTTTCCTGGCGACGCTGCTGAATGAGGTGACGGACGGCGCCTCGCAGAAGCTGCTGTTTATGACTTATCATTCATCGCTGCGCTCACCGCTGACATGGGTGAGGGCGTTTACCCATATATTTGGTCATTCGGGCTGGTCGCATCTGATTGGAAATATGACCTATCTGCTGCTGCTCGGTCCTATGCTGGAGGAGAAGTATTCCTCCCGGACTTTGGCGGAGGCGGTGGCCATTACGGCGTTTGCGACAAGCCTGATTAACTATGTGTTTTTCCCGAATGTCGCCCTGTGCGGGGCGAGCGGGATCGTTTTTCTGTTTATGCTGCTCGCTTCCTTTACTGATTTCCGTGAGGGAGAAATTCCAATCACATTTTTGCTGGTGGCCATCTTTTTCCTGGGGCAGCAGGTAGTGGAAGGGCTGACGGTGCAGGACAATATTTCCAACATGGCGCATATTGTGGGCGGCGTGATTGGCAGCATTCTGGGGTATACCCTGAATAAGAAAACGCCGCCGAAAGCATATGCCGCAGGTGTAGAAGTGCAGCCTGGACAACCTCGTGAAGCCAGGCGTTCTCGACGGAGTAAGGCCGGCATGTTGTCTGTTGTGCCGATGACAAGTGCAGGAAAAGAAACCCGCAGCCGCCGGAAATCAGAACGAAATAAGACGGGAACCTTCTACGATTCATACGCTTCAGAACGAAAAAAATCAGAAACCAGCCAAAACCAGAAATGTAAAAGTAAAAGGCCGGAACTCAAAAGGACGAAGACCGCCCGCAAAACAAGAAACAAAAAATCGGGAATTTTTCGTATTTTTCGCAGGAAAAAAGGGCTGGTCACAGCTGCAGCAGCGGCTTTGGCTGTCTTTGTTGTGTCAGCGTCAACCGGAACGAACTGGTGGGACTCGCTGACAAATCTATCAACGGATACAGTTGCAGGGACAGCAGCGGGTGGAACCAGTGTGCAGCTGGATGATATTCCGGAATATGCCGGGAATGCCTGGGTGGAGATTAACAACGGCATTCCATTTTTTGAAGAATCGGAAATGAATACGGAGACTTTTGAAAGCTACAGCGAGCTGGATGCTCTGGGAAGATGTCAGGTGGCGTACGCTAATATCAGCCGGGAGCTGATGCCCACGGAAGAGAGAGGCGAGATCGGCAGCGTGAAACCATCCGGATGGGTTCAGGCGAAGTATGAAGGAGTCATTGATTCCGAGCCGGCCTATCTTTACAACCGCTGTCACCTGATTGCGTACTGTCTGACGGCGGAAAATGCGAACGAGAAAAATCTCATCACCGGAACCAGGTACCTGAATATAGAGGGAATGCTCCCATTTGAGAATCAGGTGGCAAACTACCTCGATGAAAATGACAATCATGTGCTGTACCGGGTGACGCCTGTGTTTGAGGGCGATAACCTGGTGGCGGACGGAGTGCTTATGGAGGCATATTCGGTAGAGGACGGCGGCGCGGGAATCTGTTTTTGCGTGTACTCCTACAATGTCCAGCCGGGGATTGTGATTGACTATGGCACCGGGGAAAGCTGCCTGGCGGAATGAACTGGCTTCGCATATTGTTCTTGCATTATATGCTGCATATAGGGGTATGCATTTGATATCGCGGAACGGTACAAAACGCAGAGGTCAGGATGCGCAGATACAATGCGTTGCATTACAGACAAAACGCCGCATACAGAGGAACGGAGCACATCCCCTGCTCATCCACATCAAAATTTCTGGAAGAGAGCCGGAGCACCTGTTTCGGATGGTACATTTTGGTGAAGCGTTTTAAGCTTTTCGCGTGAACATTGACATCGTATTTCACCTCAACCGGAACCACAGCGCCTTCCTTTTGCAGCAGAAAATCCACCTCTGCCATGGGCGAATCCGAAGTCCAGTAATACAGCTTGTGCCCGTTGCAGCAGAGAGTCTGCGCGACATAGTTTTCCGCGAGCATTCCTTTATAGATATCGGACAGATTCTGACGGACCATACTTTCCGGCATGATTCCGGAAGCAGCAGAAAGCAGGCCGATATCAGACATGTAAAGCTTGAAAGAGGACAGGTCCTGCGTCACTGCGAGGGGAACTTCGCCTCTGGTAACCTTATCGCATTCGAGCGCTACTCCAGACATGATAAGCCAGGAAATGGATTCGCCAAACAGTCCGGCAGTGGCACCTTTCCGGATCAGTTTGTATTGAAATTTTTTATTGTCCTTCGCAAGCTGGGAAGGAATGGATCGAAATGCTCCCTGGATTTTGGTACAGGTACCCGGGGCGGAATATTTTGCCATGTCTGCAGTATAGGCATTCAAAATCATACTTTGCAGATCCGGCAGATTTATCAGGGATTTTTCGTCGATATATTTCTGGACAACGGCCGGCATTCCTCCGATAAAAAAATATCGGCGGAGCAAATCCAGAAGCTCATTGTGTGTCTGAGCTGGCATTTCATCCATCGTTTCGTAATGTTCGCGGATAATGGAAACCAGGTGAGATTTTCCAAGGGCAGTAAGAAATTCATCAAAACGGAGAGGGTGCATCGTTTTCATAATGACCTTCCCGACGGGAAACGAGTAGTTTTCTCGATTGATGGCGACTCCTAACAGACTGCCGGCGCCCACTACATGGTACTCGGGCGCTTCCTCTGCAAAATATTTCAGAGATGTCAGGGCACGTTCGCAGGCCTGGATTTCATCGAAAATCAGCAGAGTCTGCCCGGGAACTATTTTTTCGGAAAAGTATTCTTCAAGAAAATGCAGAATGCGCTCCGGTGAGAGGTCACCGCTGAAAAATTCAGCAATCACCGGCATTCGCTCGAAATTAACATAGATGGTATTTTTGAAATAATCTCTGCCGAAGTGCATGAGTGCGTAAGTTTTTCCAACCTGACGGGCGCCATAGAGCAGGAGGGGAAGCCGGTTTTTCTCTGTTTCTTTCCATTTGACAAGCTCAGCAGTAATGATTCTATCCATAAAAGCCTCCGATCAGATGATAATTACTTATATCATATGTCCATACTTGCGCAGCAAGTATGGACGCAGGCCGCGCCAATCGCGCAGCGATTTTCAATTGCGCGGCTTTCATTGTATCTTGAAGCGATTTTTGCTGTACGGCTTCTATTATAAAGGAATATCAAACAAAATACAAGAAAAAATCATTTCAAAATGACTTTTTTTGGAAAATTAATCATTTCAAAATGATTTTTTTAAAACTATATAAGAGTGACGAAGAGAAGCTAAGGTGGTATTGACCTGACCAGATAGGAATCAGCCCGCCGCATACGTCACAAAAGAGTTTGATAAGTCCCTGAGGCAACCACCGAACAGATGGACTCGATTCCGCACCGGACCATGTTGGAGACAGCGGCGTCTGTGTAGAATGCCATGTGCTGGGTCATGACTACGTTTGGAAACTGGCGCAGGTAGGCCATGGAACGGTTGCTGATGATATCGTCGCGGCGGTCCAGATGGTAAATGCCTTCTTCATTCTCAAAGCAGTCTAGTCCGAGGCCGCCGATTTTCTGCTGCTCGATACCGGCGATCAGGGCTTCGGTATCCATCAGGCCGCCGCGCGCGCAGTTGATCAGGATTACGCCGTCCTTCATCCTGGAGATGGTTTCTCTGTTTATAATATGGCGGGTCTGATCGCTCAGGTTCAGGTGGATGGTAAGGATGTCGCTTTCACGGTAAATGGTTTCCAGATCCGCATAGGTCAGCCAGCGGGAAGCTTTGCCGGGATGCCGGTCGTAACCGAGGATGCGGCAGCCAAATCCGGAAAGAATTTCTGCTACCTGCGTTCCAATCCGGCCGGTGCCGAGAATGCCAACGGTCAGGTTTCGTATTTCACGGCCGTAAAGTCCCTGGAGAGAGTAGTCGTTCACCTGCGCGCGCCAGAGCGCCGCTTTGTAATGACGAATGCATAAAAGCATCAGCATGACAGTATATTCAGCCACGCCATTCGGTTCATAAAAGGCGTTGCAAACGGGCAGGCCGATCTTTTTGGCGTAAGGTACATCAATATGGTCATATCCGATCGTGCGGGTACTGATGCAGCGGATTCCCAGCCGCTTGTATTCATCCAGAAGCGGCTGACCGATCGTTCCCTGCCCAAGCATGGTGATGCCGTCACATCCTGCTGCCATCGAGGCATTTTCCAGGGTTGGGACCTCGTCCGTAAAAGCCAGGTCAACTCTCAGCTCTCTGGAAAACCGTTCAAAGTGTTCTTTTTCATCTTCCCGTACTTCGTAAGCAAATAGTTTCATGTGAACCTCCTGAAAATGTTTTCTCTTAGCTTTTCAAAAAAGTGGTTGCCTGGGCTTAATGCTGCTGCATGATATATGATAAGTTTCAGACATTTACTGTGAAACATAAACTACCGGATAGCAAAAAAAGCGCATACTACCCCC
>JAJQFO010000019.1 GCA_021201095.1 Lachnospiraceae bacterium
CTGACAGAAATCAGGGAAACTATCATCAAGGCGTTGAATCTGATCCGTGGCTTCGCGCTTTCTTTTCAAACATATGCGACCGTCCATCATGTCATGAATGTCGGTTCCGTAACAGATACCGTGTGAGCGATTTCACGATTTGGGACTGCTTTAACGTTGGAAGGTTCTCAAAGAAACTGGATAATGACAAAGGCGCAACCAGAGTGCTTGTGCATAGTGAGAAAGGGCAGGCAGCCTTTAGTGAAGTATGCTCTGACCTAAATTACGTGGAGGTCGACCCGGATGCTATCGTGTCAACAGCGAAGGAGATGCAAGAGTCTCCGGTTGCAAACGACAGACGCAAATCATTCTTTAAGGATGCAAATCGACTGGATGGCACAGCATTATTTGAAAAGTATTTCCCGGACACATTCCGGGTGAAAGCGAAACACGCTATTAGGTTAATTTGCTATAAGCTTGGTATTTACAGTGTAATGAAAAAGCTATTTGTGCGACTTACTCATAAATACTGAGTTTAGATAGATGGTCATAGAATCCCATTCAGTCGTTGACGGAAAGGCGGATTCATATGATCGATATAAAAGAAAAGAAGAACTGCTGTGGCTGCGGGGGATGCATGAATGTGTGTCCAAAGCACTGCATAAACATGAAAGCCGACAACGAAGGATTTTTATATCCTGAAATTAATAGGGATGCCTGCGTAAACTGTGGGTTGTGCGAGAAGGTCTGTCCGATAATCAATTGCAAGCCGGATGTACCGTTCAAACAGACGGCGTATCTTGTCCAGAGCAAGGACGAAGTTGTGCGTAGAGAAAGCACATCAGGTGGAGCTTTTACCATAATAGCCGAGTATATTATCGAACAAGGCGGCGTAGTTTTTGGAGTGGCATATGATGATAAGTTTCGTGTGCATCATATGTATGTGGAAGAAAAGAACGAACTCTGGCGGTTCAGAAACAGCAAGTATGTGCAGAGTGACACTGAGGCGACATTCTCGCAGGCGGAGAAGTTCCTAAAAGCTGGCCGTTTGGTCTGTTACAGTGGAACTCCATGTCAGATTGAGGGGTTAAAACGATTCCTCAGAAGAGAGTATGACAACCTGATTACTGTTGATATTGTATGTCATGCGGTGCCGTCGCCGCTTGTCTGGGATAAGTACATCGAGATGCAGCAGGAGCGATTCGGAACGGATATTTCTAATATTATGTTCCGAGATAAGCATTATGGCTATAAGTATTCCACAATGACCGTCAAGGATAAAGATGGTAAAGAAGTATACACTTACGGGATTGATACTGATCCAATGCTTCGAGCATTCTTTTCAAACATATGCGACCGTTCATCCTGCTATGATTGCCAATTCAAAAAGAGGTACAGGGTTAGTGATTTCACCCTCTGGGATTGCTACGAAGTAGACAAGTTTGATAAGAGCCTGGATGATGATAAAGGAACTACACGGGTACTTGTCCACAGTAATAAAGGCAGAGAGATAATCAGAGATATAGAATCAGATATTACATTAACAGAGGTCAGTCCAGACGAGTTGACTGCACAAGTGAAAGAGATGTTCTATTCGGTAAGTAGCAATGAGAAAAGACAGCAGTTTTTTGGGGATGTGAACACACTGGCTTCAAAAGAGCTGTTCGAGAAATGGTTTCCGGAGACGACGAAGGTAAGAATGGAACGAGCCGCTCGTATTTTCTGCAACAAGACTGGTATTTATAGCACTGCAAAGAAAGTAGCTAAAAAAGTTATAGGAAAACGGTGAGTTAGTTATGGAACAACCAAAGATAAGTATCATTGTTCCTGTTTACAAAGTGCCGGAGAGAAATTTAAGGAAATGTATAGAAAGCATCATGGCTCAGACGATGACTGCAATTGAGATTCTACTGGTCGATGATGGTTCGCCGGATAATTGTGGTGAGATATGCGACTGGTATGCTGCTTAGAAAAAAGATGGGTTCTTGTTTTTTCATGTAATGAAAAATTGTGGTTAGAACACGATTGAATATAAGTTCTATCTAGAGAAAGATAAAGGATACTAGGAAGGAGCATTATGATATTTTTGAATCTGACCGGTGGATTGGGTAATCAGCTGTTTGAATATGCTTTTGCACGAAAATTTCAAAAGAAGACAGGTACCCCTATCCAAATTAGTACCTATGAGATTTCTCGTTTTATAGAGAATAGACAGCCATCTATAAATCAGTATAAGCTTAATGATGGTGTATCTTTTACAACAAGAAAGTTTCCATGGTATGTTGATAGAAGGAATTATTTGGCAAAAATTCTTAGACGCGTGTCTCCGTCCATGTTTTTTAATATATTTAGTAAGCGAGGAGCATTTGTATGGTACGAGGACAAATATATAGAAATTCCGAATACAAATAGTAAAGATGTTTATATTGGAGGATATTGGCAATCCGAAAATTATTTTAGAGAAATTCTTCCTATTTTACGAAAGGAGTTTGTTCCTAGGAAGATGCCGATGGAGTCAAAGAGACTCCTTGAGGAAATAAAAGGGGAAGAAGACAATGTCTGTCTACATGTAAGAAGAGGAGATTACTTTTTGACTAAGAACGATATATATCAAGTATGCACACTTGACTATTTTAACTCTGCTGTTGCTAAAATGAGAGAGCATACGAATGGAAGGATTTATGTATTTTCCGATGATATAGAATGGTGCCAATATAATCTTAATATTAAAGGTGAGCATAAATTTGTTACGTTTAACAACCCGGATTTTCTGGATCTATATTTAATGTCAAATTGTAGCAATTTTATAATTTCAAACAGTACATTTAGTTGGTGGGCGCAAGAACTATCAAGTAATCCTAAAAAAGTTGTAATTGCGCCGAGCAAATGGAGAAATGATACCTCGTATGACTTTATCTATAAATCGGAATGGAAATTAATAGACGTGTAAGCATAATATAATAACCAATAGATTTTGGTGATTTGAAAGTAAGGTCGCTCCGAAAAAACGGTGAAAATCAAGTACTTAAATACGGCTCTTCTCTGAATCATGGGGATTATGATTAAAAAATACTGTAGAATCAAGGC
>JAJQFO010000324.1 GCA_021201095.1 Lachnospiraceae bacterium
GGAGAGTTCGGCGCGGTATCGGTGCTGTCCGGACATCTGCGCGGAAAAACCAACACGATGCCGCTCTACATAGAGCTTTTGTATCAGGGCTATGATTTTACAGGCGCGTTTGCGGTATCGGCCATTCTGGTGCTGATGGCGGTGCTGATCCTGATCCTCCGCAGCGTGCTGGAGCGCAGGGGAAAGCAGGAGACCCAGGATGCGTGAGCAGCTTCTGATGGGAAATATTTTCGCGATAGAGGATTACGAAACGATTGGAAGATGCCAAAGAAAGAATCTGTAAAATCGTGCTGGAGTCTCATTCGGGAAACGTTCCACCGCGAAACAGCTGGCTGCGGGAATTTCTTGTGCTGCCCGGACTGACGGCAGACGTAATCAGGACAGCAAATTGTCAGACAACAAGAGGATCAGACGATAAATAGAATCTCAGGGAGAACAAAATGGAACAGCCAAATCACAAAACAGAAGCAGCAAATGATAACTATCTGGAACTGAGAGGAATCAATAAGGCCTTTCAGGATTGCCAGGCGTCTCAGGATGTGAGTTTTTCTGTGGGGAAAGGGCATCTGGTTGCCCTGCTCGGACCGAGCGGAAGCGGAAAGACCACGATCCTGCGTATGATTGCCGGCCTGGAGACGGCGGATTCAGGTGAGATCCTGATCAATGGGAAGGATGTCAGCGATGTCCCTGCCAGCAAACGCGGCGTGGGGTTCGTCTTTCAGAATTATGCGCTGTTCCGCTATAAGACGGTGTATGACAATATCGCTTTTGGCCTGAAGGTGAATAAATGGAAAACAAAGGACATCCGGGAGCGGGTCAATGAGCTGATCTCCCTGATCGGACTGGAAGGACTGGAAAAACGCTATCCGAACCAGCTCTCCGGCGGGCAGAGACAGCGGGTGGCTTTTGCAAGGGCTTTGGCGCCGAATCCGGAGCTGCTGCTCTTAGATGAGCCATTTGCCGCGATTGACGCGAAGGTAAGGCAGGAACTTCGCGCCTGGCTGCGTGAAATGATCAATAAGGTCGGGGTGACCAGCATTTTTGTCACACATGACCAGGATGAGGCAATTGAGGTGGCGGATGAGATCATCATCACCAATGCAGGGCGCATTGAGCAGATCGGTTCGCCAATGGAGATTTACCGCAATCCGGATACCGCCTTCGTAGCGGAATTCATGGGACACCCGACACGGATTGACAACATCGGCAGCTTCAGCGGGTTCGGGCAGCTCGGCCCGGAATATCACGCTGTCATCCGGCCGGAGAATGTGAGTATTTCCAAAGCAGGGGAGACGCTCCGCTATGAAATCTCTACGGAGGATGGGATCGTCGAACGCGTTCTTTTCCGCGGACGCGAGATTGACCTGTGGGTGAGGATTCACGGGATTCTGGTGCAGGGTATGCGGAAAATTGAGGAGGAGCCGGTGCAGGAAGGGGAAAAAGTCCGGGTATTTATCTACCGCGCCTATGTATTTGGAGAAGATCAGAAAGTAAAAATTGTCGGGAATTCGCTGATCAATACAGAAGAGACGGTGATCATATGATAACGTCACCCGAAGCGGAGAGTTGTGAGTGCGAAGCACGGAAAAATCCGTAAGTGTTATCGCAAACAGAAATGATAAGGGGTGGGAAACGATGCAGACGGAGCAGAAGACGACATCAAAGGAGCTGGAAACAAAACTTCTTTCAACGGATATTCTTATTATCGGCGGCGGAACGGCGGGGTGCTATGCCGCTTACATCCTTGGCCAGAGATCCGATTACCGTGTTTTGATTGCGGAAAAAGCGAACATCCGGCGCAGCGGCTGCCTTGCGGCCGGGGTAAATGCGCTGAATGCCTATATTACAGAAGGGCATACGCCGCAGGATTATGTGGATTACGCAAAAAAGGATGCCAACGGGATTGCGAGGGAGGATCTGCTTTTGTCGATGTCTGAGCGCCTCAATGAGGTGACGGCCGAGCTGGAGCGGCTGGGTCTCGTCATACAGAAAAATGAGGACGGCAGCTATGCCTCGCGCGGCTGGCGCAATCTTAAAATCAATGGAGAAAATATCAAACCGTTGCTTGCGAAGGCGGCGTCTGACGAGCCGAACGTGACGGTTTTGAATCATGTCAATATGACGGATTTTTTTCTGGAAGATGGCAAAGTGCGGGGGGCATATGGATTTGACGTGAATGTCCCCGTATTCTATGAGATTCATGCAAAAGCGGTACTGATTGCGACCGGCGGAGCGTCCGGTCTCTATCGTCCCAATAATCCCGGCTTTTCGAGACACAAGCTCTGGTATCCTCCTTTTAATACCGGGGCCGGCTACGCAATGGGGATTCTGGCCGGGGCGGAGATGACGACCTTTGAGATGCGCTTTATCGCGCTGCGGTGCAAGGATACGATTGCACCGGTCGGGACGATTGCCCAGGGAGTTTCGGCCAGCCAGGTGAATGCCGATGGGGAGGAGTACGAAAAACGTTATGACCGTACCACGTCCGGACGCTTGTATGGGACGGTCATGGAAAGCCGCGAGGGGCGCGGCCCCTGCTATCTGAAAACAACCGGGATATCCAAAGAGCAGGAGATGTCTCTATACAAAGCGTATCTGAATATGGCTCCTTCACAGACTTTAAAGTGGATGGAAGATGACTGCGGACCTGCGGGGAAAAATGTGGAAATCGAAGGTACAGAGCCCTATATCGTGGGCGGGCACACTGCGAGCGGATACTGGGTGGATGAGAATCGCCGGACGACCCTTCTGGGGCTTTTCGCTGCCGGGGACGTGGCGGGCGGCTGCCCGCAAAAATATGTCACGGGCGCGCTTGCAGAGGCAGAGATTGCGGCGGAGGAGATGATGCGGTACCTCTCAGAAGAAGCTATTGGAGGCAGCGCGGCGGGGAAGGATCCGGAGAAGCAGGGATTTCCCCAAGAGTCCGGAAATGTGCGCACGCACGGCGGCGCGGACAGAATATACGATTCGGATCGTCCAAACGAGGCTGGCCTGAGCAACTAGAATGAGTATGAAGCCTGCTTTTCCATTTGTTATGCCGTGATTGCTAT
>JAJQFO010000085.1 GCA_021201095.1 Lachnospiraceae bacterium
CCTTGCTTTACCGTCATCTTTACTTCCTTGCCATCCACAAGACCGCCTGGCCCGCCAGCGATGACCTCCCCCTCCTGAGGTTTTTCCTGTGATCCGGACATCAGGATGATACCTGACTTTGTAGTTTCCTCTGCCTCGCGCTGCTTCAGCACGACTCTGTCTGCTAATGGTGTCAACTTCATAAGTATTCTTCCTCCTTTTTTTGTCCGTACTCGCACAGCGGGTATGGATGCTGGCCGGGTGCCGCGCCATGGCATGCGCGGCTCTCATTTTTTGCAAGCGCCTATGATTCTTCTGTGCAAAACAAAATACATGGCATGATTGTTTCGCATATGGATTCTCTCAGGTGTCGTTCGTTTTGTTATACGGAATATAGCACGCTTGTTAGCACTCGTCAATAGTGATTGCTAATAATTCACATTTATTTTAGATTTTAACCAAACAATCCGGTGATGATCGCAGCCAGGTTATTTTCAGCAAACACTGCCACTGTCACAAGGGATACGGTAGACATGATTTTGATAAAAATATCGAGGCACGGCCCTACCGTGTCCTTTAGCGGGTCACCCACCGTATCTCCAACCACCGCCGCATCATGAGCGGGACTTCCCTTACCTGCCCCTTCGATATGACCGCTTTCGATGTATTTCTTTCCGTTGTCCCATGCGCCTCCGGAATTTCCGGCGAATATGGCGATCATGATCGAACAGATTGTAGATCCGATGAGGATACCGCCTACAAACTCCGGCCCGAAAACGAAACCGCAGCCTACCGGAACCACGATGGCCAGAAGGGCAGGAACCCTCATTTCCCCGATAGCCCCTTTTGTGGAAATCTCGATACAGGTCTTATAATCGGGTTTTGCTTTTCCTTCCAGAATACCGGGAATTTCCTTAAATTGGCGGCGAACCTCTTTCACCATGCTCCGCGCCGCTTTTGCCACGGCTTCAATCAGAATGCCGGAGAAAAGGAATGGAAGCGCGCCGCCGACAATTGCGCCGGCAAGTGTCATCGGCTCCATCAGGTTCAAAACCAGTTCTGTACTAAAATCATTATAGGAATACAGGTAGGAAATCATCAAAGCAAGGGCTGCCAGGGCGCCGGAACCAATCGCAAAGCCTTTTCCGATTGCTGCTGTCGTATTGCCTACAGAATCCAGTGTATCCGTAATTTCCCGAACCTGCGGGTCCAGTTTGGACATTTCGGCGATTCCGCCCGCATTGTCTGAAATCGGGCCGTAGGTGTCTACGGAAACCGTCGCCGTCACAAAAGATAACATCCCCATGGCTGCCATCGCTACTCCATACATACCCGATACAGAGTAAGAAATAATAATCCCAGCTCCCAGGATCAGGCAGGGAAGCATACAGGACTTCATGCCAAGCGCGAGTCCCTGTGTAATTGTCAGGGCTGCTCCTTCCAGTGAAGCATGCGCAAGATCTCTCGTCGGCCGGTATTCATCCGATGTATAGTATTCGGCAATCATTCCGATGGCAATACCTGCAATTACGCCAACCGTTGCCGCAATCCAGGAAGACAGCCAGCCGCACTGGAATCCCAGGATATTACGCAGGGAACTGCTCTCATACCCGCCAAACATCAGCCAGGAAACTACCAGCCCCAAAACAATTGTCAGGCCGGAGGCCAGGTAAGTGGAACCGTTCAGACTTTTGTGCGGATTTTCGGAAGGTTTCTTTCTGAAAATCAGGCTTGCTATGCCAATACAGGAGGCGATCAGCCCGACCGATACAAAGATAAGCGGAAACAAAACAAGAGTTTTCAGAAGGTCGTTACTCATCCCTGTACCTTCCGCAAGGGATTTGGAAAACATGTGGTAAGCCAGAATAATCCCGGAAGAAATCGCGCCGACATAGCTTTCCAGCAGATCTGAGCCCAGGCCGGCCACATCCCCTACATTATCTCCTACGTTGTCAGCAATGGTCGCGGGGTTTCTCGGATCGTCCTCCGGAATATGCACTTCCGTCTTCCCTACCAGATCCGCACCCATATCAGCCGCTTTTGTGTAAATACCACCGCCTACACGGTTAAACATCGCCACCATCGAACAGCCAAGGGCGTATCCGGAAAGTGTCATCGTAAACGGGCAGAAGTTCAGCCCGATCAGGTTTGTGTAGGACGCTTCGGTGATTTCCAGCTGCCCCATTCCGATTCCAAATATCATGTAAACGATGAACAGACCAAGAAGTGCAAAACCGCCTACGCAAAGCCCCATTACAGAACCACCCTGAAATGCCACTTTCACGGTTTCTCCGATGTCCTTCGTCTCCCGTGCGCGGTTGGACACCCTGACATTCGCATAGGTCGCGATCTTCATACCAACGAATCCGGCGCAGCCGGACATCACAGAACCGATAACCAGAGCAACCGCTGCATGCCAGGTTGTGATCACAAGCAGTACCACAGCTACGATTGCTACTACTGTATATAGAATCTTGTATTCATAGTTTATAAACGCGTTCGCTCCTACACGGATAGCGCCCGCGATTTCCTGCATTTCTTTTGTTCCTTCCGGCATCCGCTTTACTATCATGTAGTTAAAAGCTGCAAAGCACAATGCCAGTACCGCGGCAATGATTACTATATAAATCATCTTTTTCCTCCTGCTGGTTGATTATCATTGTTTTTCTCTGTTGGATGATTCAATCCCTGTTCCCTTTCTCCCACAGCCGGAATGTCTGCCGGTATGCACAGTCATTCGGCAGTGTAGGATGGAACAATGCCACGAACAGATTTACCTTCCCGCAATGATTGCATTTACGAAAACGATCTTTATAAACTTTGCATAAATGCGTTTCTACATCCAGATTTTCACATGGGCTGTCATAGTGAATGGCCACTTTTCCTTTTGCCCAGGCCGAACGGGAATAACAGCATTTCCCACAGCGATTGCACAAAGAGTCCCAGTCCTTTCGCCATTTGAGCCAGGCCTTAAAAATATCCCACAGCATTTTCACTTCACACACCCCCATATCTGAGAAGTTAAGTCCACTTAAAGCACTGTATCCCAAAGATAAGT
>JAJQFO010000351.1 GCA_021201095.1 Lachnospiraceae bacterium
CAGCACAAGAATCCGACTGTCTTACGGGAAAGTACTGCGGGAGGAGCTTTCACAGCAATTGCAAAATACACGTTAAACAGAGGCGGAGTAGTCTTTGGTGTTGAGCTGACGGATGACTTAATCGCCCATCATGTTTACATAGAAAATGAATCTGAGTTGTCCCGTTTCCGCAACAGCAAATATATCCAAAGTTGCGTGGGGGGGGTACACACAGACTGGTTAAATCCTTCTTGAAACAAGGAAGATACGTTTGCTTTAGCGGAACGCCTTGTCAGATAGAAGGACTAATGAATTACCTTGGAAAAGATTATGACAACCTTATATTGGTTGATGTGGTCTGCAGAGCGGTGCCCTCACCACTGATATTCCGAAAGTATGTGGAATACCAGGAACAGAAGATGTCTGCCAAGGTTGAAAACGTGCGTTTCCGCGACAAGCAGTACGGATATAAGTATTCAACGATGAATGTCATCACTGACAGAAATCAGGGAAACTATCATCAAGGCGTTGAATCTGATCCGTGGCTTCGAGCTTTCTTTTCAAACATATGCGACCGTCCGTCATGCCATGAATGCCGGTTCCGTAGCAGATACCGTGTGAGTGATTTCACGATTTGGGACTGCTTTAACGTCGGAAGGTTCTCGAAAGAACTGGACAATGACAAAGGTGCAACCAGAGTGCTTGTACACACGGCAAAGGGGCAGACAGTCTTTAATGAAATTTGTGCTGACCTAAATTATGTAGAGGTCGCTCCGGATGCTATCGTGTCAACAGCCAAAGAGATGCAAGAATCTCCGACTGCAAACGACAGACGCGAATCCTTCTTTGAGGACGCAAATCTGCTGGATGGTAAAGCACTGTTTGAAAAGTATTTCCCGGACACATTCCGGGTGAAAGTGGAACACGCTATCAGATTAATTTGCTATAAGCTTGGTATTTACAGTGTAATGAAGAAGCTATTTGTGCGAGTTACTCATAAATACTGAGTTTAAATAGATGATCATGAAATCCCATTCTGTCATTGACGGAAAGGCGGATTCACATGATCGATATAAAAGAAAAGAAGAACTGTTGCGGCTGTGGCGGCTGCATGAATGTGTGTCCAAAGTATTCCACAATGACAGTAAAGGATAAAGATGGTAAAGAAGTATACACTTACGGGATTGACACCGATCCAATGCTCCGCGCGTTCTTTTCGAACATATGCAACCGTCCATCCTGCTATGATTGCCAATTCAAAAAGAGGTACAGGGTTAGTGATTTTACTCTGTGGGATTGCTACGAAGTAGATAAGTTTGATAAGAATCTGGACGATGATAAGGGAACCACGCGGGTACTTGTACACAGTGATAAGGGCAGAGAGATAATCAAAAAAATAGAATCAGGTATTACCTTTGCTGAGGTCAGTCCGGACAACTTGACGGCTCAAGTGAAAGAGATGTTCTATTCAGTAAGCAATAATGAAAAAAGGCAACAGTTCTTTGTAGATGCGCGCACACTGGCTTCAAAAGAACTGTTCGAGAAATGGTTTCCGGAGACCACGAAGGTAAGGCTGGAACGAACCGCTCGTATATTCTGCAATAAGACGGGTATTTATAACATTGCGAAAAAAGCAGCTAAAAAAGTCATGGGAAAACGGTGAGTAAGATATGGAGCAACCAAAGGTAAGCATAATAGTTCCGGTTTACAAAGTGCCGGAGAACTATTTAAGAAAATGCATAGAGAGCATCATGGTTCAGACATTGAAAGATATAGAGATTCTTCTGGTTGATGATGGTTCACCAGATAACTGCGGTGAGATATGTGACAGTTATGCATCGAAGGATTCAAGAATCCGTGTGCTGCATAAGAAGAATGGTGGATTGTCATCTGCACGGAATGCCGGATTTTTTGCCGCGACGTCAAAGTGGATTATGTTCGTCGATGGCGATGACTGGATTGAGCCGGATATGTGTGATTACATGTACCGGGAAGGTGAGAAAAATGATGTCCAGCTCGTGATGTGCGGTATCATGAAAGACTACGGCAAGACATCAGTAGAATACAAATTCTATCTGGAAGACCACAAGGTCTATGCGAGTGAAGAATGTAAATGGCTGCAACAACAGCTGCTTGTCTATAATGGCAACATTGCAGTGGCCTATTCAAAACTCATCGAAAGAGAACTTTTACAGAAGAACAATATATTGCATGATGAAGTGCTACGACAGGGAGCAGAAGGTTTGGAGTTTAATCTTCGGCTTTTTGAAAAACTGGAGAGGGCAGAGTTTGTAAACAAGCCGTTTTATCACTATATATACAATGAAAGTTCAATCTCTGCTGCACCAACAGAAGAGAATAATGAATATGTTCTGAAGTGCTTTGGGAAGATAAACGAATTTATAGAATCAAGCGATAATAGGGAAATGCTGGAGCCGTGGTTTGATAACAGGTTACTGTATGTGATCATAACAACAGCTATTAGTGGGTATTTTAATCCAGGAAACGTAGATTCATATAAAACAAGGAAAGCAAAGTTCAGCCAGTACTTAAAAAAACCAATAATACAAGTGGCTTTGAAAAGTGATAACTTGGCGGGGTTATCATCTCAAAGAAAAGTGACACTGTTTTTGATAAAACATAATGCATTTCTGGTTTTAAACTTAATGGGAAAGGTGAGAAAATGGCAGAAAACACAAAAGTGAGTAAGCTTAAAACTTCTGTAGTTATGACTACTTATAATGGAGAAAAATTTCTCCCGGAAATGCTAGAATCATTAAAAGATCAAACAAGAGAAACTGATGAAGCGGTAATAGTTGATGACTGGTCAACGGATGGAACAGTCCATTTGGTCAGAGAGTATATCGAAAAGTATGATCTCAATAAACGGGGAAATATTATAGATAAGGTTAATATTGACAGAGTGAGGCAGTAAAATGAAAGTACAAAAATCTATTATACATTTAACACGAAATTCGGCAATTTGCTTGTTCATCGACTTTATCTTATTGTTCGCAACGATGGTACTGTATCTATTTGGAATTTCTTCGTTTAATATCATCTTTTTCTATTCTACATTTTTATATGTTGTAATCATTACAACATGGTTAATCAACTGTGATGATAAGCTGAACTATTTTACGATTATACTGATACTGTCGTATGTGTATTATTTTGGACAGTATTTGATTAACTATTTTGGCTTTGACTTTGCTTCTCAATATACAATAAAAAACACATATTCAAACACAGAAATTAACCAGACAGCACTGTATATACTTCTCAATATTGTAACATTACATATAGGTGTTCTTGTCTTTAATGGAAGAGAACCATCAACCAAGAAAAGAAGTAGTCTAAACCGCAGAGACGCTGGAGCATTTTCTATGGTGGTTGCGGTATTGTTGCCGATATCTTTTGTATGTGAAGTTTTGATATTAGTATTTAAAATTAGATTGAATGTTGTATATGGGTATTCCATTGCACTGAATACTACTTATAATGGGGCGGGAAGTCTTTCTTATATAGTGAATTTTATTTCCACATTATTTCTTCCTTCTGTTTTTGCTGGCTTAATCGTTTCAAAAGGGAAAAAAGTAAATTTTCTGGTTTGGCTGATTTTTTTAATATATATGATTTTATATTTTATGAGTGGCAGCAGATATGAGGTTGCAACGGCTCTAGCAGGCATATTATTGCTTTATCATTTTTACTATAAAAAAATTAAGTGGAAAAGTATGTTGCTGTTGGCAGGTTGTGGATTATTATTTTTGTTCGTTTTTTCTGTAATGTCTAATATGCGCAGAATTTCTAATTATGGAAATACAAGCGATATAATGGTTATTTTAAAAACAGCTCTCTCTAATGTAGGTGAAAGCAATTTCCTTACCGAAGTTATCTCGGTAGCAGGTTTTCAAATACTGGCATGTACTGCAATTTTCAAATATTGCCCGAGTACACAGCCTTTTACATATGGCATGTATTATCTGGGAGGAATAGTTCGTGTTATTCCAAACCTTTTTGGAGGAAATAATATTTTTATTACAGATAGTATTGATACAATATTCAGACAATATCTGACAAAAACATATGGGATGGGATCTTCCTTCATTATGGAGGCTTACTATAATTTTGGGTGGTGTGGTATCCTCGTGATGTTGTTTTATGCTTACTTAATTGTTTTTTTGTGTCGTAGTATGCAAGAAATAAGAAACGGCACTAACCAAGATCAAATTCTAATGTATTTTGTTTTCTATATTGCCGCTACTTCTATGTTTTGGATTAGATCGGATGCACGATTCTTGTTAAGAGAAATAGTTTACTACTATTTTGGTATAAAGGTTCTTGTTTCTATTGTTAAAGGAACATTTCTACGACACTAATAGTTTGATGTCAGTTGTGTAAAAATGGAGATAATATTGTGGATTCTAAACTTAAACATGGAATAGTGGCTGTGTTCATAGCCAACATGATTAATGTGTTCTTTAGTTTGTGTACGAACTTCCTGTTGCCGAAGTTTTTGTCTGTGGACAGCTATGCACAAATAAAAACATACCAGTTATATGTTTCATACGTTGGCCTTCTGCATTTTGGCTTTGTTGATGGAGTCTATCTCCGTTATGGCGGAAAGGATATCCATGATTTAAATCAGGGGAAATTGCATTCAAACCTGATGACCATGAGAGTGTTTCAAATTGCTATTGTCGCACTATCATTAGCCGTTGGAGTCGTTATTAAAGACCCAATCTTTGTGTTTTTTGCATTGTCCATTTTGCCGCTTAATATGAACAATTACTTTAAATTCCTCTATCAAGCAACCGGGGAATTTAAGCGCTATGGCAATGCCATGAATGTGACAACTATTGCAATATTTGCGGTAAATATGATATTGCTATTTGCGGTATCGACAGATTATTATTCAGCGTATCTCGCGGGGTATGTGATTGTATACGCTGCCATATGGCTTTATTTGGAATTTAGCTTTAAAAGAGGTTTCGGAAGCATAAAAGCACGGTTTAGCCTTTCAGAACTTGCGACAAATATAAAGGATGGTTTTCTACTTACACTTGGAAATCTGGCCTCCATATTTTTAACCAGTATGGATCGCTGGTTTGTGAAAATTTTAATGGATACAGTTGCCTTTGCACAGTATTCATTTGCTGTAAGCGTCGAGAATTTCTTGAACCTTGCAATTACTCCTATTACGACAACCTTATATAATTATTTTTGCAGAGAATCAGATTCGGAGAAACGACACACTGTGATCCAGAGCGTTGTTGCATTTGCTGTGCTTTTGCCAAGCGCGGCTTTCGGAGTGAAGTTTATTCTTGAAATCTTCCTCACAGAATACATTGATTCCTGCAATGTTGTATTTTTCCTTTTTTCCGCGCAGATGTTTGGAATTATAATTAAGGGTATCTATGTGAATCTGTATAAGGTTGAGAGAAAGCAGAAAAGATATTTTGCTAAGCTGTGTTCAGTTATTGCCATTGGCTTTGTAACAAACACCTTATTCTATTATGTGTGGGGCGTAAAAGAAGCATTCGCTTTAGCGACTCTTGTTTCTACTTTCATATGGTTTGTGATTTCAAGCTTTGATTTCAAAAAAATAGGAATTACCGTGTTTACAGGAGTGTTCTTAATACTTCAGGTTGTTGTTTTGATATTGTGTGGACTGTTCCTTCCTGCTATCCTAGGATTCCTTGTCTACATCGCATATACGGTGATTATGATGTTCGTTTTTATGAGACCAACAGTAATGATTTTTTTGAGAATGACAAGGGCTCGACTGTCTAAATTTAAGCATTAAAAAGCGGAGGATATCATGAAAACATCTGTTGTTATTTCAACATATAACGGCGAGAGATACATCATAGAGGAGTTGGAATCTTTATTGCATCAATCGCGATTACCGGATGAAGTTTTACTGTTTGATGACCAATCAACAGATAACACGGTCAGCCTTGTTAAGAACTTTATTGAAGAAAATGCTCTTTCAAATTGGAGTATACAGGTCAATGCTGTAAATAAGGGCTGGAAAAGAAACTTCATGGAGGGCATCAAAGAAGCTACGGGAGACATCGTTTTTATCGCAGACCAAGATGATATTTGGGTTGAAGATAAGGTCTCGATAATGTCAGATATTATAGAAAGAACATCATCTGTCAATGTATTAGTTTCTAATTATACAGCTTTTTATGATAATGGGAAAACATATGTTGGACCCGGTAAAAACGATGACAGTTTAGAACCAAAGAAGTTTGGTTCAGACTTGTTTAATACAATGTATCCAGGCTGTACATACTGTGTGCGAAAAGAATTTTTTGATTTGTGTTTCAAGTACTGGGAGGAGGATTTTCCGCATGATGCTTTCTTGTGGAAAAATGCAGTTCAGTCTAATTCCGCCTTTTCAATCAATAAAAGTTTAGTTAGATGGCGAAAACATGAAGATAGTGCTTTTGCTACATCAAGCCGAGAAACCAAGAACCTAAAAGATAAAACAAAATGGATTGATTATGCACTTAGGTCAATTGAAGCCTTAAAGGCCTATTCCGCTGACAATAATTTGACCAACAATTTGGAACTGATTAAGAGAACCTCGGAGTGGTGTAGGAGACGATTGAAATTCTATAAATCGAAAAAATTTTTTGATTGGTTTACGCTTGTAAGGTATATCGACTGCTATTCTAGAAAAAAACAGTTTATCGGTGAGTTATATCTTGTGTATTTTTCAAGGCACACAAAGAAATAATCTGACAAGTCTATACAGGAGAACAAAGTGAAGTATATTTGAGAAACTACAACTCATATTTCTTGAAACTCTAAGGAGATTGAATGTAAAGAATTTGTGTGAATAACGATATTACACTTAATAAAAAAATTGCTTTTTGTACAACAGGGTTACTCTATATTTCACTGATATTGTCATAGTTGATTAATATCATCATGGATAGGTCAGACTAAGATGATAACACTTTCTGGAGGTTAATTATGGTTGAAATGACACAAAATGACATTTATAAATTACACAGGGCATTGCTTATTATAGCTGATGAAATAGATAGAATTTGTAGAAAGCATAATATTCATTATTCTTTGATTGGTGGAAGTATGCTTGGCTCTATCCGACATAAGGGGTTTATTCCATGGGATGATGATATGGATATTGGCCTTTTGAGAGGCGACTATCAAGCTTTTTTGCATGCATGTGATGTAGATTTGGATGAGCGCTTCACTTTACAAACGAATACAAGTGATCCTTATTATGTTTACGGCTTTTCTAAAATCTTGCTTAAAGACACTAGATTAGTCCAATTTGGACATGAAAATACAAAATATGAGAAGGGAATATTTGTTGACATTTTTCCATTTGATTATATCCCCAATAATGAAAATGATAGATCAAAGCAAAGGAGAACGAACTATTTACTCATTAAATTATTGAGACAGAAAATGAAAGTTTCAGATAATGTTAATTGGGGAATTCGGGAAAAAGTTTTTTTTAAGGCGTTGAGTTTTGCGGGTTTATTCATAACCAAAAAAGAATTGGTGAAGTTACTGAATGATAATATGGTCAGATACAATTCAACGGAGTCGTTATATGTTTCAAACATGAGTGGTTATTATGGATATGATAGAGAGACAGTTCCAGCTATTTTATTTACATCCTTCGTTGACGTCCGATTTGAGGATAGAATTTATTCTATTTGTTCCGATTATGATAGTTTTTTAAAACTCTATTATAACGATTATATGAAACTGCCGCCAGTAGATCAAAGACGTACACATGGATTTAAAGAGCTTGACTTTGGACCGTATAATAGCACCTTGTAGAAATATATGAAGATTATTCTTTAGAAGAGCATTTTTGGATTTGCTTTTTCAAATTGAATTTGAGAAAAGTAGAGGGGAGTGAGTAATTGAATTACGACTTAATGTTTAATTTGAGCCTTGCGGCTTTAATTGTCATAGTTGTTTCAATCATATTATATTTCATTCTCAGAAATCCGTATGAGTTTCCATATTATACAGTGGATTTTGATGTGTCTGGTCGAAGGAATGTAGTAATGCTTGATGAGATAGAAAACTATCTCCCTGAATCCGTGAAAGACACAGGCTTTTTTATCAGCCGCAGTGGCGGCTGATTGTAACTTATTGTTGTTGGTCTCAAAAATGCAAAGAGCATGTACCAATCTGGGCTGCTAAATTAGCAGTTCATTAAGCAATCGCCTGGCGAATGCTTAAAGAGGGTACACTTAATAAACCTAAGCATTTTATGCTTATATCGAATTCCATTTGCTTCAGACCATCGGGTCGAATTGCGCAAAGGAATTAAATACCTTAAGAAATGGTTGTCTCCAGAAATTACTTTTTCCGAGGCCAATCCTTAGTCTACGGGCATGACGTGTTACATGGCATGCCATCATGATCAGGTCATTTATGACTGTGCGCAACCGCCTGCGCCTGACCTTGTGTCTTGGCTGGCCAACCCCGATCCCTAAACTTTCCTGCCCAATCATGCGCAGAATGTTGTAGGCGATCATTCCCAGTTCTATCACCAGTGCGTTGGTCGCGAACTTCTCAGAAGGAAGCCGTTCAAGATCCATGTCGGTTTTGAACTCGCTGTGGTACTGCTCGCATTCTCCGTGAGCATGGTAGAGCTCGATGATTTCCCTGTCGGATAATGGGAGGTTCGTCCACCATGTGTCGATTTCTACCTCTGGTTCAAGCAGATACTGGCCGTGCTTATCCGTCATCCGTTCTGTGATTTCATAAATTACACGGACGGTTGTCGTCTTTGTCTCCTGGGATTCTGTTTTATAGGAGACTTCTTTCCAGGTGCTACCGGTATAAACAGTTTTTCCGTCTCTCGGTTTGGTGATATCTTTGCAACAGGACTTGGCCAATTTCAGCCATTTCTCATGGTTTTCCCTTCTGAGGTTCCTCTTAATAATGTAGGAACAGCCCGAATCGGTGAAAATGCCGATATTCTCGGAAGCATCATTTCCAGAATCCAGACGGAACATCAGCGGTTCCAGCGTCAGCTTCCGTGCAAGCGCGATGCTCTGCCTTAGAAAATCAGGTGTTCCATTCTGAGAATGCTGGCTGCCCGGACGGAGCTCCGCATTGAGAAGGTATCCCTCTGTGCCGATGTAACACATCATCGGAGCGAATCCATCGTAGCCTTTATAGGTGCGGGAGACGCCCTGCTTATGCGTCTTCGAATTATCCTGTGGCGTAACATCCAGGTCAACCGGGATATAACCGCAGGGATGCTTTGTCGGGCTGACACCGTTTGCGCGGAGAATACGAATGTTTTCGTTCAGGAGAATGTTGCGTTTGGAATCGCCGATTTCATCCATCCGCTGGCGCAGAATCTCGGATGACGGGATTCGGGTGAGACCGAGTGCTTCCTTGAAGAACTCAGGGTCATCCTTCAGTTCGCGGATGGCATCGAAATCCGGCTTGCCCATACACGCAAGAGCAATAAAAGAAGTAAGGATATCACCATCCTTAATCTGTTTTCCGGAACGTTTTCCTGTGATGCCAAATGTATTCATACGCTGGATGAAATCATCTTTTTCCAGAATGCATCCAACCAGGGATAGCCCGCCTGACGGGAGAATACGTTCGTCTGTGAGCACAACCTCAATGTTGCTAACCATAACAGCCTCCTGATAACGAAAATGTCTGAATGGTGATATTATAGCAGACATTTTCGCACCTTGCAGGTGTTTTCTGCAAAAGATTTGAAATTTTACCGACAAACGAATAAACACGCACAAATAGATTTTAAATCAATTTGCGCCGGTGGGGATCCATCCCCCAAAAATGCCATGATAGCAATGACAAAGTGGTGAAACCATCCCACAATCACCGCTGTTTTTGATGCGATTGTGGGAGAAACATTCAAAAACAGTAACTATAGGAACAAGATCTATGCCTCTAAACTCACAGAGTTGAGGAGACTGTAGATTCAAGAAGCTCTAACGAGTTTCACGGATTCAGGTATCTCAATCTTCACGGTTTGGATGAGTTTACTGTGAAAAGAGATGAGGCAGAGGAATGGAAGATAAAATATTCTCAAAAGGCACACAAATCTATACTTAGACCCTTGAGAGTTTGGCAGTACAATCGTACTGTTGATGATGAAGCCTTGTTTGAATTTAATTTGTGCAGAAAGCAGACCAGGTACAGACAGCGAAACTATGTAAAGACGCCATATGAAGTAATGAACACGGTAGAGACTTTTGACTGTGATTATGATTATGTTGTTGGAAGATATAGAGAACTGGAGAAGATTGGTTTTGAAACAACCACATCGAGGTATCGAGTGAAAAATCAACGCAGACTGATGACGCAGGAGTTGAAGGAACGTATCAAACTTCGTGATAATTACACCTGTCAGATATGTGGAAAGTATATGCCGGATGAAGTTGGATTGCAGATAGATCATATTGTGCCTGTATCAAAAGGCGGCAAAACGATAGAAAGCAATTTGCAGGTTTTGTGTTCTGTTTGTAATGGCAGGAAATCAAATAAGTTGTGAAATACGAGTGACAGCGAGAAACCCCCATATTATAGGAGGCTGATAATAATGCAGGAAGTATATCAGGAAGTATACGAGTATTTAAAGAAATGCGGGACATATTACCTCGCAACGGTTGAAGGTGACCAGCCGAACGGTTGAAGGTGACCAGCCGAACGGTTGAAGGCGACCAGCCGAACGGTTGAAGGTGACCAGCCGAGGGTTCGCCCATTCGGAACTGTGAATATCTTTGACGGAAAACTTTATATCCAGACCGGCAAGGTTAAGGATGTGGCAAAGCAGATATTCGCCAATCCGAAGATTGAAATCTGCGCTTTTGGTGATGGCAGCTGGATTCGCGTTGCAGCTACAGCAGTGGAGGATGACAGAAGAGAAGCGCGCCAGAGTATGCTGGACGCATATCCGTCCCTTCAGAAATCTTACAGCGCCGATGATGGCAACACTGTGGTGTTCTATCTGAAAGACGCAACAGCCACGATTTCTTCGTTTACAGATGAGCCGAAGGTAGTGAAGTTCTGATTTTGTTGACTGACATTATAGTCATTAGCTTTCAGAGCGGTTCTGCACAATATAAATTTTAAATTAACAATAAAGATTGAAATTATTATCCGGAGAATTCTTGCCGATGTTCATCGTGTCTGCAATGACTGCTTCGCCAAAGTTTTCTGCATCTCCAAACAGGTAGTGAATGGTCAAAATCCAGGTTGGGAAGAAGCCAGAGTAAAAGGGAAATGAATTGTTGCTGTCTATCACACCCCTAAAGTAAAAAAATGCAGTAATTTCGCTATTTTAGACTGCTATCGGGAAGCTATAACACTAGTAATATGACTACTTGTCTTTTTCCTATATTTTTCCATGGCATTTGTTGTGTAGCAAGTGTTCGTGATGATATCATTTTGCTGGAATCTTATAAATGCATCAGTTTTACAAAATAAATGCGAAAAAATGCATATGCAAAGTAGACTAAAACGTATATGCTCAATATTTCTTTTGATAAAATGGCTTTATAATATAAACCAAGGCAGCAAGTCGCATTGAAACGGACTAAGCTATGAAATATTGAAGAACCGACACAATAATTCCGGATTTAGAGGAAGAAAGGCAGTCGGATGGGGGGTAATTGAGATGAAAAATGATTTTCCGGACAGAGAGTTGGCTGAGGAACGACAGAAGAAATATAAACCCGGCACTGTGGTCATCTTGGAACGCATGAACGATGAGCACGCACCAGAAATCGGCAGCATGGGAGAAGTCATATCAGTTGATGACATTGGCACAGTTCATGTATCCTGGCTGACCGGACGAGTGCTTGGAGCAGTCTATGGTGAGGATGTTATCCATCTTGCCACACCACATGAAGCGGCACTCTACCGCATCAATAAAGAGTCAAAACGCCAGAAGGCAAATCCTGATGCACCCTGTTTCTGCCCACGCTGTGGTGAGGAGATGGACGGAATAGCCCGACATGCTCTTTCAAGAAGGGCAGCCATTATTATCTGCGATGAATGCGGGGTAAAAGAAAGCATAGAAGATGCTGTTGCCGCAGGAGCGATAAAAGGTGAGAAAGCATTGCCTATAGAAGAATGGGCTGTGGTTAAGGGAGCTTATCATATCCGCGCAGAAGAAGTTGAAAAGGGCTGGAAAGTAAGCATCCCGGAGACAAGAGCAACTTCCTACTGTGATTCTCTTTCCGACATAGTACCTACAGGGGTTAAGTTGAGAACAGGAAAGCAGACCATCACTTATGAAATATACCAGCTAAAACAGACAGAAGCTAATCATAAAGTCGCTTTTATGCCGTTGAGTTTCCTGCAGGAGAAAGGCATCACTGTTGACCGGGAAAGATATGAAATGGTTTATAATGGAACTGTGGAAACCAGTCTGAACGAAGAGCTTCTCGATAGCACTGACTGTATTAACAACATTGACCTGCTAAATCAACTTTACTTAAAATTCAACACATCCCAGCCGGCTGATTTCAAAGGACACTCGCTTAGCATTAGCGACGTTGTGGTTATCAATAAAGGCGGGATTACCACAGCATTTTATGTGGACAAGATTGGATTTACAGAGTGTCAGTCAGAGTTTTTCAAATAGCAAAGTGCAGCCATAGGCTGTGATGATAAAAATATGAAAATATATCCGAAAGATGATGATAAAAGGCAAAAAGGAACGAAGGCAAGGGCATTGTTGCCAGCAATGTTTGATTTGAGCCATTGGGAATACCATGAACAGACGGGAACGGATCATGGCACGGACATGGTATTTGAATATATAGAAGATGAAGAGTTCCGAGGACATAAGCTGGAAGCACAAATCAAAGGGCGCAGCAAAGTGGAAGTGGGGAGATACGGAATTCCGCTTGCTGTGGATGTCAAGACGCTGAATTATGGCCTTTCCTGCAAGAATGCTTTCGTGCTGTTCCTGGTGGATTTGTCCACTGGTGAGGATGCGTATTATCTTCCTGTGCAGGATTATTTCATAGCGGACCTGTCACTCTATGACCGATTGGAAAAGAACACATCGACTCTGACTGTATATTTTTCTGAGGACAATAAAGTCAGCTATGATGACTTTGACCTGTGTCAAATTGCAAAATCAGGTTATGTAATGGTTGGCGACAGAGTGAAAAAAGTAAAGTGAGAAGAGATATATAAACGTGAGTGCTGAGCGAATCGCAAAACCGAGGTGAACAATACTATGGCATTATTCAAAAAGACACAACCACAATACAATACACAACCCAAACAGATCCGTTTTGAGCGTATCTATCAGTATTCATCCGGAGAATATCTCCCCGACACTTCCCAACCAAACCCGGAAGAGAACTACGAAATCACGGCTAACTCATACACACCTCATACCTCCACGCGGTATCTCAACGTAATCATTGGCAGCAACGGAAAAGGACAGAGCCGAGGGAAGGATACAGCTAAAGAACTGCCAGTGCTATATGGAAAGAGGGAGGACTGCTGTGGCTGTACTGCTTGTTACGCTGTTTGTCCGGTTGGGGCTGTTATTATGCGGCCGGACGAAGAAGGGTTCCTGTATCCAGTGGTAAGTGCGGAAGAGTGTGTGAGATGCTATAAGTGTATAGGGGTGTGCCCGATTAAGCAGAAGGACGGATAAAGAAATATAGAACAAAATCATAAAACTATGAGAAATTTGCAATGCAAAATGATGCAAGCTGCAAATTTGAAAAGGGTGCAATATATTTAAAAGCAAAAGTTCCTAATTTTATTGAGAAAGCAATATTACAATAATGCAGATGGATGAAGGGAGATTTGTGGGAAGACAAAAAAGAGATGGCCTTGCAAAGGTATTTTGTGCGAATATGTGATTTGCTAAAGCAATTTATCTGGGAAAATTCAAAATTCTGAAAGGGCATATTGCACAAAAAAATGTTAAAAAATTAAAAAATAATTGTTGACATCCACCAAACTGGTCGCTATAATTTTGACATTAAATTTCAGCAGGAGAGGTGAGGCAACGATGCCACGCGAAGCTTTAATGACTAAAAGTGGTGAAAGGATTACCTGGAATGAGGCGGTTGCACGGGCACTAAAAGGAATCGGACACCCAGTCAGGGCAAAAGAGATAAAGGATTATTTGCCGGAACATGTGATCGTAGAGTATCCGAAAACGGCGAAAACGCCGCTTTACACGATATATAGAGAATTATATACGCACTCGCGGGATTCGGCAGCTGGGAAGAGAACCAGAAAAGAAGAATGTAGATACTATAGCACGGAAAAAGGCGTGTGGGGACTGGAAAATGAGAAATTGTGGAGAAAGCATCGGTCTGATAAGAAATGCGATCCAAAGATTTTAGACATTCTGGGGCAGAAGGAATTTACTGATGAGAATGAACTTCAAGACTATTGTGACCAGCTTAGGCAGAAAGCAAAGGAATGGGAGCTGCTGTTTGGAGAGGCGATGCTCTTGATAGCGGTGGATACCAGAAACCGTACTTTACCAAATTATTTTAGTCATATGCGGGACTGCTCAAAACAGCGGCTCTTCTCTGAATCATGGGGATTATGATTAAAAAATACTGTAGAATCAAGGC
>JAJQFO010000308.1 GCA_021201095.1 Lachnospiraceae bacterium
TCGATAAAATCTACGTTTTTCTCAAGCTTAAATTTTCTTCATGAAACAACCCTGGTATGATTCAAAGCTTTCACTTTCGTAACTGTTCAGAGCCTTCACCGTCAGCTACGAACCTTCCTTACAAGCCGGGGATGTTTCACGAATGAAATCCCCGATCTTCTACTGAAAGGTCACCGTCATATCCTGCGGGATTCCGTAAAAATCCTTATAATACTTCATCCAGCTCTCGTTCATCGGCTCCGTAACATAGCAGCAGGATGGATACGGCATGTAAGGAAGCACAACCTCCTCCGCTTCGTTTTCAATGGCTTCTTCAATCAGTTGAATACGATAACGCTCCGTTGCTCCATTACACGTAAATACATAGCTGTATGCCGCTCCCATCACAGCAACAGCTGCGGCAGTCAGAAGTGTCGGATACCAAATGGAACATTTCCTGTCTCTAAGCAGGTATTCCGCCAGTCTCAGCACGGTCAGACACTGAAGGACATAATTAAAATAAAAACAGCGTGCACCGATCGGGCTGGCCGCCATCAGAGGCACCGCAGACACTGCGGCACAAAGGTATAAAATGCAGATACTGATCCGCTCCGATGAATCAACAGTGCGCCAGATGCCAAGCAGAACAAACATAAAAAACAGAGCACATAAAAGCAGCTCCACCAGATTATTGGTTCCTTCATCCGAAGAAAAGCGCCAGTTGGGGCGGATCGAATGCCAGACACTGTAAAACGCGAACCCGCAGACAATCAGGGCAGTACATGCATCCAGCAGGGAGTGTTTTTTCCCCTTCTTTCCAGCTTTACGTAAATGCAGCGAAGTGGAAGCTTCTGCACGCATCAGCAGGCAGACGATCACGATCGCAAGAGATACATTCAGCAATGCATTATTCAGAAACAGATGATCCATGATCTGGTCGCGCAGCTGGTAATACATCGCTGCAACGGACAGGCTGATAGATTTAAAACCAACCCCGCCGCGATATCCTCCGTTTATAAACATCAGAACAGCTCCGGCAGCCGCTCCTCCTAAATAGGCAAAATGAGCCGAATAAAAACGATTCCGGCGGATTTTTGCGTAAGCAATCAGCCAGCAGGCGTACATCAGGGCAAACACTGTAACGTTTTCGGAAAACAGCTGTGTGCAAAGCCCGAGCAGAATGTACCGGCAAAGCTTTCCGCCTGCGTGCACGCCCCTGCCCAATGCACAGTGCAGCGATTCATCCAAAGAATCTGCTTTGGACGAGTAGATGTCCTCTGTCTGGTTGAACCAAACCAGAAACAATACCACCGGCGGCACAAAATTGGCAAATGCGGCGAACCATCCATAGCTCTGTACAAACAGAGTCTGGGGCAAGGCAACAAGCAGAAAAATGGTCAGCAGCAGCATAAAAAGCCAACCGCCACCCTGTCCCGTTCTTCCGGCAGTCTTTTTCTGCCCTGAAATCTGAAAAATGCCCGTCTCCATTTCCCATAAAAGCCACACCATCCAGAAGGCCGGAATCAGAGTCTTTGCAAAAGCACTCCGCGTAATCAGAAGGATCGTAATATTCCCAAGATATCTGCCATTATAATTTTTGAACAGCTTCTTCAGCAGTTCAACGCGGTCCGGCAGGCCCCAGTGCCAGTCGTCATGGCAATACGGCAGCTGGTATGCAAGAAAGCAGACCGTTATAAAAAAAAGCATATATAAAGCAGCATGCATCCATTTCTTTTTTCCTGCCGCTCTGGTTTCTGTTATCATATTCTTTTGCTCCTTTATTGTTCTGTATTGCCTGTAGATACCAAATTTAACCATTCCGGGCGGCAGCCCGTCAATGTCATGTCTGAACGGAGGCTATCTTATCATTATATAAACTTGATTGCAAGAGCTGAAGAGCCAACCCATAATATAAATTGATAATGCTTGCGTAAAACAAAAGCGCGTGCTATGATGCAGTGGGAGGATACTTATCATGGCTAATAAATTGCGTACTTTTTCTAATGTGCTCTTTACTGCTCTGTTTGGGCTGGTGTTGATTCAGTTGTTTCTGTATACGCTCGAGACCTATCCTCCGGCGATCGCGCTTATCATTATGCTGCTCATCCTGCTTCCACTTTTGCCCGCTTTGCGGAAAGCTTTTCCAGACATTCTCCGGAAGCATTCGTCTGACAGCCATCAGGATTACCGCCACCATGAGCGCCGTTCCCATACCTTTCCCATTTGGGCTGTCTGGGTTCTGATTCAGCTGCCAGGCATCCTTGTTTTGGCCGCTGCCTTTCTTACCAACAAATTAGAGCCTTCCTGGGACTGGGGCCACACCATCAATATCGCGTACCAGATCGCGACAAGCGGAACCACTTCCCTGCCCTCCTACATCGCCGCTTATGCAAATAACCGTTTCTGGATCATGGTTCTCACTTACTTTTTCAAAATCATCCTCCGCGTTTATCCGGCTGCCAGCGCAGACACGCTGAAAATCATGCTCTGGATCGTGAGTGATCTGCTGGCGGTCACAGCCGTCAATCTCATCTATCTGACGGCAGAATGTTATTTTTCCAGAAAAAAAGCGTTTTTCATCGGTGCTCTGGCTGCTCTTTATCTGCCAATCTATCTTTATGGTCAGATCTCCTACACTGATATTCCGGGAATGTTTCTATGCGCGCTCCTGCTCTTTCTCTACAGCAGGCTGCGCCTGTCGGTCAGCGCAAAGCAAACATACCTTTGCCTCGCTCTTTCAGGCGCTACCGCTGCAGCCGCTTATAAACTGAAGGTACTTGTTTTTATCCCGGTTCTGGCAATTTTCATCGAAGAAACCCTGCGCATGCTTTCGTCTGGATTTTACAGTGATTCCATAAAAATATCTGTGCAGAAAAGCCTTGATGCTGAACCTCCTGTGCAGAAAAGACCTGATTCCGGTTCCATGGCTGCCTCTCCGGTGAATTCAGCTGATTGCCAGAGCGGAGGCTTCCCTGAGCGCAAAATAAAAGCCTGCCTGCTCCATACGCTGGCTGCGCTATGCTCGTTTGCTATCGTTTTTGCCGCTTCCAATCTTCTGATCGAAAGGGCGCTTGCTGTTTCCGACGAAATGATCGAGGAATATGAAATTCCGCTGACGCACTGGGTCATGATGGGACTGAAAGGCAACGGCGGATATAATAGCGATGACTATGCCTTTACCACAGGTATATCCGGTTATCAGGAAAAAGTCGACGCGACGGTTTCTGAAATTAAGGAGCGGCTCAGCAATCTTGGTGCGAAAGGACTTCTGAAGCATATTTTTTATAATAAGCTCCGGCGAACCTGGTGTAAATGCATGCTGAGTGCCGACGATTACATATCTGACAGCACTCTGGCAGAATCCTCTCTGTTCCAGAAGCTATTTTATAAAAACGGCTCTCTGTCGCGGCCGATCCATATCCTGGTCTCTGTATATTATTTTATTCTGATGCTTGGAGTCTTTGCTTCTGGTATTTTTTCATTCGGATCGCTCAGATCAGAAAAGCCAGGGCGTTCTGCAAAAGCAGAAAGTTCCCTTACCTTCATCTGCCGAACGACTCTGGTTGGTTTTTTCATTTTTGAAAGCATCTGGGAGTGCAACAGCCGCTACCTGCTCTGCCTGATGCCTGTGTTCATCATTACAGCCGGCGACGGACTTTCCCGAATCCTATTGGTATGGAAAACACTCTGCAAAAAATCTCATAGCAATTGACACAATTCCATTTCATCCACTCTGCACATGGAAGCACGCCTTTTGCGGAAAACTTTTTCAATCATTTCATGCAGAGTCCTGTTTATCTTTACTGGATCCTGCTTCGGAAAAAAGCTCCGTTTCTACTATATAGCGCGGCCGCTCTTTGACTTCCATATAGATATTCCCGATATACTGCCCGATAATGCCCAGGGCGAGCAAAATCATACCGCCCAGAAACCAGACCGAACAGAACAGGGAGGTCCATCCGCTTACCGTATTTCCCGTGAAATGACCGACCAGAGAATAGATAATGGCTATCAAACTCACAAGGATACTGCCAATCCCGACAAAGGAGATGAGAGTCATTGGCTTAATG
This sequence comes from Lachnospiraceae bacterium, assembly GCA_021201095.1. GTDB lineage: Bacteria > Bacillota > Clostridia > Lachnospirales > Lachnospiraceae > Choladousia. The sequence continues at coordinate 4,050 of JAJQFO010000308.1, forward strand.
CTGAAGGAAGTGATTCCCTGAAGCGCAAACGCTATCATTTTTGGCAGCGGATATTTTGATTCGCCCGCCATCCTCTTTTTCCGTGTGTAATATACTTCGGCGGTCTGAAAGCCGATGTTGGTCACAATGCCCCGCAGGAACAGATTCCGCTCCTTATATTTTTCCAGCTCATCCAGCGCCCGGCGGCTCATCAGGCGAAAATCTGCATGATTCTTCACCGTCGCCGCACCCATCCAGTTCATCAGGCGGTAAAAAGCCTCCGCAGAAGTCCTTTTAAACCAGGTGTCAGAAGATCGGTCTTCCCGTACGCCAAACACAATTTCATTTCCTTCCCCGTATTTTTCAATCATCTCGCTGATTACAGAAATGTCGTCCTGTAAATCTGCATCAATGGAGATGGTAATATCCGCAAACGGCTTTATGCCCAGCAGTCCGGCAAGCAGCGCATTCTGATGCCCGGAATTTCGGGCAAGCTTCATCCCCCAGACGGACGGTTCGTTTTTCCGGTGTTCCTCCCAAATGATCTCCCAGGTACGGTCGCTGCTGCCATCATCGACAAACAGCAGCAGACTGTCTGAAGAGACCTGGTTGTTATTTTTCAATTCTTCAAGCAGTCCCCCCAGCTGCCGGATGGTTTCGGGGAGGACTGCTTCTTCATTATAACAAGGTACTACTAATGCCAGTCTTGGTGACATATTTCTATCCCTTTTCATTTATTGTACTAATCTTTGCCGAAGCAACAAACGGCATAAGCCCTGTCATCCTAAAACACTATTCCAGCTCCTGATACGCCTCCACCTGTATCTGCTCGAAAGTGCTCATCCTATGATAGATTTCCGCGCCCATATCGATCAGCGGAAACGCGGCGACCGCGCCGCTGCCCTCTCCCAGACACATGCCTGCATCCAGCGCAGGCTCGAGGGAAAGCTCCTTCAGGATTCTGCGCGCGGCAGGCTCTTTGGAAACATGGGTGGCGATCATATAATCTCCGGTAGCCGGACAAAGCCGGACTGCCAGAAGGGCTCCGACTGAAGAAATAAATCCGTCAATCAGTACCGGAATGTGATGATATGCACCCCCGAGGAAAAGTCCTGCGATTCCGGCGAGGTCGAACCCTCCGACACAGGAAAGGACAGTCAGAGGATCTACAGGCGAGCCGGTCAGGCCGTAGCGCTCCAGTGCCTCCTGGATTACAAATATCTTTTTATTCAAACCTTCCGTGGAGAGTCCGGCGCCGCGCCCGGTCATCTCCACAGCAGGTACCCCGAGCAGGGCGCTCGCCACCGCGCTGGAGGTCGTCGTATTGCCGATGCCCATCTCGCCGGTCGCAATCAGATCATACCCCTGCTCCTTGAGCTCACCTGCCAGCATAATTCCGACCATCAGCGCCTGAATTGCCTCTTCCCGTGTCATGGCCGGTTCTTTGGCAAAATTCTTCGTGCCGTAGGCAACTTTTCGTTTCTCCACACGAGGAGTATCCGCCACCATGCCAATGTCGATCGGGCGGATGTCCGCTCCCGCCAGACGGCACATAATCGCCGCGCAGGACTGCTCATCCAGAAAGTTTTCCGCTACGATCGCCGTCACTTCCTGTCCGGTCTGCGTCACGCCTTCTGCCACGATGCCGTTATCCGCGCACATCGGCACCAAAATTTTTTTCTGCGTACGTATTTCGGGGCTGTGCTGTGCGGCCGCGATCCGCGCTACCGTATCCTCCAGCCAGCCAAGGCTGTGCAGAGGCTTTGCAATACTGTCCCAGCGCCTCCGGCAAAGCCCGGCGGCTGCCGTATCTCCCGGTGTGATAGCTTCTATTGCTTTTTGTAAATCTCGTTCTTCCATGTCAATTTTCCCTCACTTTAAGCCCGATGCCTGCGTCTCAATCAGTTTGATGCTCCCTGTGCTTACATAGAAATCTTCAATTGAACCAGACAGGCAGAATCATAAGGAATCCGTCAGTACTACCAACATCTTATGACATACTCCGCAATACTTTTTCAAGTATGTTCTCTGATATCGGGGCAGATATACAAATGCAAATATTATACAGTTACTTCCAGAAGCACCTTGTCTCCCAGAATAATTTCTTTGATTCCGGTCTCTTTGTTCTTATTAAAACTAAAAGTCAGCAAATAGCCTTTTTTCAGGTGAAGACGATCCAGATAACCGCAGAGCTGCTGTTCACCGGTTTCGTTATATTTCGGGCCGTACCAGATCTTGATCTCAACCACAAATTGTTCTCCTCGGTAATCCACCACGATGTCTGTGCGCTTCGCGTCACGCGTCTGGGCCTCCACATAATAATTTCCGGTGCCATTTATAACCGGTTTTAGATACATCAAAAATATTTTTCTCGCATGCTTTTCGACGAATTTCTGATCTTTACTGGTATAAATATCTGTATAGTGTTCCGAAAATCTGCGCAGCAGCGCATCCATATCCAGTTTTCCTTTTTTGATAAACTCGCTCCGGTTTAACTGCGCATCCCTGCTGGCTGGACTGCCCAGCTTTTCCTCTGAAAGAAAATAATCGTATAATACCACTTCGAAAATCCGATTGGCAACTTCGCCATGCCCATTGACCGACTTAATATAATCAAACATTTTCGCTAGATTTAATACCTGATTGTAGGCATTAAAAGGAATTGTTTCTCCTTCGAATAAAATACGGTTCAGCATGTCCTTCAGATTCGGATAATCCTCCAGCTGCTTAATCATATCTTCCAGCAAAGGAGTCCGTGTCTGCTGTATGATTTTAACGGCCTCTGTCACTCCAGCACGGGTCCAGGCTGCCGCACGGTCGGGAAAATTTTCAGTCCCTGTAATTGTTTCATCCAAACGCCTGCAAATGTCCGATACCAAAACTGGATAACCGGATGTATAGTCATAAATCATCTCTGCTATGGCATCAACATCCATCCCGGTATGATAATCCTGCTCATATTCTCGCAGCATGCCGGCAATCTCATCAGTTGAAAAGCTCAGATCTTCCTCAAACTCCACTGCTACATTCCAGGGGGAATTGTAAATATGCTCCTCTTCCGGGCGAATCTTCAGTTTCAAATTCTTGATATCATACACACCGGCCAGTATGATACTTTTAAATGTATAGTCTCTTCCATCTTCACGCTGAATATATTTATCTCTCAGCATCCCCAGAAGCTGCAGCATCAGCTGATTATCTGAAGCCTTGTCCACTTCGTCAATCATCAGAATGATTTCCCGGTCGCTTTGGGCACACAGATTTGTAATTCTTTCATCCAAATCCGCCATCGGATCTTTTTCATTAATCTCTCTGCTCCAGTCGATAAGCAGTTTTTCTGGCACATGTTCCAGTCTCAATTCTTTTTTTATATATCCCACAAATCCAGATACCATACGATACTCTGACTCAAAAATACCATCTGCCCAGGCAAAACTTATTTGAAGGCAATAATAATTCTGACGCAGCTTACGAGCCAAAGTACTCAGGGTAGTCGTCTTTCCATATTGTCTGCCGCGGTTAATCGAAAAATATTTGCCCGGCTCTATATATCGCGCAATGATACGATCTATTTTCGGGGATATGTCCACCATATAGTGTTTCTGAGGGTTGCATATTACCGCCGTATTAAATGTTTTCATATTCACGCCTCCGATCTATGGTCGCAGATTAAATCGTCAGTGTCCCTTTCTGATGTGCTGCACAATACCTCCTGGCGCTGGATACAAACCGTGCCGCAAAGGCAGGATTTGACCAGTAGTAAAGGTGCGGGTACCCTGCCGCGCTGTGTTCAGATGAGTGAACACAATCCCAGGTCCGTTTTCCGACTGGTTTTCTCGCTGTATAGGCATTGCCCGGATCCGTGCTGTCAAAATAGTGAAATTCATGTGCGCGGATGGTCTCCCCCGGCTTGAGAAAGCCTTCCTGTGTACAGACAGCCTCTCCAGACTGGCGAAGGACTTCCTGTGTACTTTTCAATGTATTTGATCGTGTACTTACCGGTGTGGCTGCACATGAGGCCAAAGATACTTCTTTTTCCCGCACACCCAGCGAAATGTAGCCGAATCTTCCCAGCTTTTTTGTGTGGAAAGCCCTCCCGGAAATACAGCCGCACATCGGCCAGGAGCGTCCTTTCATGTCTTCCATTTCCTCATGCAGATACATAAAGCCGCCGCATTCCGCCAGATAAGGCAGGCCGTTTTTAATCGCGCTGCTTATAGACTCTTTCATAGAAGGGTTTTCAGAAAGCTGCTGCGCGTACAGCTCCGGGTAGCCTCCTCCCAGAATCAGTCCGGAAGCTTCTTCCGGAAGCTTCTCATCCCACAAAGGGGAGAAGAAAACCAGCTTTGTGCCGAGCATTTCCAACAGGTCGAGATTGTCCTGATAATAAAAACAGAAGGCTTCATCACGCGCGACAGCAATCCGGAGAGAATATAACTTATCGGAAGGGCACTGGACATCCAGCGAATGTCCGTTTAGCCTTCGCCGGGAAGCATCCCGCATTTTTTGCGGGATATTCGCCGACTGGAGCGAAGCGGAGAAGGATGCTTCCTGACTCTGTTCACGTACATATTTGCCAATGCTATCTGGTATTTTCAGGTCCTCATCCTCATAATTCGCCGCATTCTGCGCCAAAGCGAGGATTCCGTCCAGATCCAGACACTGTTCAAGTTCCCCGGCCAGACGCGAGAGCCTGCTTTTCAAATCTGCGATCTCATCCGGGGTCACCAGGCCGAGATGGCGGCTTTCCACCGCGGCGTCATCCAGCCTTGGAACATATCCATATACACGCACACCCGTCTGTTTCTCGATCTCTTCTTTTAGTAAGAGGTATGTCATTTTCGTTGTCTGATTCAGGATAACTCCGCGGATGATTCCAGGGGTACGCCGAGGCTTATCCATCGATTGCGTTTCACTATCGCGCAAGACCTTCTTCTCATTCAAAGTGCATCTTTTGTCTTTTTTTGAAGCAGAGCTCAGGCTCTGTGCATTATGAGGCTCAGGAGATCTCATTGGTGTCTGTTCAGGATCAGCTGAAGTGGAAAGGAGATCGACTTTCTTCTCATAATCCAGATATCCCTGTATCAACGGAATCACGGACAGGCTCATGCCCCGTGCGTTTACGATCAGAATAATCGGTGTCTCAGTCACTGCAGCGAGGTCATAGGAGGAGGCTTTCACGGAAATGCCCCCCAGACCATCATAAAGGCCCATGACACCTTCCAGAACAGAAATTCCGGCATTTTGAGCTGTCCGTGCAAATAAATAACGCGTGGTCTTTGGATCTGTAAAAAAGGTATCCAGGTTTCTCGACGGAGTGCCGATTACCCTGGTGTGAAACATCGGATCGATGTAGTCCGGGCCGCACTTGAAAGACGCAGGATTCAAACCGCGTTTACGGAACGCCTGCAGCATTCCGCAGGTAATCATCGTTTTTCCGCTGCCGCTTCCCGGAGCGGCAAGCATCAATCTGGGCAAATGAAGCATAGCGAATTTCCTCCGCAGCATACCTGATTGCTATTGTCTGATACATTTATCAGTGCAGTCGACTGGCACACTTACTGATATAATCATTTACGTAGCTGCCGTTCTTTTGCATCTCCTTCAGATGCAAAAAACAAATGATATACATGTATTTTTCTCGGACAAGAAGATAAGCTGAAATCATGTGCGTCTTTTCACGAGCTTTCTTCTACGTACTCTTCTGTTCCCAAATATCCGGAGATCCGATAGCTCGTGCCGTCACTTCTGACTGTCATCGCCCCGCAGTCCATCGTAGCGTAGAGCGTGACCCCCGCAGCATTCAGCCGTTCCACGGCTGCCGCAGCCGGATGCCCATAGGTATTGTTTTCCCCGCAGGAAATAATGCCAAAAGCCGGTGAGACAGCCTCAAGGAATGACTCTGAGGAAGCACCCTTGGAGCCATGATGGCCTACTTTCAGGACATCGCAGGAAATATCAGCACCTGAGGCGGCCAGTGCCAGCTCAGACTCTCCTTCCAGATCTCCGGTAAAAAGCATCCGGAAATTTCCATACTGCAAAAGAAGCACCATGGAATCCTCGTTCTTGTCTCCTGACAGAGAGACAGAAGAGGGCGCCATGCAGGTCAGCGACCAGATAGCGGATGATGACACCGAAGACTTGCCTCCCGGCAGCTTCTCAACTGCCGAAGAACCGCTGACTGATTCTCCGAAAGCTGCAGAAGAATCCCCCGCCGACGCTCCGGAAGCTGCAGAAGATCCTCCGGCTGATGTTCCGGGAGCCGCAGAAGACGCAGAAACAGCTGCGTTTCCCAGCACAGACCCTGCTTCCATCCGAAGCACGGTGATTCCAAGCTCCTGACATCTTTCTGTCAGCGTCTCAAAATCGCTCGCATCAGCGGTCGGCGGCAAAACCAGGTTTTTCAGGGAAATCCCATGGGCATTTTTCTGCGCGTATCCCGGCAGATAGTCCTCCAGATATTCCTCGATCCCGCTGATGTGGTCGCTGTCGGCGTGAGAGAGAAAGATATAATCAATGGTGCTGATTCCATAATATTTGACTGTCTGGCTGATCCGATATTCCCACAGAGAGCTCACTGAAGTGCTCCCGCCGTCAATCAGGCAGTTTGTTCCATCCGGCAGCTGAATCAGTGCCCCGTCACCCTGGCCCACATCCAGACAGGTCACGGTAAGGCGGCTGCGGGGATGAAAGCCCATCAGGCAGATGCAAAGGAAAAACGTCAGCACCCAGAGGATTGCAGGCGTATGCCCCGTTTTCCCTGCACTAATTTGATTCTGTTGCCCCGTTTTACTCAACCGATTTTTGGTCGGGCGATCTGTATTTGCAAATGACAGCCGGGCTGACAGAGTCTGGAGTCGTCCTTCCGGCATACCTGTGCAGCCGTGCAGCCGCCGGTTTGATCGGCACTGCTGCGTCCGCCCCGCCTGCTTTTGCCGGCGCTGCTGCTTCAGAATAGTCATCGTTCCCACCGCCGCGCCAATCAGCAATGCATAGTAAATTACTATGCTCCAAATGGCTGGGCGTCCCGCGATCCAGACCGCGCCCGGCAGCTTCTGTTCCATGGTACACAGCCACTCAAAAAAGCCCAGCAGGTAGTAAACCGGCGCAGCCAGAAATGTCCCGAGCGGAACGCTGATCAGCCCCGCCAGGCAGGAAAGCAGCGCGGATGCCATCAGAGCGGACATCAGCGGAATCACGGCCAGATTTGCCAGAATGCTCCACGGTGAAGTCTGGTAGAAAAACCAGAGGGTAACCGGAAGCGCGCCGATCCAAATCCCCAGGCCGCCGCTGAATGCTCTCCACAGAAAATCACCGGCTGCATACGCGCTTCGCAGGCAGGATTCCGCTTTTTCTCCGAAGAAATTCCTCTCGGAGCCTGCATTCTGCTTGCTATTTATGTTCCGTACATTTTTTTCATTTCGGGCATTCTCTGGCAACTGTGTATTTTGAACATTTCGTATTTTTCTCAGATTCTGCGCAGCACTTTCGTTTTGCACATTCCGCATGTTCTTTCTCCGTGTCCGTTCCTGGAAGGGATTTGCGGCTGTCAGCACCGGCACAAGCAACGCAATGGATAAAATTGCTCCAAAGGACAGCAAAAAAGAAGACTGCACTGCTGAATACGAATTTCCAGCCAGAATCAGAGCTGCGGCTATGGCAGTGGACGTCAGCATGTCATTTTTTCTGCCGACGATCTGTGAGCCAAGCCACAGGATAAACATCAAACAGGCCCGCACGGACGATATTCCAAAGCCGGACATCAGCGCATACAGAATCACAAACACAGCGGATGGCAGCGAGGCCAGAATAAAGGGCAGCCGGATACGGCGCAGAAGCTTATAAATGCACATCCCGATCAGACTGATGTGAAGACCGCTGATGGAAATAATGTGGGCAATGCCGCCCTCCTGATAGAGCTGCTTCCACTCCTGCTCCATGAAGCTCTTTTCCCCAAGGCTGATCGCAGAAACGGTCCGCGCCGCTTTCTCCTCCAGAATCTGCAGATAAGAACCACGCAGAGTCCGCCGAATACCGGAAAGCATCCGAATAAGCGACCATTTCCCCTCGACCAGCAGCGACACGGTCGGCCCCGATATACTCCCAAGCGTATTTCTGGCAAAATAATACTCCTGTGTATCAAACTGTCCGGGATTTCCCGCTTCCGTAAATAATTTCCAGCTGCCGCTTACACGTACCTGGTCTCCCGGTAAATATGTATCTGTCCCGACTGTCAGCATAAGCTTCAGCCGGGGCGATAAGGTACCGGCCAGGATGCCGGACTGAAAAATATGGATCTGGTCTACAAAAAGACGGAATCCGTCAGATACTGCACAGACTTCAGCGACACTTCCCTCCAGAATCAGCGTGCCCTCCGTGCCCGCCATATCTGACAGATACTCCTGTGCTGCAAGAAGCGCAGATTTTCTTTCAGAGGCACGGGTAAACCCGGCCAATGTCAGAAAAAGCGCGGCCGCAAGGCACAAAAACGCCAGCGGTCGTCTTCTCATCGCATCATCCCTTTCCAAATGCTCTGCACATAACGTTAAAGCAAAAACTGTATGCAGCTCATACCGCTAAGCAGAAAACTGTCCGCAGCCCATACCGCCAAACAGAAAACTGTCCGCAGCCCAAAACGAAGCCGGCATCAACGAAGAAACCTTATATACTTATGAATATCAGGAAAATCTTCACATCAACACTATCAGTCCGCTCCGGCAAGAACTCCATTATTGTCAGAAGCATCATCCGCGGAAGTCTCTGCCTCGTCAGAACCATCTCCTGCCAGATCTGTCCCGGAGGCTCCCGCATTCTCCGACACAGCAGACCCGGATGGAGCCGCATCCTGCAGCGTATCTGATCCTGAAGAACCCGCATTCTCTGACGTATCCGCCCAGGAAGAATCTGCATTCCCTGACGTATCTGTCCCGGAAGTGTCCGCATCCTGCGACGCATCTGATACAGAAGTGTCAGACACATTGTCTCCAGTTTCCGTCCCATTCTCAGTCAGATCATCTTCGGTCCCGGCTGTATCCGGGCTTTCCTCCGCTTCCCCTTCTTCATCCGCGGTCTGGACAATTTCAGTCTCCTCCGCAGTCGGCTCTCCTTCCGCCTCCCCGGATTCCAGGGTTTCCGTCTCTATAATCTCCTGATTCAGAATAAATACATCGTTCAGATCTATCTCATCCCAGAACAGCACATTGCTGGAGCCTTCAACCGTAATCCTTACACCGCTGATGGTGTCCGAGGTTTCACAGATAGAATTTACAATCGCATAAAGCGCAGCCTCCGCTGATGGGGCATTTTCTGCCGGAGTCTGATTAAACTCCTCGCTGAGATTCAGGGTACAGATGCCGTTCTTTTCGGAGACATCGATAATCTCTGTGGAAGAATTGAGCACATTCCTTCGGTCCGAATACTCAGAACCCGCTATCAGCTGCTCTACGATCACACGTCCTAAGACCATGTTGCTCGAATAGTCCACATTCCGTACTTCCTTTTTCAGCTTTGTACCGTCCTGATTCGGAAAATACAGCACAAGTGACGCTGACTGGTAGGAATTAATGCCCCCGTTTTTGGTATCAATAAAGCTCTCTGCATCCATCGCCGCGACTACTTCCCCGTCCGCATCCACCAGCTGTTCCGAATCCACGGTAATCATAATTTTCGTAACACCGGGAATCTGACAGATCGTCTTGACCACGGCCGCTCGCAGCAGCACCTCAGTAGTGTTGCTCATCTCATAATACTCGGAGGAAAAATCAATGCGCAGCGCGTCGATTCCGCGCTCATATCCCTGATAAACCACCGTCTCAGGGATGGTACTGACATATCCGGCATCCTCCGGAATCACAGACATCTGCGTCATCAGCTCTGTCATCATTTCGTCAAAGGTTTCCGCCGACGGAACATAGCTGACCTCATAGAGACTGGTCCCTGTCGAACTCTTATAATAAATCGTATAGCTGGTATTTTTGCTGCCGTTATCCGCGCATCCGCCGAGCATCAGCAGTATGGCGGTCAGCGCCAGAACGGCAAAAATTCTTTTTATACAGCTCACTGAACCCCTCCAAACGTCTGCACAAACAAGCCAGAATACTCGTCTGCATAGTCTGCCGTCAAGCTAAAGACCGCAGACAAAATCAGAGTATTCTTTATGGCTAAGGATCTGCGCAAGTTATTTTGCGGCAGCTCCCAACGTATGAAAATACCGCTGACTGATTCACAGCCATGCATGTCACGGCACATATTTCAGCGGAATGCGCACCGTAAAGGTCGTCCCCTCGCCCTCACGGCTGTAGACCTTGATCGCGCCGTGATGCATCAGCACCGCACTCCTCGTAATTGCCAGACCCAGTCCGGTGCCGCCAATCTCGCGGGAATGCGATTTGTCCACCCGGTAAAAACGTTCAAAAATATGCTCCTGGGAATCCTCCGGTATCCCGATGCCGGAATCCTCCACCTTAATATAAAAATACTTGCTGTCAACATTGAGAGAGACATGCACCCAGCCTCCCTCTTTGTTGTACTTTATAC
>JAJQFO010000096.1 GCA_021201095.1 Lachnospiraceae bacterium
TTGGCATTGCTTCCGCTATGCACACCCGATTTTGTCGGCTAACAGTTGATAAGTTTGTATTAGTTCCTTATCACTGTTAAGCCAAGATATCCGGGGTTTTTTACAGGGAAGGTATTTCCTGATCCCAAAAAGCTTCAGATCGCTTCCACCGCCGCTTTTTCTACCGCGATGCCGGCCTTGTAGCTCTCGATATAACGGTCGAATCCTTCGACATCCGCCGGATCGGGCTGCATCTCGGTGCCTTCGCAACCGGCAAATACGCTCTCATTCAGGAAGGTGTCGAGAGTCTCGCCGCCCTTTTTATGTACCAGATAGGAGGCCAGGATCGCCATGCCCCAGGGGCCGCCCTCTCCTGCGGTCTCCATCACGGATACCGGGGAGTTCATCGCCGCGGCGAGGATGCTCTGGCCGACGCCTTTTGTCTTGAACAGGCCGCCGTGTCCCATGATACGGTCTACCTGCACGTCTTCGTTTTTCAGCAGCAGATCAAGGCCGATTTTCAGGGTTGCCAGGGAGCCGTACAGGTTCGAACGCATGAAGTTTGCAAGAGTGAATTTCGCATCCGGTGTACGCACCATCAGCGGGCGGCCTTCTTCATTCAGGCCAGTCACCGGCTCTCCTGCGAAATAATTATAGGAAATGATGCCGCTGCAGTCTTTGTCGCCCTCGAGTGCTTTGTTATAGAGGGTGCCAAAGAGCTGATTCATATCAACCTTTACTCCAAAGGTCTCAGCAAACTCGCGGAACAGCCCCACCCATGCGTTCAGGTCGGAGGTGCAGTTGTTGCAGTGCACCATCGCTACTGCATCGCCGGTCGGGGTCGTCACCATGTCGATCTCCGGGTACGCCTTTGAAAGCGCTTTTTCCAGTACGATCATGGCGAAAACGGATGTGCCGGCTGAGACATTGCCAGTGCGTACCGCTACGCTGTTCGTCGCAGCCATACCAGTGCCTGCGTCGCCTTCCGGCGGGGCAATCGGAATGCCGCTTTTCAGTTTTCCGGAAACATCCAGCTTTTTCGCGCCTTCCTCGGTCAGGAGACCTGCATCCTCCCCGGCCAGAAGAGCCTTCGGCAGAATTTCGCGCAGCTTCCAGGGATACCCTTTGGGAGCGACCAGCGCGTCAAACTGATCCATCATTTTCTGATTGTAATCTCTGGTCTCACTGTCGATCGGAAACATGCCGGACGCATCGCCGATGCCCAGCACCTTCTGACCGGTCATCTGCCAGTGCATATAACCAGCGAGCGTAGTAATAAACGTGACATCCTTCACATGCTCTTCCCCATTCAGAATCGCCTGATACAGATGAGCAATGCTCCATCTCTGCGGAATATTAAACTGGAAAAGCTCAGACAGCTCTTTTGCCGCCTGCTCCGTAATGGTATTTCTCCAGGAGCGGAACGGCACCAGCAGCTCATCGTTTTTGTCAAAAGCCAGATAGCCGTGCATCATCGCGCTGAAGCCGATGGCCGCAAGATTTACAATCTCCGTATCATACTGCTTCTTCACATCTGCCGCAAGATCGCTGTAGCAGTCCCGCAGTCCGCTCCAGATGGCATCCAGACTGTAGGTCCAGATCCTTCCGTCAAGAAGCTGGTTTTCCCACTCATGACTGCCGGACGCAATCGGCTGGTTCGCCTCGTCCACCAATACCGCCTTGATCCTCGTCGATCCGAATTCCAGGCCGAGGATGGCTTTGCCGCTTTCAATTGTTTCTTTAGCTTTTGCTGCGTCAACTCCCATTTTTTACCTCCTAGTATAAAATATAATCGTGTCAGAACATAACGGTTCCATATCTTCTCAGCTGTTAAGCTTATCCCGCGCATTGTATAGAATACCCACCCCCGCAATCGGAGATTGGGGAATATCCCATAGAAGCATGGAATGCCTCCCGGCGAGGGCATAACCCGGCGGGAAAAAGCCTGTTTATAATTGCTTCGCGATCTTCACAATCCGGCTGGTGCCAAGTCTGGACGCCCCCAGCTCCAGAAAATGCGCCGCATCATCCAGCGATGAAATCCCTCCGGCTGCCTTGATTTTCACATCACTCCCGACATGCTCCGCAAAAAGAGCGACATCCGCGAAGGTCGCACCGCCCTTGCTGAAGCCAGTCGAGGTCTTGATGAAATCAGCGCCTGCTTCCGTGACAATTTCGCAGAGCCGGATTTTCTCCTCGTCCGTCAGCAGACAGGTTTCAATGATCACCTTCAGGATTTTGTCTCCGCAGGCGGCCTTCAGGGTGCGGATTTCCTCCCGGATGCAGTCGTACCTCTGATCCTTCACCCAGCCGATGTTGATGACCATATCAATCTCATCTGCGCCGTTTGCAATCGCATCCTTTGTCTCAAATTCCTTGACTGCGGTCGTATTGTAGCCGTTCGGGAAACCGATAACCGTACAAACAGCCGGAAAGCTTCCGGCACAGGCTGCACCTGCCGCAGCCGTTTTATCCTGCAAAGCAGCCTTTTTTCCCTGCAGATACTCACTGGCCTTCTTTACATAGCTTGGCGGAATGCACACCGACGCCGTCCCATAGCTCACTGCATCGTCGCAGATCTGCTGAATCTGCTCCCAGGTCGCGTCCTGCGCCAGCAGGGTGTGATCCACATGCTGCAATATTTCTTTTAAGTCCATTCTTTTTTCCTCCTGGTTGATTTTGATCATATAAAAATTGAATAATTTTTAGACCACTATTACCTATGTTCAGGATGCCATTTTCCCAAATTCATACAATTCATCCGGACAAATATCCTGTCCATCCGACCAGACAACGGTAATTTAGCCTCGCAGTCTCCGCTTCCGCACCGCCTGCCACAGCAGATACAGCAAAATCAACGCCCACACTGCCGCGATTGTGCCAAGCAAAATCACCGAAGTCCGCGGCAGCGGTCCCAGATCCTTCAGCCCTCCGTCGTCCCCATCGTCGGTCGTCTCGATCTGGTCAAGACGATAGAGAGATGTCACGTCGCTGTAGAGTGTCTCGAAATACGCGTCATCAATCGTCTCCGAGCGCCGGGCGGATTTGGTTGTATTTTCAACCAATTGTCCCGCCGCGCTCCGCAGGGAAGTGGAACCGTTGAAAACAGCCGTGGTGAAGGTGTTTTCAATGTTGTCAAGCAGCAGCTTTGCGGCGTCGATTTTCACGCTGTAGTAGGTGGAATTGTCCTCGCCTGAGCGGGACAGATAGTCCTGATACTCTGCCGACTCCTGCGCTTTGGTTGTCACCGGAAGATAGCCTTCGGTCTGAGAATACGCGATCTGCACCTCGTTTGTGAGCAGATACTGGGCGAACAGCCAGGAAGCAAGAACCTCCTGCGGATCGTCTTTGTTAAAAATACAGATGGACGGTCCCTGGGAAATCATCTGCGGATTTTCCGTATCGTACTGCGGTACCGCCATGACCACAGTCTCAAACTCGACCAGCTTATCCTCGCTGATGTCCAGAAGCGGTGCGTCCGTGCCCATCCAGGTGGCCCCGGCTGTGGAGTCAATCGCGAAAATACACTGCCCTGCATTCAGGAAGTTGGCCGGATAGCCGGAAATCTTGAAGGTGGAAAACTCTCTCGATTCGGCGTATTCCGCGATCTCGTACAGCAGCTCCGTCGTTGTATCGTTAAAGATCAGGATTTCTCCGTCCTCCGTCGAATAGCCTGCGTCCAGCTGCTTCAGCATGGTGATCATCATATTGTCCGTCGATTTGTAGATAAACGGGATCATGACGTTCTGACCATTCACCACAAAATTGCCATCTTCGTCCTTTTCCATTGCCGCCTCGCACACCTCCCAGATAAAATCCCAGGTCAGCGTCTCCGGCAGTTCAAAACCCAGAGCTTCAACATAGGTCTTGTTCACATAGCAGGCCTCAGTCGAACGCATGTAGGGCAGGGCATAATAATATCCGTCGATCTGGCATTCCTCCAGAAACTGCGGCACAATCTCATCGACCGTCGGCGAATCAAAGGCCAGTTCACTCCCGCCCAGCCCGTATTTTTCATCCGTCATCAGATCGTCCAGCGAGACGACCTGATTGTCGCCAGTCAGATACGTGGCGATATGATCCGGGTACGTGATGCAGACATTCGGCGTCGTATCCGTCGCGATATTCGTGATCACGTCGTTATAGATATCCGAATAATCCGTATACAACCGGATGTTCACCGTAATATTCGGATACAGCTCCTCAAAATCCGCAACCGCCTGCTCGTAGATCGCCACCTGCGTTTTGTTCGTATCATTTTTCGCCCAGAACGTAATCTCATATTCCTGCGACTCGTCAAACTCGTCCGGCACCGCAAACGCCTCTTTCGTTTCCTTTGCGCCGTGACAGGCCGTCAGGGAAAATACGCAAATCAGCATCAGGAATGCGAAGGAAATCCTTCTTCGCCCGATACGGAAAGAACCGTCTGATGTTTTTTTCCATCGTTTTCCATTCATTTTCTTAAACCACCCTGCTTTTTCAAGCCTTCAGTCCCCCGCGCGACACGCCTGCCATGATCTGCTTCCGGAAAATCAGAAACAGCACAATCAGCGGCACGGAAATCACCACAACTGCTGCCATCATTGCCGGGATATTCTCTCGGCCGAAGCCGTTCTCCCGGATCTCCTGAATCCCGTTCGACACCAGATAATAGTTTTGGTCATCCGTGATCAGGCGCGGCCACACGTAAGAGTTCCAGCACTCGATCACCTTCAGAATCGTGATCGTCGTCACCGTCGGCTTGGAGATCGGCAGCATCACCTTCCATAGATATTTAAAATCCGAAGTTCCGTCCACCTTTGCGGCATAATACAGACTGTCCGGAACCTGCTCAAAATTTTCCTTCAGCAGATAAATATAGAAAACCGATGTCACCGACGGCAGAATCAGGCCCGGAAACGAATTGCGCAGATTCAGATTCGTGATGGTCACAAAATTTGTAATGATCACCAGCTCATTGGGAATCATCATCAGCGAAAGGAAAAACACAAACACCACATTTTTCCCCCGAAAATCCAGCCGTGCGAATGCGTACGCCGACAGCGTAATCACCACCAGCATAATCGCCGTCGTCACCAGCGCGAAAAATACTGTGTTCGCCAGATACCGGGCCAGCGGCACCTGCGTAAATGCGTCCGCGTAATTCTGCCAGGTGGGCGTCAGCGTGAAAAACTTCGGCACCGATTCTGAGCTGTATTCCCCATAGCTCTTCACCGAAGTCAGCACCATCCAGTAAAACGGAAAGAGCACAATCAGCGCCCACAGCGCCAGCAGCACCGCCTTTCCAATGCCCACAATCCGGCTCCAGAGGCGCGCGCCTTTTTCCATTTTTGTATAATCATCCATATCAACAAGCCTCTCATTTCGAAGATGCAATATTCATTTTTTACTGCTGCGCCCTCCTGCTCACCAGCAGATTAATGCATGTAATGGTCAGTATGATCACAAACAGCAGGATCGCTGCCGCAGACGCGTAGGACGGATATCCGCCGCTGTCGCCGTAGAGCATGTCATACACATACCCGACAATCGTATTCATCTCAGCCGCGTTCAGGTCGGTCCCAAACAGCGCAACGACGTCGCTGTAGGCCTTGAACGCTCCGATGAAGCCTGTGATCACCAGGTAAAAAATCATCGGGGAGATCATCGGCAGAGTAATTTTCCAGAAAATTCGGAATTTCGAGGTGCCGTCTACGCGCGCTGCCTTGTAATAGTCCTCATTGACAGACGCCAGAGCTCCGGTCAGGATCAGGATCTTGAACGGCATGACGACCCAGATCGTATAGATACAGAGCACCAGCATCTTTGCCCAGTACGGTCCGTCGATAAAGTCCACAGAAGTACCGCCGAAAAAGTTGATCAGCAAGTTGATCATGCCGTCGCTGTAGGCCGTCTTTTTAAAGAGGATCATAAAGACCAGGCCAACCGCCAGCGTGTTGGTGACATAGGGCAGAAAATAAATCGTCTGCAGCAGGTTCCGAAACCGTTTGATCGAGTGCAGAGCAACCGAAATCAGCAGCGCCAGGCCGGTCGAAATCGGTACAGTGATGATTACAAGAATGAAGGTATTTTTTACCGCCTGCAGAAAATAGGGGTCATGCAGGACATAGGAATAGTTGTAAATACCCACGCCGTAGTAGGTCTGCGAGGTAAAATTGTAGCCTTCCTCGAACGAATAAATAAACACGTCAATCAGCGGGTACACCAGGAACGCGCCCAGAAATAGAACCGCCGGGAGCAGGTACAGCCAGCCTTTTAAATTGCCGAATCTGCCTTTCGCCATATTCATAGCAGATCTCACTCCTTTCGTCTGCCCGCTGCAGGTGTCTGCTGTTGATCAGGCTGTTTCCCGGAAGCCGTCTTGTCCGCATCCGCAAACGCAAGCCTTAGCCTGTCTTCACTCTCCCTGTCAAAAAGAAATACCTTATCCGGGCGCAGGGCAAAGCGCACAGTCGAACTGGACGTGTCCACCCGGTTTTCCGTGCTGATGATGGAGCGGACGGTCGGATTTACGGAAGAAGCGTTGCGGGAAAGCACGCTGATGTCGCGGCCCATCACCTCGACGCCGTTCAGTGCACAGGTAAACGGACCGTCCGGGCACAGCCGGAAGCCCTCGGGGCGAATGCCAACCCAGACATCACGGTTCTGGAGCACGTTTTGAGCGCAGCCCAGCTGCAAAGCGTTTCTATCAATAGCAGCGCGGCCTGCCGCCACGCCCTGGCGCACATCCAGCACCCGTTCTTCTCCGATATAGAGTCCTCCGTCCCGGAGCTGTCCCTCGAAGACATTGATCGGCGGCGTCCCCAGGAACTTCGCAACAAACAGATTCGCCGGGCTGTCATAGACCTCCTGCGGCT
Organism: Lachnospiraceae bacterium; assembly: GCA_021201095.1. Classification (GTDB taxonomy): domain Bacteria; phylum Bacillota; class Clostridia; order Lachnospirales; family Lachnospiraceae; genus Choladousia. The sequence goes on from JAJQFO010000096.1 coordinate 6,837, forward strand.
TTCCTGTCTGCTGCACCACGCCGTCTTTCATCACCACGATCATGTCAGAGATACTCATCGCCTCGTCCTGATCATGCGTCACGAAAATCGTCGTGATCCCGGTTTCCCGCTGGATCCTGCGGATCTCTTCCCGCGTCTGCAGCCGAAGCCGGGCGTCCAGGTTCGAGAGCGGCTCATCCAGAAGCAGCACCTTCGGCTCCTTCACAAGTGCCCGCGCGATCGCCACACGCTGCTGCTGTCCACCGGAGAGCTCGCCCGGTCTGCGGTCCATCAGCTGGTCGATCTGCACCAGGCGCGCCACTTCTTCCGCCTTTGCATTCATCTCCGCCTTCGACAGCCTGTCCTTCCCCTTGCGGTTTTCCAGTGGGAACAAAATATTCTGACGCACCGTCAAATGCGGATACAAGGCGTAATTCTGAAACACGAGGCCAATCCCCCTGTGCTCCGGCGCCAGATGCGTCACATCTTCCTTCCCGAAAAAAATCTTTCCCTCCGTCGGCACCAGCAGTCCGCTGATCAGGTTCAGCGTCGTACTCTTGCCGCAGCCGGACGGCCCCAGCAAAGCAATCAGCTTCCCATCCGGAACGGTAAAGGTAAAATGATCGACCGCGACCACATCCTCTTTCTTTTTCCGGTCACGGCTCGGAAATTTCATTGTCAGGTTCTGTAAAACAATCTCCATGATTTCCTCCGCTCTGTAAAAATCGGATAGGGGTATTCTCTCTCCCTATCCAGAAAAACCCTGTCCGGCAGCTACGCAGCATCCAGATTCAGCCAGACACGCGCAGTAAAGACTTTGGCCTGTTCATCAAACTGAAATCGTGCGTTCCCGCCGTATTTTTCTGCCGTATGCTGCAGACTTTGCAGCCCATAGCCGCCCTCTTCCCGACCGCTGGCAAACGCTGCTGCGGGGAGGAAGGATCCATCCAGATGATATCTGCCGGAAGGATGCACTTTTTCACACGGGTTTATAACCTGTATAGCCATCGACTGATTGATCACACTGATTTCTACCGTGATCCAACGCTCTCCCCTGATCTGTCCGCACGCCTGAATGGCATTTTCCATGATATTCCCCAGCAAAACAGTCAGATCAACCGGCGCAATGGTGATGTCTGCGCAGTTCGCTTTTACGCTGCAGCGGATGCCCTGATCCGCCGCCATTCCCACATAATACTGGAGCAGTCCGTTGATCGTATTATTTTTACAATAGGCAACCATATCCCGATGGCTGATTTCCACTGTCAGCTCGGAAAGGTAGTCTTTCATAGCCTCCTCATCACCCACGGCAAACAGCTCCGACAAATGGTTCAGCGAATGCCGCATATCATGGCGCAGCCGACGGATGTGTTCCATCTCGTGAGTGATGCTTTCATACTGCAGATTCTGAATTTCCAGAGTCTTACGCTCCTCACTGTCACGCTTCCGGCGCACCGACTCCCGGAATAAAGTCCAGTAGAACACACCCAGCATTGCCACTACCAGCAAAAGCGGCGGTACAAGCCACCACCAGTAAGCCGCCAGCATTCCGGCAGGTCTGGAGGCGTCAATAATCAGTATGGCAAAATAGAGAAATGTCATCAACAGCACCAGGCTGAATTCCCTGCGGATATTTTCAATTTCGATCTCTGCCAGATATTCCCGCACTGCCCGGCCCATAAGCAGTGCAAAAGGAGGAAACAGCAGTACCGCTGTCCCTGCGTAAAGTGCCAGTGTCAAAGGTGGATAAATTTCCGGCAGAATGCCGCCGGGGAACAGTGGAGTAACAAGATTTACCAGCAGATACTGTGTCGCCGCATAAAACAGTGCCAGCACCAGTGCTATTAATTTTTTGATCGTCTCCACCTGCAGTAAACGAAAATAGAAAATAATAAAAATCAGAAGCGCAAGCAGCATATACAGATTTGCAAATAACGCCATATAATAAGTGGAATAGATGGCGTCCAACCCCATGATGAGAGGGAACAGGACGGAAGACAGGAGCGCAAACACGCCGCACACGACAAAGACACGTCTGCGCGGCCAGAGGAACGCACCTTCCGTAAAAGGCATCAGGCAAAGAAACATTCCCGCGCCGAGCTGAATAAAAAATCCGGCAAAATTACGTAAATAAAAACCCAAGGCGGAACGCCTCCTTTCCTGCTGCGGCAAAGGCAAAAAATCCCGTGTCCACTCTTCATCCGAAGGTCATTCTAGCATACAAAGCTGCGGCCTGCAAGGCGCTTTTTCCTGTTTTTGCATGCAGTCCGGCCCTAAAGTACATTTTTCTGTTTTGCATGCAGTCAGGCCCGCTTTCCGGAAAGCTTCTTTCCACTCTTTCTGGCCGTCTTTTTCTCTTCTTTATCCGCATCCCCTGCATCTGTATCGAACGGCAGGGACACCTTTTCCAGCTTCGCGCGGATGTTTTCACCCGCCCTGTCTGCAAACACCGCAACCTGCTCCGCTTCCTCTTCGGAAAAACCTTTCAGACAGACATTTCTGCATTCCGCAAGGGCACGGTCAATTTCTTCTGTGTAATCGGCCGCCTTGTCCAGCACATCAATTACGAGTCCTTCTTCCGAGTCCATTTCAAAATCAATCAGTTTTTCCCGTTTGAGGCGGCTCAGCGCACGCGATGCTTTCTGTACGTTCAGCCCGGCCAGCTCCGCCATCTCTCTGCGGCCGGCAAACTGTCTGACATTTTTGAACAGCAAAAGCAGCAGGGCTTCCTCCAGTGTGATCTGCCTGAGCATGGCGGCAAGCCCCAACTGGTACTCCAGAAGCTTTTCAAAATAATAAACATCCGCCAGCACTCCTTTTGTCTCGCTGACAGATCTTCCGGCCAGCTTCAGGCTCTCCTCTCCAAGCTTTGACGTGCCCGGGGCGACCGACGGCATGACAAGTCCGTCCCAGGCCGTGCTGACCAGGAACATCCGCACCTTCTGCTTTACTTCCGCATAACCTTCCTCGTAGACATCCCGGTAAAAAGCATTGTAGTAGTCAAACACGGTATTCTTCATTTTGACCGTATTGCTGATGCTGATCCCTTGTGAGACGAGACTGTCCTTGCGCTTCACATAATAATAAACCGGCACCTGAATCGCATAAATAGATTCGGCGTAACGGATGTATTCCAGATTGAACAGAAAATCCTCGCACCAGTTGAGTTCTTCGTCCATGCGGATCTGATGCTCTTCGATGATCGCGCGTCGAAACAGCTTATTCCAGAGGACTCCGTAGTAAAAATCCGCCGGATTTTCAATCATATAGGAAGCAAACTCCCGGCGATCCATGACGTGATCCGCATCAATATCGCCCTTCTGGGAGAGTCGTTTCCCTGTCACGCGGTAAAAATCCCCAATTACCAGATCGCAGCCCTTTTCAATCGCCGGACGCATCAGCAGCTTTGTCGAGTCCGGTGTCAGCCAGTCGTCGCTGTCTGCGAACTGCACATATTCCCCCTGCGCCAGATCCAGCGCCCGGTTCCGACTGGCAGAAACGCCCGCGTTTTCCTGATGAATCACGCGGACTCTCTGATCACGGGCGGCATACGCATCCAGCAGCACGTCCGTGCCATCCACGCTCCCGTCATCAATCAGCAGAATCTCCAGATTCTGATATTCCTGATTCAGAATGCTGTCCACACAGCGTTCAATGTAGTCCCTCGCATTGTATACGGGAACAATGATACTTACCAGTGGTTCCATCTATGTCCTCCAAATTTACAGCCAAAGCAGTTCATGTCCGTTATATAACGTAAAAATCTTCTTTTTTGTCCGTTCCCTCCACGCGCTCACAGCCTGCCATTTTCATTTATGCCCCGCAGCGGGGCACACCATATGAGCATGAACAGACACATCGCTACAAGAGTATCAATTTATTCATTACTTGTCAATCTGCGGAAATCTTAAAAATTCGGAAATCCATTGCCCGCCCCTGATCGAGCGGGAGGCGGCCTTTTTGCCCCCTGCCCGCCGCGCCGGCCGCGAGTTATGTCATAAGGATTGCTGACGTAGTCAGAGGATTCCTTATGACGTGGGCAAAACCACTAATTTCCTTTCGCGGCTGTGCGCATAAAAAAAGAATCCCCTGCCACAGTGTATTCCGTGTGGCAAAGGATTCCGATTCATCAGCACAGTAACCGGATCAGGGAGACCTTCTCACCCTGTCCGCTGCATCGGCAGCGTCTAATGTCATAAGGATTGTCGACGAAGTCGGAGAATCCCTTATGACGTGGATTTTAGCAGGAATCAGTCAGCCTGACCCGCCTTCGCGCTCTTGGGATTGGCCGTCCAGAGTTCATCCGCGGTCGACGTCCAGTTTTCGGCGTACGGCGTGGTCTTGTCGCATAAATCGTCCACGCTCTCCGGGCTCTGGTAGTCGGTGTTGACTGCCCCAGTCTTTTTCACCATGGCGCGCAGGCGCTCCGGATTCTCCAGCATCGGGCAGGGACGCAGCATGTTCTCATTGAACGGCTGGTTATCGTGGTAAGCCTGGAAAAGCGGGCTCTTCAGGGCATCCTTGAGCGAGGTGTTTTTGATGTTGCAGTTGGAATAGTGAATAAACACGCACGGCTCCACATCGCCTTTTGCGTTGATGTGCATGTACAGCCGGCCTCCGGCGATGCAGCCGTGCACATACTCTGCGTCATTCTGGAAATCCAGGGTAAACATGGACTTCGTCCCGCGGTATTCGCGGATCTTTTCGTATACCTTTTTGCGCTGTTCCGGTGTCGGCAGCAGATCCGGCGACGCGTCGTTCCCGACCGGCATGTAATGGAAGAACCAGGTAAAGAACGCACCGCACTCGATCAGGTGGTCAAAGTATTCCTCGCTGCAGATGCTGTCCACATTCGCGGAGGTGTAGCAGGTGGATACGCCAAACGGAAGTCCGCGGTCCTTCAACAGCTTCATGGCGTGCATGACCTTCTGGTAAATGCCGTCGCCGCGCCTGCCGTCGTTGGCCGCTTCTGAGCCTTCCACACTGAAGGCCGGAATGAAGTTTTTCACCCGCAGAATCTCATCACAGAATGCCTCATCGAAAAGGGTTCCGTTGGTAAATGCCAGAAACTCGCAGTCCGGATGCATCTCGCACAGCTTAATCAGGTCTTTTTTCCGCACGGTAGGCTCGCCGCCGGTATAGATGTACATATAGACGCCCAGCTCCTTGCCCTGGCGGATGATGGAGTCGATCTCCTCCAGCGTCAGGTTCAGCTGATGGCCATACTCCGCCGCCCAGCAGCCGGTGCATTTCAGGTTGCAGGCACTCGTCGGATCGAGAAGAATCGCCCAGGGCACGTTGCAATTGTGCTCCTTCGCGTAATCCTTCTGAATCGCGGTGCCCTTCAGGCTGGCGTTGATAATGAAATTTTTAAAGAAGGTCTGACGTACGCCGGGATCCAGCTCGTACATGCGCAGGATCAGTTTATACCAGTTATTGTCCTTATCCGCAATTGCTTTGCGGATCGCATTTCTCTGCGCCGTGTAATACTCCTTCGGCATGTACTTATCCACCAGATCCATGAGCTTCGGGATGTTCGTCTCCGGATCCTTTTCCAGGTAATTCAGTGCTTTCGTCGCCACAATTTCTGTAGCTGACAATTTCGCTTTTTCTGCAAGTTTCATGATTTCCCTCTCCTTTTATGTCTTTCGTGTTCCCTGTCAGAGTACCTTCAGCGGCTCAATCCGAATGTCTGTAAAGCATGCTGAATATTCGAAGCGGCTGCGTCACACACTGCACCGCCGGAATAGCCGCAGTATACGCTGCACTGTCAGATCAGCACAGCTCGTTTGAAACAGCTGCAGCGTACACGGACAGGAATGTTTTCAGATAAATGTATGAATAAGCTCTCCGGCATATGAATGCAGCCAGTTTTTTTCATCTGCCAGCATTGGCTTCCACTGATTTTCACTTTGAGCCATCCGGTACGTCTGCAAACCGGTCCAGTATTTTAACCGTGTAGATAGCGACACACAGGGTCAGCAATCCCTCCAGCAATACTGCCGCACCGGCCAGTGTCATCATATTTTTTGTTTCCTCAAACGGATCAATCACCAGAATCATGCCAAAAATCCCTGCCAGAATGGCAATGAGCAGAATTCTCCACCAAAGGGCAAGTCCGAATTTTCTGGCGTCTATTGACATTTGGATTCGAAACAGCGCGTCCGTCAGAATCACCAGTCCCAGCACCGCATACAGCAGCCGCTCATAAGCTTCCCCGCGGATCAGGATCATTAATCCCAGGGCAATCAGCAAAATCCCGAAGGCAAAATCATATTGAAATGCCAGACAATAAAAGTCTTTCGAAAAATAGCCGATCATTTTAATGATTCCATCGGCGATAAAGACCGTTCCAAGAAACCAGATCAGAATGTCTGCCGGGCAGTTTGGATTGGCAAGAAGGCAAATGCCGAGTATGCATATGATCACCGCAATGGTCACATAGCCGTTCCGCGCTATTTTCAGAGTCCTAAGTGAATCCATGCCGTCCCCTCCTTTCGGAAGAATTTTACCGAACTGGCAGGAAAAATAAAACAGACAAAAAAAGAACAATGTCTAAAATTCAGACATTATTCCTGTTTTGACTAATTTCTTCCAGATCTATCTATATTCGATGATAAACAGTTCGATAGCCGACTGATTATTTTACAGATACATCAGTCAGGCCGCCGCTCGTCCGAAGCCTGACGCAGCAGCTCCAGAGACCGCCTCATTCCTTCCGCCAGATCTTCTCTCATTCCATGCTCCAGCCACTCCAGAAGCACACCTTCCAGAGCGCATTTCTGCAGATTTCGGATCAGGCGCTGATCTTCCTCAGATAATTTTTGCATCTCGGGCATCTGGTCCACAGGCAGCACATAATTAGAAACCATATAGTCGCACAGCTGCTCCAGCTGATGCTGCAGAACTGCCCGGTCCAGAGAGCGGTAAATATGGAGGATTGCCCGTTTATTTTCCTGAAGCATGTCCACAATCTGTGTCAGGCCTTTCACCATATTTTCTGCTGTCTCCGGCAGGGCAGAATGCTCTTCCGGAACGCTTTGGGCGTCGCAGGAGCGACCTGCCCTCGCCGGGTTATGCCTCCCATCTCCGATTGTGGGGCGAGGAGGCGTTTCCATAGCTCCTGCGAAACGCGCAGCGTTTTTAGCATCGCAGGAGCGACCTGCCTCCGAAGCGCAGCGAGGTGGCACTTCCATAGCTTCCTTCATGATCCGGTCCATTTCCCGTTTAAACGCATATTCCATGACATCCGTGATATCCCGGAAGTGATAATAAAAGGTGTTTCGGTTAATCCCGCACCGTTCCACGATATCCTTCACCGTAATTTTGGTAAACGGCCGCTCATTCAGCAGTTCAAAAACGGTCCGAATAATCAGCTCTTTTGTCATCATTGCCATAAAAAATCACGTCTTACCCTTTGTACTCGTTGTGAGGTATCACCTGCCGCAGATCTGGTCGATCGTGCGCAGCTCTTCCGCCGTAAAGTCCCGATGCTCCGCCGCGGAAATGTTCTCCGCGATCTGCTCCGGACGCGACGCGCCGATCAGAACGGACGCGACGCCGTCATCCTTTAAAATCCAGGAAAGTGCCATCTGCGCCAGAGTCTGCCCCCGCTTAAGAGCCAGATCATTGAGGGCCTGTATCTGTCCTAAACGTTCCGGAGTCAGATCGTCCGCCTTCAAAAAGCGCGGATCGCGGCCAATCCGGCTGTCTGAGGGAATGCCCTTCAGATATTTGTCCGTAAGCAGTCCCTGCGCCAGCGGGCTGAAAGCAATGATGCCCATACCGATTTCGCGGCAGCAGTCCTTCACGCCGTCGTCCTCGATCGAACGGTCAAAAATCGAATAACGTCTCTGGTTGACAATCAGAGGGCAGTGCAGTTCCTTCATAATCGCCATCGCTTTTCTCGTATTTGCCTCGTCATAATTGGAAATCCCGGCGTAAAGCGCTTTTCCACTCCTGACGATGGACGCAAGAGCCTCCATGGTCTCTTCGAGCGGCGTCTCCGGATCCATCCGGTGGTGGTAAAAAATGTCCACATACTCCAGCCCCATTCTCTTAAGGCTCTGGTCCACACTGGCAGTCAGATATTTTTTGCTCCCCCAGTCGCCGTAGGGTCCCGGCCACATCCCGTAGCCGGCCTTCGTGGTGATCACCAGCTCATCGCGGTACGGAAGAAAGTCTTCTTTCAGAATTTTCCCCAGATGCTCCTCCGCACTCCCTGCTACCGGGCCGTAATTGTTCGCCAGGTCAAACTGCGTAATCCCAAGGTCAAACGCCGTGCGGCACATGGCCTTCATCGTGTCATAATTGTCCTTGCTCCCGAAATTGTGCCAGAAGCCCAGAGATACGGCTGGAAATTTCAGACCGCTTCTTCCTACCCGGTTGTATGCCATCCGATCATAGCGTCTGTCGCTGGCTACATATACATCGCTCATCTTCGCTTTCCTCCTCATATTCAATATTTATCAATGTCAGCCCGTGTGCCTGCGCGGTATCCCCCGCAAGGCTGCGGTCCTTTGCCTCCAGAATCTTCGGAATCTCTTCAGGCGCCAGCCTTCCTCCGCCAACTTCAAGCAGCGTCCCCACGATAATGCGCACCATATTATAGAGAAATCCATTTCCGCAGATGCGCACGGTAATCATACCGCCGGTTTTCACGGCACAGCAGTCACGCGGCGTTTCCATCGGAAATGCGGTCGGATCCGGCTCGAAAAGCACATCCAGACTATAGATCGTCCGCACCCGGTTTTTGACCTCCGGCTTATTGGTACAAAAACTGGTAAAATCATGCGTCCCGACCAGGTAAGAGGCCGCCTGCCGCATTTTCTCCACATCAAGATCCCAGTGGTAAAAAAGGGAATACAATCGATTGATCGGATCCGGGAAGCGCCGGTAGCAGATTTTGTATTCGTAGGTCTTCCGGGTCTTTCGGAAACGGGGATGAAAATCCGGTGCGACTTCGCAGGAATCCTGAATGCGGATATCCGCGGGAAGGCGCGTATTCAGCGCGTAGGAAATGCGCTCGGCGGGCATTCTCGCGGAGGTGTCAAACACCGCCACATTCCCTCTTGCGTGTACGCCGGCGTCCGTCCGGCTCGCGCCCAGCACATAAATATCCTCGCCAAGCAGCTCGCTCAGATGCTGGTTCAGCATGCTCGAAACCGAGACGCCGTTTGGCTGCACCTGCCAGCCACAGTAATTCGTGCCGTCATAGGCGACGATCAATTTTACCCGTTTCATGCTCCGTATGCCCCAAAACCTTTCCGGCATGCAGCCAAATGTATAATGGTATATCCTTGCAATTTTCGGCAGTCAGTTCTTCTCACCATCCCAGCGCCGTAAACAATACCGTTTCCACAATATTAAGCCTGCTTACAGCCAGCATCACCAGAAAATACGCCAGCAGGATCAGGTAGGCCCAGCGATCCCGGCTCTTGTATACGAGCGGGCGCATTTTTGTCCTGCCCTCGCCGCCGTGGTAGCCTCTCGCCTCCATGGCCATGGCCAGATCATTGGCGCGGCGGAATGCAGAAATAAACAGCGGCACCAGCAGCGGGATCATATTTTTCGCCTTCTGAATCAGATTGCCCGACTCAAAATCTGCGCCGCGGGCCTGCTGTGCCTTCATGATTTTGTCCGTCTCCTCGAGAAGGATCGGGATAAAGCGCAGCGCGATGGACATCATCATTGAAATTTCATGGATCGGCATATGCAGCTTCTTTAAAGGCGACAGTGCTTTTTCCAGTCCGTCAGTCAGGTCATTCGGCGTGGTCGTCAGGGTCATCACAGAGGAGCCGATGATCAGATAAATCAGCCGCACGGCCATGGAAACCGCCGTCTTAATGCCTTCCACCGTGATCTGAAAAATCCAGAATCTGACTACGACCGTCCCTGATACCAGAAACAGGTTGAAAATAACGGTAATCATCAGCAGCATGATAATGGCTCTTAAGCCCTTGATCATAAATTTAAACGGGACCTTTGATGTTTTGATCACGGCAGCAAGAAAAATTGTTGCCACCAGGTATGCCTCGATTTTCCCGAACGCAAACAGCGATATGATAAACACCAGTGTTCCTGCGAGTTTTACTCTTGGGTCCAGTTTATGAATGACGGAATCCGTCGGATAATATTGGCCTAACGTAATCTCTCTTAACATGGTTTTCTTCTTTCCATATATTGATTTTTCTGCCTGATCCGCGCCGTCCAGGCCGCATCGACGGAGCTTAAGCACTTTCCTTGTGCCTTTTCATCCGCCCACTACAGATACGAAAGGAAAACAAAGCGCGTCCGGCATTCATCCAATCTAAATATAATCACTTTGCTTCATTCATTCCGCGCAGACACTTCGCAATGCTTTCCGCTGCCTCTGCGGCGGTGGCGGCATCGGTATCGACATCCCAGCCCAGGGCAGAGAGCTCATGCATAAGGTAAATCTCCTGCGGGGCGGCCAGTCCTACGGCTTCGAGCTCCTGATAATGGCGAAAGACCTTCCGCGGCTCGTCGTCGTAAAGCACCTCTCCCTTATTCATCACAATGATGCGCTCTACATAGCGGGCGACATCCTCCATACTGTGTGACACCAGCACCACCGTGATCTTCCGCTCCCGGTGCAGGCGTGCCACCTGATCAAGGATCTCGTCCCGTCCGCGCGGGTCCAGTCCCGCGGTCGGCTCATCCAGCACCAAAACCTCCGGCTCCATCGCCAGAATCCCGGCAATCGCCGCCCGCCTTTTCTGTCCGCCGGAAAGATCAAAGGGAGACGCCTTGTAATACTCCTCCCCCAGGCCGACCATTTTCAGGGCATCCGCCGCGCGGCGCTCAATTTCCGCCTGGTCAAGCCCCAGATTTTTCGGACCAAAGCAGACATCCGTAAACACATCGGTCTCAAAAAGCTGGTATTCCGGATACTGAAACACCAGTCCCACTTTGCCGCGGAGCTGCTTCATAGAGTAGCCTTCCGCGTAAATATTTTCTCCATTATAATAAATCGTCCCTGAAGTCGCTTTCAGCAGACCGTTTAAATGCTGGATCAGCGTCGACTTTCCGGAGCCAGTATGCCCGATAATCCCGATAAACTGCCCGTCCGGCAGCTCCAGGTTGATATCCTTCAGGGCATGCTGCTCAAACACCGTGCCGTTGCTGTAGGTATAGTTCAAATGCTCGATCCTGATGGACACGTTTTATTTCCTCCTGTACAGACACTGTCACCTGCTGCAGTCACAACATATGACAGTGCATCCTTTGAAATGTCTGCAGCCAGACTCATCCGGCGAATCATATTCGGTCTTTTTCCCTGCATGAATACATCGATTTTCGTACTCAGCCGCATGTCTTTTAAGCATGTGACGCCCGGTATTCCTGCAGGGCCTCCACCAGCTCTTCGTTCGACAGAATATCCGGCCGCAGATCAAAGCCCATTTTCCGCAGATCGTGCGTCACAAGTGTCGCCTGAGGCACATCCAGCCGGTAGGATTTCAGCTCCTCCACGCGACCGAAAACCTCGTGTGGCGTCCCCTGCATGACAATTTTCCCGGCGTCCATGACGATCACCCGGTCGGCATCGATCACTTCTTCCATATAGTGCGTGATCAGGATCACCGTCACGTGTTCCTTCTGATTCAGCTCATGGACGGTCCGGATGACTTCCTTGCGGCCATTCGGATCCAGCATCGCCGTCGGCTCGTCCAGGACAATGCACTTTGGCTTCATCGCCACGACGCCCGCGATCGCCACGCGCTGCTTCTGTCCGCCGGAAAGCTTATTCGGCGAGTGGGAACGGTACTCCCACATGCCGACCGCGCGAAGGCTGTCCTCCACACGCTGCCAGATCTCCTCCTGCGGCACACCCATATTCTCCGGTCCAAAGCCGACATCCTCATCTACAATCGTGCCGATGATCTGGTTGTCCGGGTTCTGGAAAACCATACCCGCGCTCTGGCGAATCTCCCAGAGCTTCGACTCATCCTGCGTGTCCTTGCCGTCCACCCAAAGCGATCCCTCACTCGGCAGCAGAATCGCGTTGATATGCTTTGCCAGCGTGGATTTTCCGGAGCCATTATGCCCTAAGATCGCGATAAAATCCCCGGCCTCCACATCCAGATCCACGCCGTCGACCGCTCTCTGCTTTGACTCCACATTGCCATTTTCATCATATTTTAAATAATCAAAAGCAAGCTTTGCAGCTTTGATAATTCCCATATTTTATCCTCGTCTTAAGTCATGTCATGTTGTAAACGCGCAACCGTGATGTGGTTGACAGTCTTTCTGTACTCAGCCGATTATAACAACTCATAGGGTAAAATGCAAGGTGAAATATTGTTTCCGCTGTGCTAATTTCCGAAACTAATCTTATTTCAAAAACAGTCTCCGGTTTATGACAGCGCCCGTCTTATCCAATATCCTGCTGTTCGATAAAATGTAATTTTTTTGCCAGTGCTCTCGAGGCCTGATTATTCAGACGTATTCGCAAATAGATTTCGTCCGCGTCCAGCCGTTCATAAGCGTATTCCAATGCAGTCTGGCACATTTCTGTGCCAAATCCCTGTCTCCGATAGGCGCGATCCAGCATATACTGAAGCTCCAGAGCAGATTTTTCTGGTCGCGTCAATATCTGGCATTCCTCCGATTCTGTCACTGGAAAAGCCAACCGAAATATCCTATACGCTGCCGCTACTGTCAGCTGCCCGCTCCTCACAGAGCCTTCCTCAGCAGCTGTCAGCCGCACGCTTTCCACAGAGCCTTCTTTAGCGGCTGACAATTGCCTGCCTTCCTCACTGTCTGCCCGAGCAATCGTCGCGGCATCCCACGGAGCGAACCCGCAGCAGCCGATCAGTTTTCCTTCATGCAGCACACTCCACAGGCCATATCCCTGCAAACGGTAAGCAGTCTTTATATAGGAAGAAAGCCGTTCCTCCGAAAACATATCCGCATTCACAGACAGATTTTCCACGGCTCCGCTCTCATTTCCAATGCGTATCATCTCCGGCAGATCCCGCTCCGCCATTTCCCGGATTTCCAGACGCTCTGTTCTGGCAATCACGGCAGGCAGCCCCTGTGCGCGCAGCATCCACTCTTCCAGATATCTTGCGTCAATCCCTTCAAAGCCCTCCAGCACCAGGGCGGCGCCGTCAAACCATTCTATAGAATAACTGCATCCAAAGCAAACGACATCTGCCTGGGAAAACTTTGCGCATCGTTCTGGTGAATCTGTCAGCACCACTGCCTCTTTGCACCACTCACCTCGTCTCTCCCAGATTTTCTGCGTCAGGTTTTCGCAGCCCACTCCGGTTTTCTCCAGTTCCTCCCTCAAAAGAAGAACTTCTTCTTCCCACTGCGGCTGCAAATCCAAAAAGACCTTCCGCAGAATTCTGTTATCCGGGTCCTTCAACACTTTTTCCCTCCGCACAATTTACGCATTACTAATTTTTCCGGTCTACGCTCCGCTTCGGCTGGTTCCTGCGTCCGGCATCCCGCAGCGAGATGTGAATGTAGCATATAACATTTATGCCATTGTTCCCAGTATAGCAAATAAATTTGCTCTTGTCATCCTCCCTGCACAATGCTAAAATAGCGAAAGCGGTAAATCAGAATCAATTCCGGGAAAAGAATAACTGCAGAAATCAAATAAGAAAGGAAACATAAACTATGGCACAGAACCCAGTCGTTACCATCACCATGGAAAATGGAGACGTGATGAAGGCGGAGCTTTATCCGGACGTCGCGCCGAACACGGTAAACAATTTTATCAGTCTTGTGAAAAAGGGCTTTTATGACGGCCTGATCTTCCACCGCGTGATCAGCGGTTTCATGATCCAGGGCGGATGCCCGCAGGGAACAGGTACTGGCGGCCCCGGCTACTCCATCAAGGGCGAATTCGCGCAAAACGGCGTTGTCAACACGCTGAAGCATGAGCCGGGCGTGCTTTCCATGGCGCGCGCGATGCATCCGAATTCCGCAGGCAGCCAGTTCTTCCTCATGCACAAGGCCGCCCCGCATCTGGACGGCGCATACGCCGCTTTCGGAAAGGTGACGGAAGGCATGGATGTGGTCAACAAGATCGCCGAGACGCCGACCGATTACCGCGACCGTCCGCTTACCGATCAGCGCATCGCCTCCATGACCGTGGAGACCTTCGGGGTAGAATATCCGGAGCCGGAGAAGATGTGAGAGAAACGGTAAGGATGTAAGACAGCAAGGGCGTTTTGGCTTTCCACAGGGAAACATCACAGCGAAAATCGGATAGGGGAAACCAGTCCCCTATCCGATTTTATTCTGTTTCATCTAATCTCAAAATCTTACCACGCTTCATCAGACCATGCTTTAATCATCCAGGTCTGCCTCGTGTACTGTGTCTCCGATTGCTTCCATTTGTGCGACAGAGTGATGAAGGCGCCGCATATTGGCCTCTGAGTAAAAAAGGATCATAGATCCACAATCCTCGCAGCATGATGTACTGCCGGGAGAAATTTTTCCAGCACATCTGCAGTGCGCAGCCGCAGGCTGGAGGTATTGACACAGGGATGGCAGCCGAAATACTCTGGCTTCGTCACATCCCGGTCAATCAGCAGCTGCACCCGGTTGTCCCTATCATTCATCAGTCCCATGATACTCACCGAGCCCGGATGGATGTCCAGAAATTCGACCATATAGGACTCGTCCGCAAAGGAGAGCCGCGGCGACTCAATCTGCCTGGAGAGCTCTCTCGTCACAAACTTCTTTTTCCCCGGCATCAGCAGCAGATAAAACGCCGTCTTCTGGCGGTTGCACAAAAACAGGTTCTTGCAGATCTCAATCCCGAACAATTCATCGACACCCTTGCAGTCGTCGATCGTCATCGCCGCCTCATGATCTGCCCGATCATAGGGAATCTGCAGCGCGTCCAGCAGATCATAGGTCGCGATCTCCCGCCTCTGCCGTCCACTCACATCCGTCGGTCTTCCGTGATAAATTTCCATATAAAACTCCTTTCGCGGCCGTGCTTTTGTAATCGGATAGGGGAACGCCTCTTTTCCCCTATCCGCCGCGCCGAGCCGCTTCCAGCGAAAGCTGGATGAATTCCTCACGCGGCTCGTGTGCGTAAAAAGAAAACAGCCCCTTTCTTTCCGAAAGGAACTGCGTATAAATGGAGATAAGCGGAATCGAACCGCTGGCCTCTTGAATGCCATTCAAGCGCTCTCCCAGCTGAGCTATACCCCCATATCAGGTACTGTCTATAAAAAACAGCACCACATGATTCATACTTTATGATTCATGCTCTATGATCCATGAAAACCCCAGAGTGCCGTTTCCCACCATCTGACTCCTGG
The DNA here is from genome assembly GCA_021201095.1 of Lachnospiraceae bacterium. GTDB lineage: Bacteria > Bacillota > Clostridia > Lachnospirales > Lachnospiraceae > Choladousia. Next base: position 22,127 of record JAJQFO010000096.1, read on the forward strand.
CAATGCCAGGTGGGTGACCGCAGCGCCGATATCTGCCTTCCACTGCAAACGGAGGCCTGACATCAACCGGGCAATATAGGAATCCCATTTAAAGTAAATGCAGGTTCAACACAGCAGGAGTGTCGAACACCCCAGGAATTTTTCACTGACCATAGTATACTCCTATCGAAGCATTTTCGCAACTGGAAAATTATTTTTTTCTCTTGTTCTTTATTTCCGCGAATCAACAAGCCAGACCGCCAGAATCATAAGGAATCCACTGGCATTCTGGTTCCTCCACTGCCGCATCCTGGCACAAGCCAGGAACCTTCCTCTTGCGGCTTGTACGCATCACATTGCCTCATAGGTTGCCCGCACCGCTTTTATGAAATCCTCGCTGTTTAGCACGGTCACATCCGGCAGGGAGGTAATCAGCGCCAGATCTTTGGTCATCTTTCCGCTCTCGATGGTCGCGATGACAGCCTTTTCCAGACGGTCGGAAAACTGCATCAGCTCCGGAATGTCGTCCAGCTCGCCGCGCTTGCGAAGCGCGCCGGTCCAGGCGAAGATGGTAGCCACGGAGTTGGTCGAAGTTTCCTCGCCCTTCAGGTACTTGTAGTAATGGCGCTGCACGGTGCCGTGCGCAGCCTCGTACTCGTATTTTCCATCTGGAGAAACCAGCACGGAGGTCATCATCGCCAGAGAGCCGAACGCAGAGGAAATCATGTCGCTCATGACATCTCCGTCGTAGTTTTTGCAGGCCCAGATGAAGCCGCCCTCGGATTTCATCACACGCGCGACCGCATCGTCGATCAGGGTATAGAAATAGACAATCCCGGCTTTCTCAAACCGCTCCTTGTATTCCGCATCGTAGATCTCCTGGAAAATATCCTTGAAGGTATGATCATACTTTTTGGAAATAGTGTCTTTTGTGGCAAACCAGAGATCCTGCTTCGTATCAAGCGCATAGTTAAAGCAGCTCCGCGCGAAGCTCGCAATGGATTTGTCAATGTTATGCATGCCCTGGAGCACGCCCGGGCCTTTGAAGTCAAACACTGTCTCACGCAGTTCTTCGCCTTTCTCGCCGGTAAACACAAGTTCTGCCTTTCCCGGACCCGGCACGTCGATCTCTACATTTTTGTAGACGTCTCCATACGCATGTCTGGCGATGGTGATCGGCTTTTTCCAGGTGCGGACATAGGGCTCAATCCCCTTGACCGTGATTGGCGCGCGGAACACCGTTCCGTCCAGAATCGCGCGGATCGTGCCATTCGGGCTTTTCCACATTTCTTTCAGATCATACTCCGTCATACGGACAGCGTTCGGTGTGATCGTCGCGCATTTGACTGCCACGCCGTACTTTTTGTTGGCATTGGCGCTGTCGATCGTCACCTGATCGTTCGTCGCGTTGCGGTTCGCCAGGCCGAGGTCGTAATACTCACTCTTCAGATCAATGTAGGGACAGATCAACTCGTCCTTGATAATCTTCCAGAGGATGCGCGTCATCTCGTCGCCGTCCATCTCCACAATCGGTGTCTTCATTTTGATTTTTTCCATAATAGTCCTCCTTGGGTATGCCGCCTCGCACACGGGTATGTACAAAGATTAAGGCGATGCACGAAAACAATCGCGATACTGCATCGAATTATAGTTGATTCAGACCGGTTGCGCAAGTCCTGGTCGCGCAATTATCAGAAATTCAAAATTTTTTTGCTGCAAATCATATCCGGGAAAATAATTTTTCAGGATTTCCCGCATTCCTCAACCCGTGATCAACGTTGTCCTTCTAAGGTATCGCTTGCTATATCGCAATAACCGCGCAAAGCATGAAGAGAATTCATGATGATTTTCACAGCCAGTCCAGTCATACTATGCAATTGGTTTATATTTCCTCCGCTTTCGCTTCCGCCGTTTTTTCTGTCCATGCTGCTGCCGGTATTCGTTGATGGTATCGAGAATCGTATTGTAGTCGCGCTCAAACAGCTCGTCACAAATCTGTGGCGCAAGGGTTTCCTCCGGCACGGTCAGCAGGATTTTATCAATAACAAACTCCTTGCTCTTCCCGGCATATTTCGGCATGGCGTTGAGCTGCTGGATATGCACCAGCTCCGGCCGCCACAAAAGACTCAGCTTCTGCTTCCGGTGCATGTTCGGATTGTCCGCGGCGGCACGGAGCATGTAAAAATCCGGCCGTCCGTTTTCCAGTTCCACTGTAATAATACCCCAGTGCTCCGGCACATGCTCCTCGATGTGCTGCGCATGACTGGTACCGGCGACTATATAATTCTGGTCAAAGTATTTATCATAATCCTCCACCTGCGTCCGCAGCCGCGCGTACGTATCGGCATCGCTTTTAATCTCAACGCCGACCACCGACTCCGGTCGGACCATCACCACGTCCGCACGGGAACCACCCATGCGTTTTTCCTCGAAAATGCGGATTTTCCCGAAATATTCCTCCAGAAAATCAAAGAGAGGCTCGCGGATGTCCTTGTCATGTAAAATATCGTTCGATGATGCACTCATGCTTTTTATCCCTGCCGTTTTTATTCATTCGCAGCTGCGAAGTTACGAAACAGCTACGTTCCTTCCGACCAGAAGAAGTCCTCTGATAGTCGTTTAATTCCCCGGTATTGTGCGGTATAGTTCACCGCACCCAAAATCCTTTCTCATTCTCAACAACCGGCATTTTATCCGTATCCATCCATTCAATGCGAATATAGGGATCGGAATTCAGCTGCTCCAGCATCCGATGAATGCTTTCTTCGTAGCCTTGCACTTCAACACTCACACTCCCGTCCCACTCGTTTTTCACCCATCCGGTCAGGCCCAGGGCATTTGCCGCCCATTTGGCCTTGTAGCGAAAGCCGACGCCCTGCACGCGTCCATGGAAGCGAATCTTTTCTCTGATTTTGGACATTGTATTTCATTCATCCCCTTCTCCGTGCCGGGCAGTCTTTATCCGCATCTCCAATCATTCTTTCACCGAAACTGCAAAGCGGATATCCATACAGATTATCTAAAATTTTCTATAAAATGCTGACTGACATTTTCTGCTGCTGAACATGATTCAGCTGCCCGAAACCACATGAATCGAAGGATTTTTTCAAATCCGCATAGTCAGACTGATTCTCTTTTTCGCCAGATCGACGCTGAGTACCTTTACCTCCACGATGTCTCCGACGCTCACAACCTCCAGCGGATGCTTGACGAACTTTTTGTCTGTGAGCTGGGAGATGTGTACCAGACCGTCCTGGTGGACGCCGATGTCGACGAATGCGCCGAAGTCGATGACGTTGCGGACGGTGCCCTTTAAGATCATGCCTTCGCGGAGGTCTTTCATCTCCAGCACGTCTGTGCGCAGGATGGGCCTGGGCATCTCGTCACGCGGGTCGCGCCCCGGGCGGACCAGCTCGTTCGCGATGTCGCGCAGGGTCGGCTCACCAATGCCGATCTGCTCTGCCATTTTTTTGTAGTCGCGGATGCGGACCAGCTTCACGCTCTGCGCAAAAAAGCTCTCTTTGGTATGTCCCAGCTGTGTGAGCAACTTTTCTGTCGCCTCGTAGCTCTCCGGGTGGATGCTGGTCTGATCCAGCGGCTCGTCACCGCCCGTGATGCGCATAAATCCGGCGCACTGTTCAAATGCTTTTGGACCGAGCTTAGGCACCTTTAAAAGCTCCCTGCGGTTTTTGAAGCGGCCGTTGGCTTCACGGTAGGCGACAATGTTTTTCGCAATGGTTTTTGTGATGCCGGATACGTGCTCCATCAGCGGAGCGGAGGCTGTGTTCAGGTCTACGCCGACACGGTTTACCGAATCCTCCACCACACCATCCAGGGCCTCTCCGAGTTTTTTCTGATTCATATCGTGCTGGTATTGGCCGACGCCGATGGACTTCGGATCAATCTTGACCAGCTCGGCCAGCGGATCCTGCACACGCCGGGCAATGGAAGCTGCGCTCCTCTGGCCCACGTCGAAATTCGGAAATTCCTCTGTCGCCAGCTTGCTGGCGGAGTAAACGGAAGCGCCCGCCTCGTTGGTAATCACATAAGAAACCTTCTGCGCGGTTTCTTTCGGAAGCTCTTTCAGAATCTCCACAATGATCTGCTCGGACTCGCGGGAAGCGGTGCCGTTGCCCACGGAAATCAGGGTCACACCATATTTGGCAATCAGTTTTTTGACGGTATCCTTGGCAGCGCGGATTTTCGCGTCGTTGGTCGGCGCGGTCGGGAAAACCACTGCCGTGTCGAGCACCTTGCCGGTCGCGTCCACGACGGCCAGCTTGCAGCCGGTGCGGAAAGCCGGGTCCCAGCCGAGCACCACCTGCCCGGCGATGGGCGGCTGCATCAGCAGCTGCTCCAGATTTTTCCCGAAAACGGAGATTGCGCCGTCCTCTGCCTTCTCCGTCAGATCGCTGCGGATCTCCCGCTCAATCGCCGGCCCGATCAGGCGGCGGTACGCGTCCTGCACAGTCGCCTTTAAAACCGGAGTCGTGTAGGGATTGTCCCGCGTAATCACCTGGTGCTCTAAATATAAAAGAATCTTTTCCTCCGGCGCCTCGATTTTCACGGTCAGAATCTTCTCCTTCTCGCCCCGATTCAGTGCGAGAATCCGGTGTCCCTGCGTTTTGGAGAGCGCTTCAGAGAAATGGTAATACATTTCGTAGACGGACTGTGCTTTCTCGTCCTTCGCCTCGCTGGTGATCAATCCTTCCTTCATCGTCATCTCGCGGATGCGGAAACGGTAGGACGCCTCGTCGGAAATCGTCTCCGCCAGAATGTCGCAGGCTCCCGCGATTGCATCCTCGGCCGTGCGCACTTCCTTTTCTTCCGAAAGGTATTCTTTCGCGTCTTCTTCCAACGGGCGTCTTGTCATCTGCAGTAAAATCAGATTGGCCAGCGGCTCCAGTCCCTTCTCCTTCGCGATCGTCGCGCGCGTGCGGCGCTTCGGGCGATAGGGGCGGTACAAATCCTCCACCACCACCAGCGTCTGCGCGGCCTCGATCTGACTGCGCAACTCCGGTGTCAGCTTTCCCTGCTCCTCGATGGAGGAAAGCACCTGTGCCTTGCGCTCCTCCAGATTTCTCAGATAAGTCAGCCTTTCAATTAATTTACGCAGTACCTCGTCATTGAGCGAGCCGGTCGCCTCCTTGCGGTAGCGGGCGATGAAGGGAATCGTGTTGCCCTCATCGATCAGCTTTACCGCCGCCTCCGCCTGGGCGGGGCGGATTTCCAGTTCCTGCGCGAGTGTTTTAATAATATCCATATATTCTCCAATCCGGCAAGAAACGCCTTGGTGTTTCTTGTCAACTTTATATCTATTCCATTTCACTTATCACATTTGCAAACCAGTCACAACTATTTTCATAAAAGATCCATCTTTTTTCTTCATACTTGGCAACTTTTCTGAACATTTCCGTATTATCGTAAATCAATGCCAGATCACATAAGGGCAGTACCTCTTTCAATCTGATCAAAGAAGCGTCATATCGTTTTCGTATAAGATCTTCCTCTATCCCATGTCCACCAGCTTCTACACGCTGCCGGACTCTCTCTACCGCAAGATCAGCGTTTGCCAGGCCAACGTAATACAATCGTATAAAAAAACCCTGCTCTTTTGCTTTTCGAATTGTTATGATATTTGTGCGACCTGCCAAAGTTGTTTCCTGGCTGAACGAAATGCCTTCTTTGATATAGTGATTAATCCTGAACGCTGCTTCTTTCATTGCCTTCCATTGGTCTTTTTCAACACTCCAGTCACCGCCAGCAGCGCTTAAAATTTCATCTGAATTCACCCATTTTTCATCTGAAACAGAATTCATGATTCCGTAAATTGTAGATTTTCCCGCTCCATTCACACCTGCATATATGGTATATACTTTTTCCTGATTAAATCCCATAATTACCGTTTTATCATCTCTTTCTGTTTCTGCTGAATAAAAAAGTCGCTTACAATACAGTAAAAAAGATTTTCCTCCTCGTCTTCAATTTTAACAGTATCATTCAACAAGGCCTCTTCTGGATTAAATATGGTTTTGCACTGTAAATATGCATCGTGGATCCTTTTTTCAGCTACTCTTTCTGGCATTTTAATTTCTCCTTCCATCCACCTTATATGCCGCATAACAGTTCTTCATCTGCGATTTGTTTTCCCTGAAATTTGTTAGGCAGCACTCTTTTTGTGGATTATAACATACCGCCCTCCATTTCTTCAATCCATTTTTCTGAATTTAGAGCTTCTTTTACCGCATTTGGCGCCAGCGACAAATGAAAGCGGGGCAATCCAGCAAAAGCGGATTCAGCAGCTGTCATTTTAGCAGATTTTAATATTTTTAATCAGTTTTTCTCTATTTCCTGCACCTTTAAAATTTGCAGATCGCTTGTTTTCTGTTTCCTTTTGTGATATCATATGTTCGTTCTCGCGAAGCGAGTATGGACGAAGGCCGCGCCCCTCGCCGGGGGGGCATCCCACGCTTCGCATGGGATATACAATCGCGAAGCGATTCTTTCATGCGCGGCTTTCATTGTGTTATATCTCGAATGTCAGACAGATTTGTGCGTTCAGAATTTCTGTCCCCAAAATACAGACAAATATGAGAAGCTACTTTCATGAAATGGAGTGACGTTATGCCTGGTTACGATGATGAATATATGTATGAAACTTCTCCGCACCGCAATAAAAATCCCATGTCGACCGCTGCGCTTGCGCTCGGCATTCTTTCCATTACCTGCTGCTCTATCATCTATGTCTCGCTTCCTTTCGGAGCCATTGCGATCATCTGCGCGATCCTCTCCCGCGGAAACGGACAGATGCCCGGACGAAGCAAAGCCGGTATCATCTGCGGCATTGTGGGACTCATCGCAACAGTATCCATCACGGTGTCCTCCTTATATTATGTCCTGACGACAGACGAGGGCCGGGATTACCTGCAGTATTACTATCGGATCTATTCAGGGGATTATGATTTTGATCTCGACGAGACGCTGGAAGAGATGTTTCCTTTCCTTTATGGTTCTGATAATGATACAGGCAGTTCCAAAGATGCTGGATCAGATAACGGCAGCCAGGAATACGGCGGTTATGAAAATGAAATCCCAGGCGATGATTATGAAGATGAAATTCCGGGGTCCGGCGGTTCGAATGGTTCAGCGGGCGAAGACTCCGGCGGAAGTAACGGTTCCAATCATTCCAGCGGTCAGGACGACGGCGGATTCATTTGATACCGCAAGGCCCAGGAACATACAAGACAAAAAAGATATCATAAATTCCTGTCAGGAGGCAGTTCTCTATGGAAAAACCTGTTACAAAAGAAATCAAATGCTACGCCCGCTGTGTATTGACCGGAAAGCATGCGTCACTGGCCGGTATCACATTACTTTTGGAGGCTCTGAATCTGCTGCTGAGCGCCCTGGCTTTGCAGGCGGCTCCCTATGAGTCCGGTGTGATCAGTATTCTTCTCTATTTCGGCTGCTCGATACTGGTCAATATTATTTATTATATTCTGCTGGCCGGGCTGTACGGCATTTACCTGGATATCGTCAACAACCGCTCCTATCGCTGGAAGGATCTGTTTGCCGCTTTCACGGAGCATCCGGAGCCGGTGGCAATCTTCTCCGTGATCCAGTATGTGCTCTCCTACGTGCTCATGCAGGTCGTCGTCTGGGGGCTGTCGATCGTCATCAACTGGGCATTTTACGGAGAGGCGGAAAACCTGATTATTTCCACTGCTGTCGTTATCCTGACAACGGTTCTTTACATCTACCTCCAGATTTCCTTCGCCATGGTATTGTTCGTCCGCGCGGCAGACCCCTGGCAGTCATTTGGCGAAATGATGAAGAAGGGATGGCAGCTGATGGACGGCAGGCGCTCCCGCTACTTCACGATGATGCTCTCCTTTATCGGGATGTATCTTCTGGGCCTGCTCTCCTTCGGCATCGGGTTTCTGTTCGTAAATCCATATGTATTTACGACCGAAGGCTACTTTTATAAAATGATCGAATACTAAAAACGCCCCGGTACGGAAAACCTGGATTTTACAGGTTCCCGTACCGGGGTGTTTGTCTGTGTCAACTCAGATTACCCTCCGGATGCGGCCATGCCGCCTTCCGGCGATTTTCTGGCAGCTATCCGGCCGTGTTCTAGATTTCTCTCCACAGAAAAGTCTGTATCCTGGCATCTCTGTACCTTGGCAGATAACGCTTTACACTTCCCGTTTCAATATCTTCTTACTTCGATGCCTTTTACTTTGCTGCTTCTTTTTTACTTCGTCACCTTCCAGTTGTATACAGCGATGTCACGCAGGAAAATGGACTTAAGGTCCTCCGTGATATCGCCCATTCTGCTGGTATAGGTCGCATGTTGTTCTCATGATCAGCTGATTTCTGCCTCAGGCCTTCTCCAGCAGCACGTCAATCAGCCGGTAACCTTCCGGGCGGAAGATACCGCCTTCTGCCGCAGTACGTTCGCAGTAAATTCTGCCATCAGCCAATGCCTCTTTATCCGCTTTGTTCTCTCTGTTTTCCATATCAGCAGCCGGTGCCGCCGCATCTGCGCTTTCCAGGCTTTCTTTCCTGAGCGTCTTCGTGCTGTCATAGAGCAGATAGGGAATCGGATCGGAGGTATGCGTGCGGATGCGGATCGGCGTCGGGTGATCCGGCATCACCAGCATGCGGTACGGCTCCCCGGAGGCGTCCATCCGCTCCTTTACAATGCGGATAATCCTCTGGTCAAGGTTCTCGATCGACTGTATTTTCCGCTCCAGGCTGCCCTGATGCCCCATTTCATCCGGTGCCTCCAGATGCACGTAGACATAATCCGAACCGCCGGAAAGCAGGGCATCGACCGCCGCAAGAGCTTTCCCCTCATAGTTGGTCTCCAGGCCGCCGGTAGCGCCTTCCACAAGCACCACATTCATCCCAGCGCCGATCGCAATGCCCTTTAACAGGTCAACCGCTGAAATCATCGTGCCTTTTACACCGTTTTTATTTTCAAAAGAGTCCACCATCGGCTTTGTACCCGCGCCCCAGAACCAGCAGCTGTTCGCCGGGTTTAAGCCTCTGGCCTTGCGCTCCAGATTGATCGGATGGTCCTTTAAGATCTCATAGCTGCGCTTCTGCATGGCCAGAAGCTCCTCATCCTTAGGCAGATACGGCCCGATCACCTCCGTCAGATGATCGTGGGGAGGAATGAGGGATTCCAGCGCATCGCTTAATAGCTTCTTTGGTTGCCCTTCCTTTCCCTCAGAGAGTGTTTCCACCCCGTTCGCCTTAATCACGCAGTGGCGGTAGCTCGTCCCCACGTAAAACTGGTAGGTCTCGTTTTCCAGTTCCTTCTGTACCGCTGCGAGCAGAACCGCCGCGTCTTCTGTGCTGATCTCGCCGGAGCTGTGGTCGATGATCCGCTTCTGCTCATACGGCTCTTCCTCCGTGAGCGTCACCAGATTGCAGCGCATTGCCACATCTGTTTCCTTCATCGGCACACCGATGCTCAGCGCTTCGAGCGGCGAGCGCCCCGTATAATAAAGGCGGGGATTATACCCCAGAACCGCCAGATTCGCCGTATCGCTCCCCGGAGCCATGCCGTCCGGGATCGTCTTCACCAGCCCGATCTCACCGGTTTTCGCCATCTCATCCATCGCAGGCGTCCGTGCTGCCTCCAGCGGTGTGCGTCCGCCAAGCGCCTCCTGCGGCTCGTCCGCCATACCGTCCCCCAAAATCACGATATATTTCATGGTAACATCTGCCTCTTTTCTCTTTCCTTATCTACTATTTCTCAGGTATAATACAAAGCATACCATCAAAAAGCAATTTTTAATATTACTAAAGTTTTCAAAAACAGTGCAGTTTAAAATAACCTGTGTGTGTCTGTCTTTCTCTGAAGACAGGAGTCATTACCAGGTAAACTGCATTGCGGATACGAATCACTCCCGTAAAATCCGCTTTCACGAAAAACAAATCATTCACGGGAAAACATTAGCCACGGATACGAATCATTCCCAGGATCTGCCCCTCCAGCTTCGCCGCACACTCCTGATAAGCCGCCTCGGTCATGACTGGCGTGATAAATCCATATTCTCCATCCAGATCCGCCTGTACGATCGAAATCGCGCCAAACACGTTCTTGACTACGCTACAGTCGTTTGCGTCGCCTACCACACGCACAAAGAACTGCTTCTTGGTCTCCGCCACCGGCTGCATCTGCTGCTTTTCGGGACTCCACTCAGACATCACGCTGCGTCCGAGCGTCTGTGCCTCTTCGATCACGTCCGCCACCACAGCACTCGCGGTCGCGTCCTTTCCGGCGCCCTGCCCATAGAACATCGCATCGCCAAGCATATTCCCATGCACAAAAATTGCATTAAACACACCGCTCACAAAATACAGCGGGTCTGTCTTTTTTACAAGGAACGGCGCAACCATCGCGGTCACTTTGCCCTCGTTTTCTACATCCATGTGGCTGTACGCCAGCAGCCGGATCGCCATGCCCAGCTCCTTCGCGTAGCGCACTTCCGCAGAGGTAATTTTCGTAATACCTTCTGTGTAAATATCGGTAAAATCAACGCGTTTTCCGTAAGCCAGGGAAGAAAGAATCGCGATCTTGCGGCAGGCATCGTGCCCCTCTACATCCGCCTCCGGGTTGCGCTCTGCATATCCCTTCTGCTGCGCGTCGCGCAGGACATCGTCAAATTCCAGCCCTTCCTCAGACATCTTCGTCAGAATATAGTTGGTCGTACCATTCACAATACCAGTGATCTCGTCAATCACATCCGCGCCCAGGGAGGTACGCAGCGGCCGGATGATCGGAATACCGCCGCCGCAGCTCGCCTCAAACAGGTAGCTCACCTGATGCTCCTTCGCCGTTGCCAGCAGCTCGGTGCCGTATTTCGCGACCAGCTCCTTATTGGATGTGCACGCGGATTTTCCTGCCTCCAGCGCACGCTTTGTAAACGGATACGCGGGATTCAGCCCTCCCATCGTCTCCACCACAATGCGCACCTCCGGATCATTGATAATCACATCATAATCATGCACCAGCTTCTCCTGCACCGGATCCCCCGGAAACTCCCGTAAATCCAGCACATATTTCACCTGCAGATCCACGCCGGTTTTTTGAAGAATGCTGTCATGATTGGTCTCAATCACCTTTACTACTCCGGAACCGACTGTCCCATATCCTAACACTGCTACAGCTACCATTTCCAATTGTCTCCTCTCAATTCCTTTTTACAGCTGCTCTGTCCCTTTATGAAAAGCATTTGCCGCGCAAAAACCGCGCAGTCCCGCCTTACAATCATGAACCAGACATCGTCTGCCTCTGACTTTACTCCCGCGCCAGAATCCTCAGATCCTGCACGCCTTCCTTCGACTCGATCACTTTGATCATGCTTGAAAGATCCCCGGTCGAGGGAAGTATCTCTACACTGAGTGTCAGCATCGCGACACCGTTCGTCGGGATACTCTGGTGGATCGTCAGAATATTCGCATGATATTCCGCCACCACATGCAGCACATCCGACAAAAGCCCCGGCTCGTCGTGCACCTGCATCAGGAAGGTAAACGTCCGCCCCTGCACGTTATCGCGGAATGGAAAAATATCTTCCTTATATTTATAGAAGGAGCTCCGGCTGATCCCGACCGCGTCCGCAGCCTCCTGCACAGTAGATGCCCGACCGGTTTCCAAAAGCCGCTTCGCTTCCACGACCTTCATCAACACCTCGGGCACCGCCTTTTCTTTCACAACATAATAGTTTGACCCATCTGACATCTTTCCATCCTCCTGGCCAAAGTGTTTGCGTCAGAAAAACATTTGTATACCACGGATGGAATCTTACCATACTTCATGGAAGGATGCAAGTAAAAAATAGCTGTAAACAAGTACGGCTTCTGTGCATCTTTAACACTACGCAAAAACCAAAAATACAGCCGGTAACTGTTTGAAAAGCAGTGCCCGGCCGCAATTTTTCGTCCATAGCAGTCATGGTGATTTTCCTATGTCCTTGCCAGCAACGCGAATATGGGCATATGCCCGTACCCGCATTAATTCTAATTGTTTTTTACTCCGCCTGCTCCAGCGACTTCCCGCCCAGAGACATCCATTTCAGATAGGCATTGATGAACGGATCCAGCGCCCCGTCCATGACTGCGTCTACATTGCCGGATTCCTCGCCGGTGCGCAGATCCTTCACCAGCTTGTAGGGCTGCATGACATAGGAGCGGATCTGGTTGCCCCAGCCGATCTCCTTGACCTCGCCGCGGATATCGGACTCTTTCTGCGCATTCTCCTGCTCGCGCAGAAGGAGCAGCTTGGTCTTTAACATCTGCATCGCCTTGTCCTTGTTCTGGAACTGGGAGCGTTCATTCTGGCAGGTCACGACAATGCCGGTCGGCAAATGCGTAATGCGGATGGCGGAGGACGTCTTGTTGATGTGCTGGCCGCCCGCGCCGCTGGACCGATAGGTATCAATGCGCAGGTCGTCCGGATTGATTTCCACATCCACGTCCCGCTCCAGCACCGGCATGACATCGCAGCTCACAAAGGAGGTCTGCCTCTTGCCGGCGGCGTTAAACGGGGAGATACGCACCAGCCGGTGCACGCCTTTTTCGGATTTCAGATAACCGTAGGCACGGGATCCGTTGACCTGGAAGGTCACTGATTTGATACCGGCCTCCTCACCGTCCAGCAGATCCAGGACTTCCACCTGATAGCCTTTTTTATCCGCCCAGCGCGTGTACATGCGGTAGAGCATGGATGCCCAGTCGCAGGACTCCGTGCCGCCTGCTCCGGCATGGAGCGAAACGATCGCGCTCTCCTCGTCATACTCTCCTGAGAGTAGCGTCTTGATCCGGATATCATCTAAGGTCTGCTGAAATTCATCCAGCATCTCCTGGATCTCAGGAATGACCGCCGGATCGTTTTCCTCATATCCCATCTCAATCAGAAGCTCAATCTCCTCATACTGGCTCTGCAGCTGCTGATAAGTGGAAACATCTTCTTTGAGGCTGGCAAGCGTCTTCATGGATTCCTGCGAGGCTTCCGGATTGTCCCAGAAATCCGGCTCCTCCATCCGGCGCTCCAGCTCCTGTATCCGCTGTTCTTTGACAGCGAGGTTAAAGTGAATCCCTCACTTCCACTAATGGTTTGGTGTAGCTGTTTAAAATTGTTTTGAACTGGTCAAGTTCTACCATTGTGTCACCTTCTTTCTATATATTATCGCGCGTCTCCCCGGCATCCCCCAGTTCGGACACGCTCTATGCTCTATCGGACAGATGACATTTTCGTCAGCTGTCCGCTGTGCCTGGCGGATGCGGCGCAAGCCGCAAAATTCCTTATCCGCCTATGTGTCTCCAAAACAGCAAAGCGGTACTACTAAGCTCAATCTGCGCCTGGCGGCTTGATTTTGCTAAACACCGACATTGCTTTAACGGTCCTCTCACGCCTTCCGGCCGCAGCACTGCTTGTACTTCTTGCCGCTGCCGCAGGGGCACGGGTCATTGGGGTAAATCTTTTCGGCCACACGCTTTTTGGGGGCGCGGACAGCGGTGTCGTCTTTGTTGGTGCCGGTTACTTTGGCCACTTCCTCGCGCTCGACCTTCTGCTCAACCTTGATGTGGTAGAGCAGGCGAACGGTATCCTGCTGAATGCCGGCGGTCATTTCGTCGAACATCTCATAAGCGCTCATCTTGTACTCCACCTTCGGGTCGCGCTGTCCATAGGCCTGCAGGCCGATGCCCTGGCGGAGCTGATCCATGTCGTCGATGTGATCCATCCATTTGCGGTCAATGACCCTGAGCAGGATGACGCGCTCCATCTCGCGGAATTTCTCGTCGTCACCAACTTCCGCTTCTTTGGCCTCATAAAGCTTCACTGCCGCTTCGTTCAGGGAGGCCTTCAGTTTTTCCTTATCAGAAATGGACGCCACCGTTTCTTCTGTCACCGGCGGAAGGGGGATGGTCGGCAGCAGGAGTGAGTTGAGTTCATTCAGATCCCAGCTTTCCCGGTCGTTGTCGGTACAGCTTCTGTCTACAGCGCGGCTGACAATCTCGGAGGCCATCTTCAGGATATAGTCGCGCATGCTCTCGCCGTCGAGTACACGGCGGCGCTCCGCATACATAATCTCGCGCTGCTCATTGTTGACCTGATCGTATTCGAGCAGGTTTTTACGGATGCCAAAGTTGTTGCTCTCGATCTTCATCTGCGCCTTCTCAATCGCGCTGGAGAGCATCTTATGTTCGATCTGCTCGCCTTCCTTTACACCGAGAGACTTAAAGACATTCATCATTTTCTCAGAGCCGAACAGGCGCATCAGATCATCTTCCAGAGAAATATAGAATCTGGACTCGCCTGGGTCACCCTGACGGCCGGAACGGCCGCGCAGCTGATTGTCAATACGCCGGGACTCATGACGCTCGGTGCCAATGATCTTTAAGCCGCCGGCAGCGCGGGCCTCATCGTCCAGCTTGATATCCGTACCACGGCCGGCCATGTTGGTCGCGATGGTGACGGTGCCGTGGATACCGGCCTCGGCGACAATCTCTGCCTCCATCTCATGGAACTTCGCATTCAGCACCTGGTGCTTGATACCGGCGCGCTTGAGCATATTGCTCAAAAGCTCGGATACCTCGATCGTGATCGTGCCGACCAGCACCGGCTGCCCTTTGGCGTTGGCTTCCTTGACCGCCTCAACCACCGCACGGTATTTTTCCTTCTGGGTCATATAAACCGCGTCGTCATAATCAATACGCTGCACCGGGACGTTGGTCGGAATCTCGATCACATCCATGCCATAGATGTCCCGGAACTCCTCCTCCTCTGTCAGCGCGGTACCGGTCATGCCGGCTTTTTTCTCATATTTATTAAAGAAATTCTGGAAGGTGATCGTGGCGAGCGTCTTGCTCTCGCGCTTTACCTTCACATGCTCCTTTGCCTCGATTGCCTGATGCAGGCCGTCCGAATAGCGGCGCCCCGGCATAATACGGCCGGTGAACTCATCGACAATCAGGACCTCATCGTCCTTTACCACATAATCCTGGTCGCGGAACATCAGATAGTTTGCCCGCAGCGCCAGATCGACATTGTGCTGGATCTCCAGGTTCTCCGCGTCTGAGAAGTTGTCAATGTGGAAAAACTTCTCCACCTTCTCGATGCCCTGCTGGGTGAGCGTAACCAGCTTGTCCTTTTCATTGACGATAAAATCACCGGTCTCGGTGATCTCCTCACCCATAATCGCGGTCATCTTCGTGACCTCGCCGCTTGCCTCGCCCTTTTCCAGCTGTCTGGCCAGAATATCGCAGACCTCGTAGAGTTTGGTGGACTTGCCGCTCTGTCCGGAAATAATCAGCGGGGTACGCGCCTCATCGATCAATACCGAGTCGACCTCATCGATGATCGCATAGACCAGGCCGCGCTGTACCAGCTGCTCCTTGTAGATCACCATGTTGTCACGCAGGTAATCAAATCCGTCCTCATTATTCGTAATGTAGGTGATATCGCATTTGTACTGCTCCCGGCGCTCGTCGTTGTTCATCGAATTGAGCACACAGCCGACCGTCAGTCCCAGAAAGCGGTGCACCGCGCCCATCCACTCAGCGTCACGGCTCGCCAGATAATCATTGACCGTGATGATATGGACGCCCTGTCCGGTCAGTGCATTTAAGTACGCCGGGCAGGTCGATACCAGCGTCTTACCTTCACCGGTACGCATCTCAGCGATACGGCCCTGATGAAGAATGATGCCGCCCATCAGCTGCACCCGGTAATGCTCCATGCCCAGCACACGCCGCGCCGCCTCACGTACGGTCGCGAACGCTTCCGGCAGCAGATCATCCAGTGTCTCGCCTTTCGCATAGCGGTCCTTGTATTCCTGCGTCTTTCCCGCAAGCTGCTCATCCGAAAGCGCCATCATGTCCGGCCGCAGCGACTCTATCTTGTCCACCAGCGGCATGATGCGCTTCAGCTCATGCTCACTGTGTGTCCCAAACATCTTTTTTACAAAATTAAATGCCATTGCCCCTCTCCAATCAAAAAATTTTCAAAAAGCCCGCAAGCGCGCTTTTCTTTCGCCAAGTCACACTATAACACTTTACGCAAAAAAGAGCAAGAATGTAATGAAAAAGCGCGTCCGGTATGCAGCCACCGCATACGCAAACGCGCTCATTGCTGTGAGTCTCAGGCAATCTTTGTCTTCGCGAGCTCAGCCAGGGAAGCAAATCCTCCCGGATCATTCACTGCCATGTCCGCGAGAACCTTACGGTTCAGCTCAACGTTGGCAAGCTTCAGACCATACATGAATTTGCTGTAGGACAGACCGTTCAGACGGGCAGCTGCGTTGATACGTGCAATCCAAAGCTGTCTGAACTGACGCTTTTTCTGCTTTCTGCCTGCATAGGAGCTGGTCAGAGCACGCATAACGGACTGTTTCGCGATTCTATACTGCTTGGATCTGGCTCCTCTGTAGCCCTTCGCAAGCTTTAACACACGATTGTGTTTCTTTCTTCTGTTCATTCCACCTTTGATTCTGGCCATTTCTTTGAACCTCCTTAATAGTAGTAAACCAATAGTAAATCACATTTGCTGTAAATGGCTTTCATCCGATCTCTATCAGAGATACGGCAAAATCTTCTTCATGTTGGAAGCATTGGTCACATCCGTAATCGTTGACTTCCGAAGATTTCTCTTTCTCTTGGTCGACTTCTTGGTTAAGATATGGCTCTTGTAAGCTTTGTTTCTCTTTAAAAGGCCTGAACCGGTCTTTTTAAAACGTTTCGCAGCTGCTCTGCTGGTTTTCATTTTTGGCATTTTATGCTTCCTCCTTATGCTTGTCATTGATAGTGAATGGCAAAAGCTGCCGCCCACCATAGTAATCCTGTGTCTGATCCCCAGGGGCTGCCGGACCCTTCCGTGTCCGGCGGATGATCCGAGCTGCCGGAAATATCCTGTACAGAATGTGCCGACAGATCGATCCTTACTGAGTACGCTTCTCTGTCAGGAACAGGGTAAGCGTCCTGCCCTCCTGCTTGATCGGACGGTCTACGACGGCGACATCCGCCAGAGATTTCGCGACATCCTCAAGGATATAGCGGTTGGCCTGCATATGGGCCATCTCTCTTCCGCGGAAACGCAGCGTCACCTTTACCTTATTCCCCTTGGCGAGGAACTTGCGGGCACTGCTCACCTTCGTATTTAAGTCGTTTTCATCAATGTTCGGAGATAATCGAATCTCTTTGATCTCAACCGTTTTCTGTTTCTTTCTGGCCTCTTTTTCCTTGCGGGCCAGCTCATAGCGATACTTCCCGTAGTCAATGATCTTGCACACCGGCGGCTTTGCCGTGGGAGCAATCTTCACGAGGTCAAGGTCGGCCTCTCTCGCCAGCTTCTGGGCTTCCTTTGCAGACATGATTCCAAGCTGCTCGCCGTGTTCACCGATCAGACGGACTTCCCGGTCTCTGATCTGTTCGTTAATCATTAATTCGCTAATGTTCGTACACCTCCACACATTGATATGACTGTTTGCCTGCGCCGGGCGCGGGTTATGTCACAAGGATTGCCGGCGAAGCCGGAGAATCCCTTGTGACGCGGGCAAAGCCGCTAATCTCCTTTCGCGACCGTGCGCATCAAAAGAAAAAGGCGGATCACAAAGTCATCCACCTGCATACACTGATCCGTCCATCCGCCGCCAGGCAACTCCGGCATACATGATCGCATACTGCAAATAAAAAATGCGAAAACACATGCTGTGAAGCCTGTCATCTGCGCCGTCCGGCAAATCAAACTATAAACCACTGGTCACAGCATTCTGTTTCCTGCGTGCCAGGGTGAGAGTGGATACTCTGCTTCCTGTTTTCAACCTATGACACTTTAGCACAGGCTTTCATATGTGTCAAGAACTTTTTTTGTTTTCCGCGCGCCATTTCCCACGCACCATTTATGCGCCGTTTCTCGCCCACCTTTTTCACACGCCCTCGCGCGTAATGTTTTTCAGCCACTTCCTGCTTTTATAATGATGCAGCACCCAGGGCCACTTGACGAATTCGTCCGTGCAGAGGAGAAAATAAACCCACATCGGCGGCAGCTTCAGGGCGAAGGCGGCCAGAAAACCGAGCGGCACAGCGTAGCACCACATATCGATTGTGTCGCAGATCAGGCCGAAGCGGCTGTCTCCGCCCGCCCGGAAAATACCCGCAATCAGGGTCGTATTGACCGCTGTCCCCATGATATAGTAGGTATTGATCAGCAGCATGATTTTCAGATAACCTGACGCCGTCTCTGAAAGAGACGCAAAGCGCAGAGCAAAGGGCATGACCGCCGCCACCAGGAGGCCGCCGAAGATGCCTGCGGCCACAGTCAGGTGCATGGACCGGGAAGCGTCCCGGCCGGCGTCTTCCAGCTGGTTCGCACCGATCTCCTTGCCGACAAAAATACCGGAGGCGCTCGCGATGCCATAGCAGAGTACCGTTCCGAAATTGCGCACCACAACGACGATCGCGTTGGCCGCTACCACGTCTGATCCCATATGCCCCATGATCACGGAGTACATGGAAAAACCCACGCTCCAGATAATATCATTTGCCAGCGCCGGGACGGACAGCCGCAGAAAATCCCGCATCAGCACACCGCCCTTCCAGAACATCGCGTCCGGGCGAAGGCGGACATTTTTTGAGGCAAAAGAAACGCAAAAGCAGGCAATCAGCTGCAGCACCCGCGAAATGGAAGTTGCAAGCGCGACGCCCTTCGCTCCCAGACGCGGCGCGCCAAACAACCCGTAGACAAAGACTGCGTTCAGGCAGACATTAATCAGGAGGGCGCCTACATTCAGCGCCGTGCTGGTTTTCACACGCTCTACGCTGCGCAGAGTGGAGAGATACACTTCCGAAAATCCCCAGCAGAGGTAGCTGACGCTAATCACGCGCAGATAGGACATGCCAATCTCTATCAGCTCCTGATCAGAGGTAAACAGCGTCATCATCTGCCTGGGAAAAAATACTGCCGACAGAGCAAACAGCAGCGAAATCCCCACTGCGAAGCGCAGGGCGATTCCTTCTACTTTTTCGATAGCCTTCAGATTTCCTTTTCCCCAGTATTGGGCACAGAGCATCGTCGCCCCGGTGCCGAGTCCATAATAAACCATATACAGAATGTTGGAATACTGCACGGCCAGAGATACAGCAGAGACTGAAGACTGTCCCACCGAATTCAGCATGATCACGTCTGTGGAGCTGATCGCCGCGCTGAACAGATTCTGTATCACAATCGGAAGAGCCAGCCGCAAAATCTGCGCGTATGACTCTCTTCCTGTTTTTACTTTTGTTTTCAAAACTCACCTCTCCCCAGCAGCTGGTCCTCCCATCGCTGCAGATTCCCAAGAATCTCCAGCACACGCGCATGCGCCATATCCACCTGGCGGATCGCGTCGTTGATCCGCGACTGCACCAGCCAGTCGGCGACCATGCCGTCAAAAAACAGATCCGCAAAGCTCAGAAAAGAGCCGACCTCTACATTAATATTCATCGGGATGTCGATATCCCGCAGCTCTTTTTTTAATACCTGCAGATAATACTTCGCGTCCTCGATCTGGCGCTGCGCCTTATCCATACGCCCATGCTTGAGCATGGTGGTCACCATCCCGCCGCCAAATAAATCCAGAAGCCCCCAGTTTTTAGCTCCTTTTAACTCTCTCTGTGCATTTTCCAGACTGTCCAGGGCGCGGTTCGCAGCCGTAATCGCCTCGCGGATCTCCTTCAGTGTGTCCTGATTCGTCATGGATATGGTCCTCCTGCTATCATAAATTCGATGCTGCCAGGCTGAGCATCAGCTGCCTACGCATTTCTCTCTATGGATTTCTGTGTGTCAAATCCATCCGGGTAACGCCTTTTCAGTTTATCAATATTTGCCTGCAGTACCGTCTCCAGGGGCAGATCCAGCGCTGTCGCCGCCTCCGCCAGATACCAGGCAATGTCGCCCAGCTCGTCTGCCAGATGAGCTGCATCCAGCTCATGCCCCTGCGCGAGCCACTTTTTCACAATGTCAATCGCCTCACCGGACTCCCCGCACAGCCCCATCACGCTGTTGATCAGGACATCCCTGCGGTCAAGCTCCGGGTTCAGCGTCGTCATCGCCAGCTTCTGGTATTCATTGATCGTCATAAATCTGTCCTTTCCGTATCTTATACAAATGGCGCCGCCACAAACGCCATCTTTTCACGAATGATTGGAACGCTCCACACTATGCATCTTCGCTGCAGCAGTGTCAGGCAAAGTTTTTCCCAAATCCATGCCGCGTTCCGCTTCGATCGAAATCGGCACCCATGGGTTTTCAGCAGGCTCCGCCGGAAATCCTGTCAGACAAACTCCGTCGGGAACTTGCATAGTGTTTCATAAATTTTCGGATATTTGCGTTTTAAAGAAATCAGCCTTCCATCCTTCCCCAGGAAGCAATGACCGGTCATCCCTGTACAGCAGACCGCGTCATCCTCTGCCCGCCGTACTTCATAGCGGAGTGTCAGACGGATGCCGTCAAATTTTTCTATCGCCGCGTGGATTTTTACCGTCTCACCAAAGCGAACGCTGATTTTGATTTTTGCTTCAATCGACAGCACCGGACTCATGATGCCGGCTGCCTCCAGCCTGTCATAGCCATATCCGATCTCGTCCAGCACGTGTACCCTGCATTCCTCAAACCAGCGGATGAAATTGGAATGATGCACCACTTGCATCTGATCCGTCTCATAGTACTGAACCTTGTGAATCCATGGAGTGATTGTGACGGCAGCTGCAGCCGCATCTGCAGGATCAGCCAGAGCAGGCGCCTCATTGGCAATCTTCTCTGCAGCTGCGGGCGCAGCTGTTTTTATGTCTTCCACTTTATCAATGCCAGCATTTCCTTCTATTTTTGTAGTTTTCTCCATAATCATACATAATCCTTACTGCTAAAAGTATTTGTATAAGGTCTAAAGCCCTCACTTATAATTCCTCCAGGACATAATTTTCTTTTTCACACACAACCTTGCACTTTTTCTTAAAGCAGGCGATTCCATATTTGTAAATGGTATGATATCCCTGAAGCTTCAGTTCGCGTGTGTAATCCATCCTTTCGATCTGAGCCATCGCGTCTTTGCATCCTTCAGCAAGATGCGCATTATCAGCATACTTAAACTCCATGATCATGCCGATGCTTTCCCTGGCAATCTCGACCTTCACGTCGCAATATCCATCGCCGCTGTCGGCATTCGTTTTCGCTTTCCAATTATCTACATTGGCTAGGATCCCGATCATAAGGCCATGGTAGAGAATCTCTTTCTTATCTTTTTGTACAGAAGAATCTCTTACCGTAATAGAATCATAAAGGTAAGATGTAAGCAGCTTTTCTGTTTTTTCCGCATTGCCAGTCTTTAACGCATCACAGAATTCCTCAAACCGTTTGCTGTTTTTCCTGACCATGCTATTAAAGTATGCGGTGATCTGCCTGATAAAAATCTTTCGGATCTCCTTGTTTGGAATTGCGAGCTGATAAATATCTTCATCTGCTATCCCACGCTGCGTCAGATAGCCCGTTGCAAACAACACGCTCCATATATTGTCAATCGTGTCATAAATCTGATTATATGTTAAATCCTCGTGGATTTCCTTCGAAATCGTTTCTCCCGCTACCAATGCTTCAATTTCACTCTTAGTTTGCTCATTACCTGATTTTTCAATTAATCGGCGTACCGCATCATTGCCGCTCGTGTTGGACCAGTAATCTTTGGGGCGTGCATCAGGGTCCCCGGTCAGTTCATAACAGTAACTGATAACATCCCATGGACAATATACCTCCATATTGCCGAAGCGATATCCGTCATACCATTCCTTTACGGCATCATACTTATTATCAAGCCCGTAATAATTAAGGACTTCCCTGACTTCCCTATCCGTGAATCCAAAGTATTCATCAAAACGCACCGTAGTAATGGACAGAATATTGGGATTATTTAAACCAGTAAAAATGCTTTCCTTTGCCACGCGAAGGCATCCCGTTAGCACAGCAAAATATAGACTCTCATTGGATTTCAACGCCTTATCAAACATGCCCCGGACAAGCTTTACCATCTGAGGATAATAGTTTCCCTCGCTCGCTTTTGCCAGCGGAACATCGTACTCATCAATTAAAATAATTACCTTTTTCCCGAAATGTTTTTGTAAAAGATCGGAAAGTACACTTAAACTTCCTTTTATAACATCCTCCGACATATTGAAATAATCTGGATGATCCGGGTCAACGTTCACCAGTTTCTTATACATTTCCTTTTCCGTTTCTGTAAGACGCCCGCTTTCTAAAAGGAAATGGAACCTGAGTGCTTCCCTGCCAATTTCAGAACACAAATCGGATCTTGCACTCTCATAATCACTGCCGTCCACACTCTTTAAACTGATCGAAATAACCGGAAATTTTCCCATGTATTTTTCGCAGAGCTGTGTCTCTCTGGAAATTTCAAGTCCTTCAAAGAGAGCGCTGTCACATCCAATTTCCAAAAATGCTTTCAGCATACTCATATTCAGAGATTTCCCAAAACGGCGCGGGCGGGTAAAAAGATTTACTTTTCCCCACGCGTTCAGTAAATCACGGATCATTGCCGTTTTGTCGACATAGTAGAATCCCTCTGTCCGAATCTCGTGGAAATCATCAATCCCAATCGGGAGCTTCCTTTTCATTAATTTATCTGCCATGAATAAAACGCTCCTTTCCTCACATCAAATCTTGGATTCGCCCTCACATTTCTATTGATTTCTATTGCTATTATACATATATTTGCTGGTAAATCAACCTTGCGGGCAGCAAAAAAGGCTAAAAATCAAAGGTTGAAAATCATGGGAAGCAAGAATAGAAGAAGCCCCGCGAGAGCTTTTCTCCACATGCTATATGCTTTCATACGAACTTCACAGCAAGTGCAAAAACCTGTGCTGAATAGTTATAAAAAATCTACAGCAGCGCCAGCCGCCGCCACGACCCCCGGAAATAACGAATCAAAAAGCACAGAATCCGGAACACCCAATCGATCACCATGCCGATCCAGACGCCCACCGCGCCGTAGCCCATCTGCTGCCCCAGCACGATGCTGATGCCGATCCGGAATACGCACATGGAAAAAATGGAGATGCCCATGGTATATTTCACATCGTTGCACGCACGCAGCATGTTGGGAAAGGTAAACGCCATCGGCCAGAGCAGGATCGCAAATCCATCATGAATCCGCACCAGCAGGGCCGCCAGCGCGGTGGTCTCTTCTCCCAGCCCGTAAAGAGTCAGAATCGGATCCAGGAACAGCAGAATCGAGCCGGCACACACAAGCGTCAGCGCATAGGCACAAAGGATCAGTTTTTTCGTGTAATAACGGATCTGTTCCTCATCTCCCGCCCCGACACAGCGGCCGATCACGGCAATCATGGCCAGGTTCATGGCCTGTCCGCCGATACAGCCCATAGAATCCAGGCTGTTAGCCACGCCGTTCGCTGCGATCTGGACCGTACCAAAACCGGAAATGATGCTGACGACCACGACACGTCCCAGCTGAAAAATGCCGTTTTCAATGCCGCTCGGAATGCCGATCAGGTAAATGCGCCGGATCAGATTCCTGTCAAAGCGAAACTTTCCGGGAGCAATGTGAATCTCCAGCTTCGGATTGTGCAGCAAAACATACAGGACGATCGCCGCAAACGCGCGGGAAATCAGCGACGGCACCGCGACGCCGACCACACCCGCGTGCAGGACGAAAATACCGACGGCATTGCCGACCACGTTGATCAGATTCATAACAATGGAAACCTTCAGCGTGATTTTCGCATTATTCATGACACGAAAAATTGCGGCGGAGGCGTTATAGACAGCCAGAAACGGATAGGACAGTGCGGAAATCGCCATGTAAAGCGCGGCCGCCGCAAATACATCCGCATCAATACTGCCAAAAAACAGACGGATCAGCGACTGTCTGCCCAAAATGATCAAAATGGAGAGCACGATCGTAATTAATAGTGTCGAAACAATCAGCTGCATCACCGAATGGCAGGCGCTATCGCGCTTTTTGGCACCCAGAAACTGCGATGTCACGACCGCGCCGCCGGTCGAGAGCGCGGAAAGCACCGCGAACACCAGATTATTAATCATATCTACCAGTGACACACCGGAGACGGCCGCCTCCCCCGCGTTGGACACCATCATCGTATCCGCCATTCCGACCGTGATTGCAAGCGCCTGCTCCAGCACCAGCGGCAAAATCAGAATCAGCAGGTCATGGTTGGAAAACAGCCGGCTGACCGGCTGTCTGTTGTTTGTTGTCGTTTTACGCATCATTCTGCCGTTTCCTTTCCCAGATACCGGTTCACTTCCCGCATCACATCAAGCAGATTTTCCAGATCCCGCTCCCACTCTCCTGTCTCCAGGGAATGGTTCGCGTCCGCAATTATGAAAAGCGGCAAATTTCTCTTTTCGCACTCCGCTTTCACGATCTCGGTCTTCACCCAGCCGTCCTTCGTGCCGTGGAAGACAATCCCCGGCTGCTCCATCAGCGGAAACGACTGCGCAACCGGCGTGAAATAAACATTTTTCGTCGTCAGATGATGCTTCTTCCCGTAAGCAGACGCGATCGCCGTGCCGACACTTTTCGATAGAAACAAAATCTCCTCATACGCGGAAAAGTCCACATTTTTCAAAAGCTCTTCCGCCTGCTCCAGTGCCAGATAAAAACATTCCTCCATCTTTTTGGCATCACCCTTGACGCCGGACGGAAAATTGCCATAGGGCACATCCATCAAGTCATAGCCGTGTGCCGCGGCAACCTTTTTCCCATAATAGAGCAGCGGCTTATCCACATGATAGCCGATGCCCGGAAATGCGACTGCAAGCTTCATTTTTTCATCTGCCTCCTCATTCTCTGATCATTTACAGGCCACACGATCCAGTTTTGTACAATTAAGTCTTACTGAATTCCATCCCCTTATTCTTATTAGCCGAAGAACACCTGCTTTCCCGAATTTGCGCAATTTCAGCCGCTGCAAGACCCGGTCGATGTCAGCCATCTTCTGCGAACCCCTTTACTTATCAAAGCCGATATCTGGTGAATGCACCATCCGGAAAGAAAAGAGAGTACGAACACAAGCCCTGTTGCCAGCAGTCCCCTCCACCAATACTGAGATGCCGCATATCCCTTCTCCCAGGCGAAAATTTTCTGGTCAAAAACGCAGGAAATCAGGTACATCTCCAGCGTCACGCCGGATATGAGCGCCGCCATCCGGCAAATCGTCTCATTTTTACACTCAAGCTGGTACACGGCCAGAAAAAGCAGCACCGTAATCGCCGCCGTCCCCGCGTGATTGTAGCTGATTGTAAAGCCATTTTCCATCTTGGTGCCCTGCGAAGTCACACAATTAACCAGGGCAAAAGCCACCGCGATCGCCGCCACGCCCGCCAGGCAAAGTCCCCGGCTGACCTTCGGCTGATACGTCCGGATATAACATCCGATCAGATAATAAGTGAAAAAATATAAATTCACCCAGTAATTCGGAATCAGGTTCAGCGTGTTTTCTCCATCCAGCGTCAGCACGTTGACCGTCTTCGGCAGGATCGTCAGTAGCAGCATCACCGCCACCATCCGCCGGTGCATTTTCTGCGAACCGGCCGCATTCCAGGCCAGATTCACAAAGGGGCTCAAAAGCAGCAGACCGATATACATTTCTATGTACCACCCATAATTTGCCCCGGAAAAATCGAAAAACTCCACGATCCACTGATACAGAGTCTTTTCAGTACCGGCCACCAGTATTTTATAGCCGATACAGATGAACGAAATGATCGCCCACGAAATCAGGATCGGCACCAGCGAAAAATAATAGCCCCGCGACCAGGTCTTCCCACATTTTAAGTACCCGGTAATCACCAGAAACATCGGCACACAGCACATAAAAATAATCCTGCCGCTCACAGCCGCAATCATCACCGGGTTGTCCACCGGCTTGCTGTAAAAACCATTGCGCAGGAAAAAATGCAGCCAGTACAGCAAGCATAAAGCCAGAATGCGGGCCACATCCAGACCAAAAAATCGTTTCTTCTCCATTTTTCTCTCCCTTTAAAAATTCAGTTTTTATGCAGCTTCTTTGTACTGCAAATAAACGTACTCGTAGATTCTCCTTCGATATTCTGAGATGCGGATTTCATCATAGCTTTCCGGAAGTTCTTCCCAGAGGACATCGCGAATCAGGTTATCTACCGCAGCTTTTGTTTCCTGTTTATCTGTCCAATGATCCAGTTCGGCGATCTTTGCTTTGATTTTTGCCAGCAGGTCTACGGCTACTTCTTTTAGTTTCTTAATATCCTGCCTGGACAGATTGTCCTGAAACAGCAAATCATACAAAGACAGCTCTTCATCGCTTGAAAATCCTTCCCGGACATAGCGCTGCTGCTCACGGTCCAGATTAGAAGCTAAATCCATCAATTCCATGAACGTCTTTTCTATGGTTGCCCTGTCCTGTTCGGCATTATACTGATTTATAATTTCCTGATATCGTTCATAGTAGTTGATGCGTCCCGGGTTAACCGCTATCATCTGTTCCAGACGCATGGCAATCAGATTTTCCAGGTCCTTCATAACCAGATTCTTTTTCTTTGCTCTGGCAAATTCCCGGCGCAGTAAATCAAAATCAATCTTGCTGATATCAAACTGCCGGGAGGGAACAAGGCCATTCCCCTGGCGTTCAATGAGTATATACTCATTTACAATACCGTTGATCTGCACCATCAGATCCGTGTTGTCGGCATGTTTGCGCTTTTTCTGAAGTTCCTCATAAATCGCAAGGATCGCATCCTTATATGCTCTGGTTTCCTGGTCTACATCATCTCTGTTGGCATATTTCATCAGCCGATTTAACTCAACCGCATAGGTCTGGAATGTCTTTTTGATTTCCAGCGTTTCGCACATGGCATTTGCAGCATCCTGAAGCAATGCCAGTTTCTTAAAATCAGTTGCGTCTATCAAAGCTTTCAACGAAAAATTATGTTCAGCCAGATAATCATTGGCGGCGCCGACCACCTCATAAATCCTTGCAATCAACTCATCCTTATCAATAGTTGGGTCAGCTCGATTGCCGCCATCGGCATTTGCCGTATAATCTGCAAGCGCTTTCCTCAGTGCCTTAACAATGCCGACGTAATCGACAATCAGCCCGTTGCTCTTCCCCTCGTTCACACGATTAGCCCTGGCTATCGTCTGCATCAGGGTGTGGGCTTTCAGCGGTTTGTCCAGATAGAGGCAGGAGAGACTCTTTACATCAAAACCAGTTAGCCACATAGCGCAGACAAAAACGATGCGGAAGTTACTGGAGCTATCCTTAAATTCCCTGTCCAGCTCCCGTCTTTCCATCTTTTCCCGATGCGGCAGAATATCCAGTCCCCATTTTTTGAATGTCTGAATCTCATTCTGCTCCTGACTGATGACAACTGCCATTTCGGTTTCTTCCATCCACCGCAGTTTTCGCTCCAATTCCTGCGTTTCCTGCTGTGTTGCAGTTTTTAGCTTATCCCTTACAGTTTCGATTTCCTCCTGCCAATATTCCTGCACATAGTTATACATCCGCACACAGGTTACTTTGTTCAGGCAGACAAACATCGCTTTACCGCTTGTCCACAGGTCAGAATAATGTCCAACAAAATCCTTGGCAATGGAGCGCAGTCTCGGCTCCGCCGTCAGAATATGAATCTCTTTGGCAAATTCGCGTTCCAGCTTTTCCTGCTGCGCCGCGTCCAGATCGGCGGCTTCAATGGCATCCATAATTTCATCTGTAATTTCCGGGTGCTCCAGCTGGACGATTTTGTCCGCCCGGTTTTCGTAATAGAGGGGAACCGTCGCACCGTCATCAACGGCCCGTTTAAAGTCATAGACAGAGACATATCCGCCGAAGGTTCTCTCTGTAATATTATCATTGGAAAGCAGCGGCGTCCCAGTGAAACCAATTCGAGAGGCCGTGGGCAGCAGCTCCATCATATGATCAGCAAAAATTCCATACTGGCTGCGGTGTGCCTCGTCGGACATGATAATAATATCGTGATCCGGATAAATGGGCGGCGTTCCAGGCTGATTGAACTTCTGAATCAACGTGAAAATGAAGCCTGGATTTCCCCTTAGCATCTCAATCAACGCTTTGCCGCTGGGCGCAATAAACTTTTTCGCTTTCGCTTTTCCCAGCAGACCGCAGTTTTCAAAAGTGTCGCTGATTTGCTTATTCAATTCGTCCCGGTCTGTCAGCACCACAAACGTCGGAGAGCCTTCATACTTCCTCCGAATCTTCTGCGCCAGAAATACCATAGAATAGCTCTTACCGGAACCCTGCGTGTGCCAGAAAACACCCAGCTTACCGTCCTTCAGATTTCTGGCTTCATATGCTTTTACCGCTTCATTGACTCCAAGATACTGATGGTTTCGGGCGAGAATTTTAGTCGTGTGACCGCCGGAGTGGTCAAAAAGAATGAAATTTTCAAAGAGATCAAGGAAGGTTTCTTTTCTACAGATACCCCTCAGCATAGTTTCTAAAGCAACGTCACCCTCATCGCTCTCTTTCAGCCGCTTCCACTCGTGGAAGAATTCGTACTTGCTGCCCAGCGTGCCGACTTTTGCCTCCACGCCGTTGGAGAGCATCAGGAAGGCATTGTAATAGAACAGATGTGGAATGGTGTCAAGATAATCCGTGTAATTGTCCGTGTAGGCGTTCTGCACATCCACAGTCGTCTTTTTCAATTCCACAAACAGCAGGGGAATCCCGTTGACAAAGCCGACAATATCTGTTCGCCGCCGGTAAAGGTCGCCATGGATTTTCAGTTCCTTAATGGCAAGAAAATGATTCTCCAGAGGATGTTTGAAGTCGATCACGACCGCTATTCTCGTATCAGTCTGACCGTCAGGCTTTTTCACTGTGACCGGGATCCCATCCCGAATCAGAAAATATTTCTCCTCGTTGATCTGCATCAAAGAAGCGGTGGAAAGCTTTTTTTCCAGTGTCTTCTGTGCTTCGTCCACCTGAGAGGGTGTAATCCACGGGTTCAGCTTTTTCAGGGCTGCCCGAAAATACCGGGTCAGCAGAATTTCCCTGTAGCTCGTCCGGCCAAAGGTGCCGTCAGCCCCTAAAATCTCCGTATTATAGGCAAAAGCAACCTCCCAGCCCAGCTCATCGTGCAGAAGATGGCCGGCAGACTCCTGAACTAATGTATTTTCAGAGTAGTCGTAGCTCAATATCACTTCACCTCCAACTCTCCATTCATCAGCCTGGGCAACAGGCGGTCACGGGCCTGTATAGCTTTTGAAGTTTGCTCTCTGCAAGTATCTATCTTTGTAAAAATACCAGTCACAATTTGCTCAAAGGCGTTCGCAATATTAGATGTAGGCACAAGAATTTCCTCGGCTTTTAAATACTTAAAATGTCGTGCATAATGATAGTTTGATAAATCAACATTTACAAGACTACAGTATAGTAACCGCTGCGGCATCCGAAGTTCTCCAGATACAACTAATTGTGTTCCATCGGCACCCTTTGCAAAAGGAAATGTAATCAGTTTCAAAATCCTTGTATGATCGCCAAAAACGATGATTGGCTCATCCGGTACAACCATCGCTTCCGCATCATTAGTATATCCAGCTATAAATTTTTTGCTTTGATCTATCACGGGTATATTCCCATTCTGTAAATAGTCAGCAGTCTGGATTTGCTTTGTACGTGGTACCTTTTTGAGGACATCGCCAACAGGCACTTTTTCCCATCCCATCGGTACCCCATCCACGATCTCCGTTGTCTCCCATCCTGGAAAGCGCAAATCTACAAACCACTCCTTATATATCCGTTGTACAGCCTCCTCCAGCAGCTTGATTTGCTTGCGATTGTTTTCAATAAGGTCATCGTAAGCAGAAAGAATATCGGCAATGCGACGCTGGACGAGAAGAACTGGCATATCTATAACAACATTTTTCAGTTTTTCTCCAGGCATATGCTTAATAGTAGCCCCTGTGAAATATTGCTCTAATTCTCCACGTCTACCTGCCCATAAAAACCAATAATATAAAAAACGAAAATCCAAGCAATCATGTTTTCGAACACGATGTAGAGCTTTCTGGATTTTCATATCAGGAATCTGGTTTTTCCATAAAGCACATCTTCCGGGTTCGCCGCCTTCACATATCACAAGGTCGCCGTAGCGAAGACCATACCGCTCATCCTCATCTTCTTCAAATCTCATTTGAGGAAGATCATTAAGATCAAATTCACCCCATCGAACATTTACATTCGCAAGATACGGTTTAAATTCGCCTTTATTCTTCTTCTGATCTAGCATTTTTCCAAGGCAAGAATCGGTGACATCACCTAATTTAATCTTTTCCCATCTCATATTCTCCAGCCCCGCCTGTTTTCATCCATCCTCTAATTTCTGGAACTCCTCCAAATTCAACTCCTGCATCATTTCTTCCACCGCAAGCAAAAACGGTCAAGACAAATCCGCACAATACCCTCCACATTATAGAGCATTCTGAACATTCGGAACACACCGCATTCCATTTTGAAAAAATCAAATTGATTAGTTCCACTGCGTGTAATTTAAAAACGTTCAAATTCCAAGCTCTTTGAAATTCCGGGTGATGGTATCCATCAGTTCATTACTCTCTGCCTGCAAAGTCAAAAGTTCCTGCTGGATCTCCGTCATGCGCTCATGAAAATCCACCCCGTCATCCTCCACAGGAGCGACGCCCACATAGGCTCCCGGCGTCAGGGAACAGCCTTTTTCTTCTATAATTGTTGCCCGGTCAGCGATTTTGCAAAGCCCAAGGACATCCTGATAGACACCGTCGCCAAATTTTTCATATAGCCAGCAGGCTTCTTTTGCAATCGTAAGCTGTTTCTCCAGCGCGGTAATCGCTTCGTCATATGCACTCTGAACCGCTTTCTTTTCCCGTTTGGCTGCAGCATTGACAGCTTCTTTTGCCTCTGCACGTTTTTCCTGAACAGCCTTTTCCAGTCTTTCCCGGATTTCCGTAAAAGCATCATCTGAGCCGAGGGCAGTGTGGTATTCCGCCAGCAACGACTTATATTTATCAGTTTCCCCACGATAGAGCCAGACAATGGCGTTCAGATTTTTCAGCTGCCAGTCCGTCCACTCATTCAGCGTCCGATCCACGACCGTGTAATAATTCCGGGCATCGATGAACAGCACCTTATCCAGCAGTTCCTCCGGTTTACCCTTGTCGAAAAACCAGAGAGAACATGGCAAGCTTTTCGTGTAGAAAAAATTATTGGCAACGCTGATCATAACATCCACGTGACCGGTCCTGATCAGTGCTTCCCGGATGTTCTTGTCTTTGCCGGAGGAATCCGTCGCAGAGGAGGCCATGACGAAGCCGGCCCGCCCATGCTCATTCAGATAAGAGTAGAAATAGGAAATCCAGAGATAATTGGCGTTGCCGACCTCTTTCTCTTTGTTCACTCCCGGCAGGCCGAAGGGCAGCCGCCCGGCAGAAAGAGCCGATTCCGACTTTACCTTATCAACATTGAACGGGGGATTGGCCATTACATAGTCGCAGCACCCGTTCAGATTGTGTGCATCATGATAGAAGGTGTTGGCTTCATCCCCGGATTTGATCACGCCAGTCAGGCCATGCACCGCCATATTCATCAGACAGAGTTTGGAGTTATACTCCACCTTTTCCTGCCCGTAAAAGGTCATGGTGTTGTTAGCAACCATGCCAGCCTGATTCACAAAATCGCCTGTCTGCACGAACATCCCGCCGCTGCCGCAGGCCGGATCTATCCGGACGCTATCTTTGATACAAACACTATCTGTGAAAGTAGGGCAAAAGCCACCAGAAAAGCCCGGAAAACGGACATTTTCGCAGGATTCCCTGACGAAAAGAGCCGAGAGGAGTCCGCTGGCTGACGCTATTGGATTGTAATCATATGCTGCTGCCAACATCAGTTTTGTCCCCACCTTTCCTAAAGAATGAGCTATTGCCAAAAAGTACAGGCTATTGCCAAATTGTATAGCTAATGCCAAAAGGTATGAGCTATCGCCAAATTGTGTAGCTACCGCCAAAAAATGTCCCCGTCCTAACCCATTTTGACTGATTACAATTATGATTGTGACGGATAAACTATTTTTACCCGTTCTGATCCACATATCGGGCAAGTTTCCGGCATCTTATAAACAGCCGCATCATAATCTTGAAAAAGGTGTTGATTTATAATTAAAACTGACCCAGGTTTAACGAGTAAAACTGACCCACCCTGGAGGGCGGGGTCGTGAGTAAGTAATCCTGGTTCCATACACTGTACCTTGAAAATTTAACACTTAAAATTGACCCACCCAAGGCAGCCAATGTACAATCCTCTCTGTGTGTGAATCGCACAGAGAGGAGGTGAAAGAAGGTGTACAAGTTGCAAGATTGGGCCGCTGTCCAGAAGGTCTACGCACAGACCCATTCGAAACGAATGACAGCGCAAATCCTGGGTATGTCCCGGAATACCGTTCGCAGATTGCTTGAGCAAACCGATACGCCTGTATACAGCCGGACAAACTACAAGTCCTGCACCGACAGCTACAGGGAACAGATTATTGAGTGGCGGTGCAAACCCTATGAATACAACGGAACCCGTATTTTCAGGGAACTGAAAAAGATAGGGTATACAGGAAGCATCGGCCCGGTTTACCGTCTCCTGCGCAGGATTGACGAGGATGTCGGAAAAATCAGTTCTAAAGCGACCGTCAGAGTGGAAACACCGCCCGGGGATCAGGCCCAGTTTGACTGGTCTGAGTATTCCATGGTCATCGGCGGCAGGGAACGGAAGGTGTACTGCTTCTCTATGGTTCTGGCAGCATCCAGAAAGAAAGCTGTCTGCTTTTCATTGAAAGTAGATGCGGAGGCTATTTATGAATCGATCCAGGAACTGTTTGAAGATCTCGGAGGGGTAACGCTGGAACTGCTGATTGATAACCCCAAAGCGCTTGTGATTGAAAACAATCCCAAAAGCGAGGATGAAATCCGCTACAATCCGGAAGCCCTGATGCTCGCGAAACATCTGGGAACGGAACTGAATGCATGCCCCTGCTACTGGCCACGCAAGAAAGGCAAGGTAGAAGCCCCTTTTACATACATTGAGCAGCAATTCGTAAAAGGGAACAGTTTTGCAACCATGGAGGAACTGAACCGCAGGGGGAAAGCTTTTGTGAATGCCTGGTGTGATGAAACACATGGGACAACCAGACGGGTTCCAAACCAGCATTACCTGCTGGAGGAGAAGCAGACTCTGCAGCCGCTTCCGAAAAAGCGGTACCGTATAAAAGAACTCCAGAAAAGGATTGTGAGTTCCGACAGCTTTGTCAGTATCAATGCCAGCAAATACAGCGTACCTGTCAAATACGTTGGAAAAACCCTCCAGTTCCGCATAGTCTATGGGTTCCGCATTGAGCTCTACGATGGGCAGGGAGAACTGGTGCTAAAGCTGGAGATGGCGGACAAAAAACACTCAGTCACGTCAGATGCTGAGCATTATTCGGAGATCGCGCAGCCGGTCAGCACATCCGTCCCACAGATCCGCAGGGATTTTACGGAGACATTCCCGAACGGCCAAAAATATCTGGAAGCTGCCGGACGGAAGTTTGCACAGCCAACGCACCACGCGAGGAAGATTATGCTCCTGCTGGATCTCTACGATGCCGGGACGCTGGACCGCTTTATCTGTTACAGCATCAGCCAGGACAAGATGGACATCCGGTCATTCAAGGGACTGCTGCGTGATTATAATGTCGGAAAGCTTATACTTCCATCCGGGGAAAGCGGATGTGCAACAGGAACCGCAGCTACAGCCGGGTCCGCCGGAAGCGATGACCCCGCCCTTACCAGGGACTGCAGCTATTACGAAACAAACGCAATGAAGGAGGCCAGCGGTGGAAGTCCAAAAGAATGAAAATGATACCGGATATATTGAAACGATGATGAAACAGTTCAAACTGGTAGATATGAGGGAGCAGTATCAGGATCTGATCCGGGAAGCGGAAGAATCTTCCATGGGATATGAGGAATTCCTCAGGCGACTGCTGTCAATAGAGGAGACAGGGAAAAAGAGACGCCGGACGGAGAAGCTGCGCCATGCTGCCTGTTTTGAGGCGGAAAAGAGGCTGGAGGACATTGATTACAGCTTCAACCATACACTGGACAGGGACAAGATCACAGAACTCGGACGTCTTGGTTTCCTGGAAGCATGCGAAAACATCCTCATAATCGGCCCACCCGGAGTAGGGAAAAGCATGATCGCGACCGGGATCGGCATGAATGCCATCAATGCAGGGTACAAGGTGCTCTTTGTCAACGCGAAGGATCTTGTTGACCGGCTGTACGAAAGCATGAATGCCGGAACGCTGCGCGAAATGCTCGCAGAGCTGGACAAAATCCCGCTTCTGATCATTGATGAACTGTCCTACATAAAAATGGACAGGGAAAGAGAGAGCCTTTTCTTCCAGGTAATCCGGAACAGATATGAAAAGAACTCCCTCATCATAACGACCAACCTGCCAATGGGCAGGTGGGACGAACTGTTCAGCGGCAAACTGGCGGCTACCGCAATCCTGGACCGTCTGGTGCACCACTGCCACATCCTTAGTATAACCGGGGACAGCTACCGTGTCAAAGGGTCAAAATAAAAGTGTTGATAGAAAGGAACGTGTACTATGAATATAGAAAAGAAACGCAGGAAGGCCCTCGAAAAAGAACTGAAAGAATACGAAAAGGTGACCCCGATGTCGAAAGATGAGAGGTCGGCACTGCGCAAGTGGGTAAAATGTGGCAACAGCGTACATGAAAACGATGATTATGTCTGCGACGATCATGGACGGCCTGCTGACTTTCTGGATGTATACCGCCACTGGGACGAGGAATATAAAACGATTTCCGGTATGAGCGAAAGAGAAAGAGAGCAGTATCTGGATATAAGATACCGGGGCGGCATAAAAGCAGAGACGTCACCAGCAGTCCCGTCATATGATGAACTGAAAGACAAGGTACGGCGGCTTTATAAGAAAAATCTTCTTTACTGGCTGTACATTACCAGCGCAGGACTGCAGGAAGAAGCCCTGGAGTATATGGAGGAGCATGTCGATGACGAGCTGGTTCCGTTTGATATTTTCGATTAATTGTTAAATGGAAGCCTGACACTTTTCGTTACTGCCGCCTGTAACAACATCAGCCAACGGCTGAACAGTACCTCATCGCGCCTGCCAGCTTTTTGGAGAGGCCGGGGTGTGGGGCAGAGCCCCACGGGGAAACTATATGGCGTGAGATGTAAGCGGAACGGTTTCTCCGTGTACAATGAGTTGGCCGATGCGGGAAAAGACCGGTTTTAGTCAGCTTCCCGTGTCGGCACCGACCCAGGACACGGGGAAACAAGCCTGTCAAGTGGACCGTGGAATAATTGAGCGCGCCTTTTGCGCTCCATTATGCCGCGAAAGCCACTTGACAGGCGCAGAGTGAAGCGGCGCACAGGGCGAAAACGTATATCCAGACAGAAAGAGGTACCCTATGGCAAAAACCGTAATCCGTGAAGAAATGTTTCCTGAGATCGTAGCCGAATACAATTCCGGTGGGAAAACGGCTGCGTATGATTTGATACGAAGTAAATATGGGTTAAAACAGCCATACTTTGTGCTTTCCAGGATTAAAGGAAGCGACAAATATGTCTATAATTCAGAAACCGATCGTTTTGAAGAAACACAGGATAATCCGGCAGATGAAGTATTTATGAGCCTTGAGGATCTGTGCCAGCCGCCGGCGGCAGGACATCACGCACGTAAAGAAGAGCCGATTATTGATTCAAGACCAGCTGCCATGGAGAAACTGGTGCATGAACTGATCAGCGACCGTCTTTTGACGATAAGTAAATACGTTGCATTGGATACGTCTACAAGGACGATTCTAATTGACCAGTCCTCACTATCCGCAGATGGATATCGGATCGTAACCCATTAACAGGGGTGGGTCAATTTTCAGTGTAAAATCAGGATGACAGATAAAACTGACCCACCCTAGGAATCGCTGTAAGTGGGTACCAAGATGGGTCAATTTTAAATGAAAAAGTGGGTCAATTTTACTTGACAATCTACAAAAGGCAATTCATGCAATGAAAATACTCCTTGCTCATAAGAGCTTGTTGCTTATTTTCAACCTGAAATGCTATCTCGCTGCGAGCAGGATTATTTCCAAGTATAAAATCAGGCAAGAGGAAAAGCGATGTCCCGATTTTAAGAAAACCATCCTCTATTACTGTCTCAAGATACTCGTAGTTCTTATACATAAAAATTACATATCGGCGTTCTCGTTCATCATGCCATTTATAATCTTTTACGGACAAAATCCAGTACTGGAGAAGCTCCTCCATAAATGAATGTTTTTGCTTGTCGGACAAGTCAAACTGGTCAACTACGCTAAATAAATATCTTAGTTCCTCCCTTGCTTCTTCTCGATCATAAATAACATCAAAAGCAATTACTTGTGATATAAATGGAAGCGTAATGTTTTCGTCATCAACCGAGCCATTCGACTTGCTGAACTGTCGCTTACCAATTGGTCCAATCAACTCAATGATTCTATCATTCTTATAACCATATGTACATTCCCCATAATCGCTCTGCATATCACCATTATTCAAAGATTTACTGTACGATGTAACAAAATACTTTCTGGTAGGCGTAAAATCGAAATCTGTTGCCCATTGATAAGGAAGCCAAGACGTATCTTCAAACAACTCAGGAATCACTTTTTGCTCTCGTTCATCATTAAGATACTTAATTTCTTTCATCCAAATCTCATGATTTTCTGCACTTGTTTTGGCAACGTCTCTTGACACATATTTGCAAATATAATCCTCATTATATCCATTCCTGGATTTCAGTATGTAATTACTAACCTGAATTTTCAGCATACCCTTAACAGGTCTCTGGGTGATATCCTTTTTCCACAATTTAAGCAGATATGCTTCTAATTCAAATAGCTTGGACAGTTCATCTCGCGTGAATTCCCATAGTTGTTCTTTTTTATTTCCACGCATATTGCTTATGTCTGTAAGCATAGCTAAAAATGCATAAGCCAAATCGCCAATATCTTCTTCCTCTGTCCATTCATTCAAACAACTCTCAACAATCGTAATTAACTGGTTTGAAAAGTCGGCTGTATTCTCAATCGTATACTTCTGGTATGCGAAGTGATACAGCTTTAGCTGTGGCAACAATATTTCTTCATATGGTTTTATTCTGTAACCGTCTTCATCATCCAAGCCCAATATAGGATTATTCCAGGACATTATTTTCTGCAATCTGGTTGCTTCTGTAATAAGATCATACAAGTAAACCTTAATAGAATTTATCTGAAGGCGTTCAGCTTTTACATAAAGTATGTTAATAAGCTGAGCCTCGAACTCAGTAACGCGCATTCTGCCAAAGCTTGAGTACTCATTTGCGTCATTATTACAAACCACCGCCAATAATACTTCTCTGGTTTTATATGATGGATCATGTTCAAACTCTCTTATTTTGTCTGCTATTAATTCAAGTTTACTTTCTCTACCATTTTGGGGCCAATCATCTGGTTTGGTATTCATAAAATTATCTTCTATTTCGTCGCTCTTCATATTTCACCACATCTATCTTTCATGAAACATTTCAAATAGCCTATCCGCGCTATTATTATTCCTCATTTTCCAAAGACTTAAGTGTTTTTCCTTCCGATGTTTTCCAACTCGTCAATCCATTTGCGCTTTTACCAATCACAAACATCGCAGCATATGAAGGACTGGTGAAAAGCATATTTTCCTGCAGCACACCATTTTCGTCAATTGGAGCTGACTTCCTGCGCTCCTTGATTACTGCAGGAATTGTATTATCATCCTTAAGAGAAATCTGGCTTCCCTGGAAAACTACAAATCCCTCTGACGTCTGACTGCCATCGGCTTCAACTTTTCCAACATTTTTGATGCTTCTCTCCAAATGCAACATAATCGTTTCTTTATCTGGATTTTCTGCAGCAGACTTTTCCTGCTCGGATTTACCAGGAATCGGTTCCAGGACCTTATATCCAAGAGCGTTAATCAAAACCTTCACATTGTCTATGAATTCATCCATAACGGCAATCTGTGACTCTTTCAAAACGGTATGACTATACGTATTCTTGGTCAAAACCAGATATCGCTTGCTGTTTCGAGCAATCTCCACAAAACGATTTTCAAGATATCGAATATGTGCTTTATTCAAATCGCGGCCTACAAACACTACAGCAGTATTCCAGTAATATTTTTCCTTCTCAGACTGGTAATCACGGAGATGCTGAAGTAGTCTTTCTTTTACATTTTCCGCCTCGCCTATGTATACAGAATCTGAGCCATCGTCCTCTTTACAAAACAGGAAGTATACTCCCGGTTGCATAAAATCATCCCTGTCGCAGGAAGAGACTTCAATACGTGGAATTTTCAATGCTTTTCCATTCCAGTTTGATAACTCTACAGTGATCAAGCTATCCGCCGTTCCATTTACTAGGAACAGTTCGATTGACTTCCCATATGCCATTATACCTTCCCGCCTTTCAAATTGTTGCTATGCTTATAATAAATTTTGTTTTCCGTTTGTTCTGAATATCTATTCTCCTGCAGAAGTATCATTAGTCACACCTTCCGTATCTGCAGGTGCCTCAATAAGGATATCAACCATTTCAGCAATACAGGTTGTATAATATGTATAATACGTATTTCTGGTTTCTCTTTCTCTGCTTTTCAGATACTCATTTGGATCAACAAATCTTCTTTCATTTCCACTAAAACATGCATTAATAACCTTTCGCTTTGCCTCTCCACTCTCATGCGCAATATAATTCCGAAGTGCCCTGACTTCCTGTACTACTGGCTTATATTTTGCATCGCTCAAAAGTATATCAAAAGGATTGACTACAAAAATATGTTTTGATAATTTTTCAATTTTATCAAAGTATTCAATATATTTTTTATTACCATCTACCATAAAAGCATTAAATTGCTCTTCACTTTTGAACTGTAGATTCAGTGGAGGTACATATCCAGTTTCCGAAGGGTTACCAGTAGCATAGGATAAAAACAAGTTTGATAAAAACTTTTCAAACTGTATCCATATTTTAAAGAGAGCTATGTCGTATCTTTGCACATCTGGTTTAGAAGCCCATTCGGTCCAAGTAGTTATTGCTCCTTTTACATCAGTGCTCACCATTATCTTCACCCACAAAATATCTGTTCAAAAACGAAATCCTTTTTGTTCTCTCTGGTTTATTTGTCGTACGAGAACTGTGATTCTTCTTGAACTCAGCCCATTCTGATTCCACTGATTTAGACGGATCAACATCAGCAACTTTTATCGCATAGTCATTCAAAAAATTGGCGCATCTAGAATATAAGGAATCCAAATTGTTTCGTATCTCAGAGTCGCTGAATTTTTCGTTTCTAGTCATTTTGCTATCCTTTATGCCATACATCTGATGTGTCACTACAGCATAAAAAGTAAAGAAATAATTCTTGTTATTTAAACAGGCTAAATTACCCTCAAGGTAGTGATAAGCGGACTCGATAACATCCATGATTGATTCAATCTTGTTTTCAATCACTCCATCTGCGTCAAAAGAAGAATCATATTTTTCATACGTTTTATCAATAGAAGTCGGTGTCTCGGAGACGATGCCATCAATCAGCAAAATAAGCATCGAAGTAATTAACTCTGCGTCGCGCATCCTAGTACAATCATTATCGGACAGCAATTTATATCGCAAAAAGAAATCTCGATACAATGACGCCAAGTTATAAACCATGACTTTGAAGTCGCCCCAGTATTTAGAATTTCTGATTTCCTGCTTATTCAAAACATAATTATTGGAATTTAGGCGGGCAAACATATCATAGATTAGTCCCTCATCTTTCTCAGTAACAACTTCAGCTACTATTTCAAACTCTAAGATTGCTTCTCTTGCGTCATCGTCCAAATCCGAATATTTTTTCCCTCCATACTCCTTATTGTGTGATTTTTTTATTGCAAATTTTTCATCTACAACATACTCAAGGATGGCGCGAATTCGCTGTTGTCCATCAATTATCTCTCGGCTTGTTGATTTAGTATTAATATCAACCTTTTGGCGCAAAAAGATAGGCGGAATAGGCAGTCCTCGAATAATAGTGTCCATTAAATATGCCTTTGCCTTATCATTCCATACATTATTTCTCTGATATTTAGGAGAAAGCTCCAATTCGCCCTTTGCGCTCCATTGTACAATATCACTTATCTGAACAATC
This sequence comes from Lachnospiraceae bacterium, assembly GCA_021201095.1. Classification (GTDB taxonomy): domain Bacteria; phylum Bacillota; class Clostridia; order Lachnospirales; family Lachnospiraceae; genus Choladousia. The sequence goes on from JAJQFO010000096.1 coordinate 62,441, forward strand.
TTTGATGTTGTCTTATTCATGACAGAACCTCCATAATAATCTTTTTTGAATTAGTATACCCCGAAAAATGCCAACCTATGAGTACTAATATTTATTCCACACCCAATACCTTAAACACAGTATCCTCCACACTACTATAAAAATCAAATTAAATCTGCCGGTACGGTTCCCAGGTCTGCTGCCGAGGTCATCGGTAGAAGCACTTTCTTTGCATCGCTGTCCACACATACCTAAGGCGCATTTGTCAGCTCGTACACCTTAATCATGGTTCCATGGTTCCACTGATACTGATTTCTCCAAGTACGGCCAGTGAACTCAGCGCCGGTTTTCCGAATACAATCGAGCAGATGGCAACCAGTATTGGTAGCACCAGTCGGCTAGTCATTCCAATGTCCTGCAGGTCTTGATACTTCCATTGACTTTGAGGAAGTTGAAAGCTGTATTGGTCGCTTCTCTGCAGCCTCGGTCAGATCCGATACCGTTACATTCGAGTTTTCCGTTTCCGGGAAGCATCTGTGATTCCAAAAGGAATACTCCAAGCATTCCTGACTTTCCATGGGAGACAGTCTAAACCTGTCCGGGATTGCACATGCCTTCCGGGATATACTTACCACCGCCTTGCTCTGGCACAGAAACATAACGTTCCTCAAAGCTCTCCTCATCAATGTAGGAAAAGTTCACATTGTAGAATTCCATACCAACAAACTTTTTACACTGACTTAAGACAACAATTATTCCGTCAAATGTCTAGGTGCACTGGAAATTGATTCGGCAAACTTTGAGCGTTCCTTTTGATAAATCCGTTCCGCATATTCCTTAATCATATTACTGATCCACATGAATGCCGTTGTTCCTTCAGAATAGTCTGCCTCAGCATACATATCTATTCTGCCATCATGACGCATTTGCTCAACTTGCCTAAAGGCTATTTTATCCTTCGGGGGATAAATGGCAAATGTCGATCCCCCATTTTTATGGACTAAAGAAAATGCAGGAATATCACTTGGACCGTCTGCAATGTAAATCATATTTTCAAATCGCACTCTTCGAAGTTCCTCTGGCATCTTTGAGTTAACATCCACTTCAGGATGTTTTGGAATACCTTTGTTAATCTCAAAGATAGCTCTTGTCTTAGAAGTATTATCAATGGTGTAGCCGATTTCTGAAATAATCCGTTCCCCTTCTACCTCATGTTCAATCAATTCACATCCCCACACACCATCTACGTAATCCATAACAGAGGAGCCTAAGATTTCAGCCTTAAATCCTGTGCTTACAATATAATGCTCCACCCGAATTCCATATTCTTGATATGCGTTGTTTTCTTCAATCATCCTTTTTGTTTTACTAAATATTTCAGGAACACCTGGGTAGAAATTCAGTTTTTTCCCAAACTCCCTTAGCTTCTCATTATTCAAACCTGCAAATTGACCGCCGGGCTGCGCACAACTGATAAAATGATTGAGGTAAATTGTGTCATGGTTTACATGAACACCTTGTTCATCCAGATATTTTTGAGGTAATGAATTTACTTCTTTCCAAAACTCACTTGAATTGACATGATATTGTTCGAAAATTGGATCTTGCATATATCCATTTACAAGAGTTTTGTCAAAATCCCAAATAACAGCTATAATATTTGCCATGTATACTTACCTCCATAAATATATATTTTTTCAGCCTGGCAATAAATTACATTTTGTGAAACACAAATAGATATTCATGCGCTAATAACAAGAAATTATACTTCATACTATTTGTTTTCCAATAATCGGTACTTTGACAGTTGTGCTGCTCTTTGATAATAATTTCCTTCGTTTTAAACCCTGCAGTCTCAAACAGCTTCATCACATCAAAGCTCATAGGAATGATATGACCTTTCTGCCTTGTATCACCCATGAGAACTGCACAAAATTTCCCTTTCTTCAAAACACGATAGCTCTCCGATGCAACACTTTTCATTTGCTCAAGAAAAGATGAAACATCGAAGTTTGACAAATCTTCTGGGATGTCCATATCTTCGCTGTAGTGAATGATATTCGCATAGGGAGGATGTGTACATATTAAATCAATACTCTCGTCTGGAATAAAATCAAGTTTTCGGGCATCTCCTTTGCGCAAATAAATTTTACCATTAGCACCATCATAGTCAAACGCAGTTTTTTCTCTGCAACGTTTTAGGGCTACATCGTTAACATCAACTCCGATAATGTTTCTGTTAAGCAATTTTGCTTCGACAAGCGATGTGCCTCCACCAACAAACTGATCAAGAACAAGATCTCCTTCAGAAGAATATCTTAACATGATATTTCTCGGAATATAAGGAGACCAGTTTCCTCTCCATTTCGCATCATGGGTTGCCCAATCTCCACGATTTGGGAAGCTCCAAACAGAAGTCGTTTCAAGTTCAAAGTTTTCGGGTTCCCACTTTTTGATTGTTTTTTGTGCCATTGTAACTCCTTATTCGGAATCTTCCTCCGTCTTAGTCTTTGCTTTAAGGGTATCTTAGACATCCTCAATATCAAACGGGAGAGGGGTTTTATCATATTTGGCTGCATATAGATTTTTATCAAGCACCAAACCAGCCGTTGCTTCGCTTAACCAATATTACATTCCTCTTTATCCGTCGTTAAAACGCATCAGTCATATTTTAACCATCAATTTATCAACAGCAGGCTCTTTCAATGTGACATCGCATTTATTTAAATGCTGAAGGGATTTTATTGTTTTCTAGCAATAACCGCCTGATGGACAGTTCAATGTATTCTTTTTCTTTGTCGATGCCTATATATTTACGCCCCAGACGCTTTGCAGCGATTCCCGTTGTTGAGCTACCGCAAAATGGATCCAAGATTACTGCCCCTGGTTCTGTTGAAGCCTCAATAATTCTTGTAAGAATATAGAGCGGTTTTTGCGTTGGATGTTTTCCCTCTGTTTTCTCTTTTGGTGATGTAAGCGGCCCAGACCACACATCTTTCATCTGTTTGCCACCATTTTGCTCTTTCATAAGTTGATAATTGAAAAAATGTTTAGATTTCTTATCTGCCTTTTGTGCCCACAAAATGGTTTCTGTACTATGAGTAAAACACCGGCAAGCTAAATTGGGAGGAGGGTTCGTTTTTTGCCAAGTAATATTATTTATTATTTTGAATCCTTCCTGTTCCAAGGCCATTCCTATACTATAAATATTATGTAATGTTCCACTTATCCATATGGTCCCATTGGAAGTCAGTACTTGCTTGCACAAACGAATCCAACGACGATTAAATTCATGTTTTTCATCCAAAGAAGATACTTTATCCCATTCTCCTTTATTTACAGATACCATTCGCCCGGCTTGACAAGTAACACCATCGTTACTGAGAAAATATGGCGGATCTGCAAATACCATGTCAACAGACCCAGGAACTATATTTTCCAAAACAGAAAAGCTATCTCCCTGTATGAGAATTGTGGTATCAGTTAGAAAAGCTGGTTCAATCTTACTGGTAAATAAATCCACCATTTTGCTTGCCTCACTTTTAGTAATTTGTAATGATTACTTCTTTTCCAACTCTTTTTGATGCATCACTGTTTATATTACGTCTAACATCCACGGCATCAATATTAAAGCCGCTATAAAGCTCGTGAACCAGCGGCACATTATGATTGCTTAGCATCACATAAACACCCTTTGCATCAAGATGACGAAACAGTTCTGCCAATCTTTTATGGTCATTCAGAGAAAATCCCTCTTTTGTGTAATCGGTAAAATTAGCTGTTTCGCTAATGGGTACATATGGAGAATCAAAGTACACAAAATCTCCAGGTTTTATATCAGTACAAGCCACTTCAAAATCTCCCTGACGTATTTCAACATTTTTTTCACATAAGTAATGGCCAATTGTCCTCAAATTCTCCGCGTTAATAGAAGAACCGCTGTTTTTATTGTTATAGGGTACATTAAATAATCCTTTGGAATTTACTCTGTAAAGGCCGTTAAAGCAATGTTTATTTATCCAAATCATCATTGCTGCACATTCTGCATCCAATTCGTGCGCGGATATTTTTCGGTTATACGCTTCACGAATGGATAGGTAATATTCCGTATCACAAGGGACGGCATCATATTTATCTACTACAGTGATAACAGCCTCTGTACCAATTTTCAACTGGTTATATACGTTCAACAATTGTTCGTTGACATCGTTGATCACTGCATTCTTTGGCTGAAGATCCAACAGAAAAGCCCCTCCGCCGATAAATGGCTCATAGTAGGTTCCAAAGGAAACAGGCGCTCTTTCTCTTAATCTGTCAAGCAACTGCTTTTTCCCACCTGCCCATTTAACGAATGGGCTCATTTTTGATTTTGTCATACGCTACCTCTTTCAATTTAAAATTACTTATGGAGCGTCCATATATTGCCATCAAACCACTCTAATAGCAAGTCCTAAAATGATATTTATTTCTTGTACTTTTATGAGCAAAACTCAGTACCCAGCCATATGCTTGATATCATAAACAAACTGCTTTTGGAAATAGAACGCATGGTTCTTATTGGAAACGTAGCGTCCATATGTATCAGAATAAATAGGATGATAACATCCACGAGCATCCTTAGCATCTTTGCTTCGTACTTGGATGTGCCGACCATTGGATGTATGAATAAAGCCATCCGGACTGGTTTCAATGTGCTGACGTAACTGTTTACATATAGAGTAATAATCATCACGCCATATTTCATTTAATTGAGAGAACTCTTGTCTTGTCAAATCAATATGAATACTTGGTAAAAACATCCAGTTTTGAGGGTTCCCATCTTTGCAAACAGGCACATAAAGAATATTCCTGATTTTTTCATATAGATGCGTTTCCTCAAAAGTACGCTCTTGAATCAACTCATCAATCACGCTGCTTATTTGCGTAATAAAAACAGTTTCCTTTGGATTCCCTAATGCATCACATTTGTTGGTTTTCAGTTCGCCATCGTCAAAGTCCAAGTTTGTGCTGGAAAGATGCATGCCAAGGGCTAATTCTAGTAGTTGCCCCGTTTTTCCTTTATTGACAATGATCATATCAATATCGGACGGGGAAAAAAGGTCACCAAAACGGATTCCAGCTAAATGATTAAAGCGTTCGCATGCCTCTGCAAGTTTCATTATTTTACCTCCTAGTCTGTTAATCAAGGGGCGGTACAATACCCCATGTCATATTTCTTCCAGAATAGTTCCAATAACGGATATCTTGTTCAATAAATAACCATTTTATTGCTTTAAGAATGTGGTCAACAGGTAAGCCAGAATTAAACTCAATTGTATTCATCTGTTCATCCGTTACATCATGACATTCATAAACCATTCTCAAAAGCCCATATAAAGCTGCATACATTTCAGGATTTTCTTCTTTCTTCTTCTGCAAGTCCGTACCAAAATCATCATGCTTTGGATAATTCCTTCTTCGTTCCCCTGCGGTAGCATAATTCGCGTTTTCTACACAAACCAGGAAATCAAAACCATTATGCAGATTGGCTGGCCGTTGCAAGTACACTCTGTCTCCGGATTTCAATGTTTCTACGTAATAAATATATTTTGAAGCATCATCCCCACTACCAGTGCCGGGATTTTCAGTTGCCAAGATGTTTACAACACGCATACGGACCTCATTTCTACTTCCTTCATTTGAGAAAAACCATGTAATTTCATGTCTGGCCATTTAAATCACCTCACTAATTTTCAAAAAGTTTAATGGTACCTCATTAAAAAAATAATAGCAGCCCATAGTTCTTATATATTCCAAAGTGTCCAGATATTTCGGGTCATGAAACCAATCATTAAAAATATAAAGATATTCTACTTTATACCCAAGAGGGTGAAATAGTTTTTCATACTCCTGCTTCTTAAAATGGCACCCTGGAAGTTTTTCATCAACGGAACCAGCGCTATTTTGAAATTTCTTTTCAATTATGAATGCTGTTTGATTTTCATAATTGATAAAGCACTCATCCGGTTGCCACTGTTTTGAATTGAAGGCATTATAATCAATGCCTTTTCGAGCAAGAAACTTTGTGTATAGATTTCTTTTCTGCACCGACATACCAATCTGCTCTTTGCCCCTGTAAACGCAGCAATCTTCGACAGTATATCCTGCATTTCGCAAAGCATCATCAAGAGATGTAGTCTGTTCAAAATATAATCCGTTAGCATTTGTTCGGGATCCACCACCAAATTTATTAGCTATTCTCGTCATATCAAAATCCTCACTCTCTGTTTAAACTGCCAATGTATTCCGCAATTCCATATCACAAACTAGCATCATCGTTAAAGTCATTCTTTTCGATTAGCAATTTATGGCATCCGGCTTTCAAGTGACCTACTACATTTAATTGGGTCTACGCGCATCACCACAGAAACTTCCTACTATAAGATACAGTCTGTTGATACCAACAGACTATCTACCCACTATTTTCAATAAAATTCGGTATACCATAAAAACACCCTATTCAGGGCAAACAATGCTTCGCACTTGCTACGTAGTACATACGGAAACATGTATTTTTCGAGAAAAAGCATAATCGCACAGAGATTTAAAATATGCTTTAATCTCATACCTGAGAAGGTGCTAGACAGTCACCTTAATTCTATCCAAGCAATTCCTCTATTCGTTCTTTTTGTGCTGCAACTACCGCTTCCGGCGAAATCACCCGCATCTGCCTTCCAAACTGGAACAACCAGCCCCAGAAAGTAGGGGAAATCTGAACATCTACAGTAGCCGCAACCTTGTCGATACCAGCGGGCATCATACTGATTTTCTCTCCAAACCGGTCATATACTGCACCGATCAGCCTACGATCGAATTCCAGTATGACCGTCTGCAGTTCACCGCCATACATTTTAATCGCCTGTTCTGTATATTTGCCTACGCTGTCCCTTAATGCCAATGCCTTTTCTGAAATGTCCTCGTCTATCACTTCGACATTATCCATACGGTCAACTCGGTAGTTCGCCGTGTTATCATGTCTTGAACTGTAGACCACGGCATAGTAATTATCTTCATTATATACAAGCGCCACCGGTTCCACAACGTAATGATGACCGTCGCGCCGATAGGCACGTTTACCTTTCATGTTCAAGTCATAATACCGAAAGATAACTTTCTTCCTGCGCTGTATGGCATCTTCAATAGAGTCGACATTATAATAAATGCTCTCGTTCGTATGCTTACGTGTGTTAAAATGCGCAAGATTGCTTTTAAGTATCGTTGCTCTGTTTGTGCCTCCCTGACTGGCAATTTTATTCACCAGCTCCTTAGTTTTCTTCTCGGTAATAAAACTGGCTGCCTGTACCGAATCAATCATAATCTTCAACTCGGGCACAGAAAAATTACGGTCTTCAATATAGTATCCTTTTCCTTTGCCCACCCATGTCCAGAGCACCTCTATTCCGTTATCGTTCAGAAGTTCTATATCCTTGCTCAGAATACGCCGATCACAGGGAATATCCATTTCTTTTAATCGCTCACAAATCTGAGTGGTGGTCAGGGGATGCTGTTCATCCGTCTCTTGCCGTAGCAAATCAACAAGCTTCAGCAATTTAATTTTCTGCCAGTTTTCTTTCGGCATAGATTTCCCCTCCAATGTCTCGGTAAAAAATGTAAAAAATCGTGTATTATTATACCAAACCCCCATCTTGTTTGCAACAAAGTATTAGCATTTTCGCCAATTTTACTGTCTTATTTTTGAGACAGCTACTCATGTCGTTTCAAAATTTAATTTTTCCATCATCTGTCCCAAATCAGGGACATCTGACCGCTCGATGAAAAAAACTG
>JAJQFO010000020.1 GCA_021201095.1 Lachnospiraceae bacterium
ATTCATAACCGTATCCTCCTTAAATAATAATTTTATAGCAAACAGCATAAGCTGATTTGCTTTTTTTCATAATTACTGTTAAAAATATACTATAATTCAGTACACTATGCAACCATTTTATTTCCACGAAGCAACGAACCAGGAAGCCGCGTTTTTGCCGAAAAAGGGTCGGGCCAGGCTTTGACAGATTTCGCCAGGCCTGTGGTTTCTGATCGTTCTTACTCCTCATACGCGGAGGGCCATTTTAGAATCCCGCACAGCGGATCGTCGTGCTTCGGATAATCGTATTTCTTATAATCCGTATTTATCTCCGGCTCATGAAGTGCCAGAGCCATCAATTCTTCGTCTGTAGCCTGACGCTGCTTTTTCAGACGTACATCCAGAAGCTCCATATATCTGGTGACATAGTCCAGTCCATCCATACTCTTTGCCTTCAGATCAGGCCAGGGCGACTTTCCGTTCGGCGTCAGGCTGCTTTCCACCAGGCAGGAATGCAGTCTGGCTGACAGATATTTCTGTTTGACGTCCGCAAGAGCCGGATTTTTATAAAATGCAGTCAGCTGGCTTTTCGTTGGACTGCTGAATCCCTGACTGCGCATAAATGCATTCCATCTCCTGTGTTCAATCCAGGCAAGCCTGTCTGCAAGCCGCTGATCGTAGGAAATATTTTTTCGGTACTGATATTCTGATTTGACTCCGTTTCCATGCAGGGTGATTCCTTCCACCGCCCCGATACCGAACATTTTATACGGGACATGAACCGTGCGGGCAATGTTGGCCCAAAAGCTATATTCATCCTTCCGCTCCTTTTTTTCCTGCTCTTTATCATACAGTGCCCCGCTGGCATCAGCATCGGCAGAGAAATCTGAGATAAATACATTTTTACAATTGAAACGGCTTTTTCTGTCGGCAAATGGGATCAGATACGGATGGAAGGGTTCCGGATGCAGCCGCGCGGCAGCATCACTTAAAACCCGGTCAAATACCGAAACGGCAATCACCGGATGACGATCGGAATGATCCTCCAGCAGAGAATGTATCACCCGCTGCGACAAACAGTCAGAAGCGTCCAGATTTTCGCGGTCGGTCTCAAAAGCAAGCGCAAAATAATCGGTCTTCTTTATCAGCTCCTCCGGTAAGTCTGTCAGAAGGGCAGGATCTTTGATCTGGATAAAACACGGCTTCGCCGCATAGGGCGGATTCGGCGCCGCTGCCGGGTCATTTGGAAAGGCACACAGAATAGCAGAATCCTTATCGCAGGAAGCAAGCAGCTCCGGACATTCCTGGCGTATCCTCTGTTCAAAGCGTGCCGGGTCCCGGGCCACTACATTCAGATGCAGACAAAAGCCATCCATCTGGCCGCACCAGTAGGATGCCTTAAACAACTCCATTGCAATCAGGCCATCGCCCAGAATTGTGACGGTCAGATTCTTTGAAGGCTGCAGGGTATCTGCCGGAGTGGCGATATCAGAAATTTCATCCGTAATCAATGGGAGAAAAAGCGGCGCATCATACATCAGGTTTACCACTGCATTGCGGTAGCTTCTCACTGTCCGTATGATGACACGCTCCGAATTTTCCTGATAGCGGGCGCGGAGGTTGTCAATCATACTGGCTGTATTGCCATCCTCCGAGAAAAGATAAATGCGGGTCAGAATCTGATCATCCTGCGAAGGCGGGAAAGGCCAAAGAGACTTTTTGCCCTCTCCGTTTTTCAGCAGGATATCCAGCGCGTTCATGCTGCCTTGATAGGTGGAATCGAGCAGGAAATAAGAAACCGTTGCTGCTTTACGGAAAGACAGAAACATCATGTCTTCTCTCACACAGATCGCGCCCAGAGCCTTGGCCCGGTCAATCAGCTCAGCACTCGATTCTTCATTTTCATCTGTGTAGGTATCCGTGAAGACAAGAACCGGCTTCCGTTTTTTATTCGAGGCTTCTTCCCTCTGAAGCCCCATGATCTGCCAGAAATGATCCCCGGTGCAGATATCTTCCGCCAGCGTAATGGACGCATTATTCAGCTCGGAAAAGACAAACACATCTTTTCCCGCGAGAAAACGCAGCCGGAACTTCGGGAACAGGTTCATCAGAATATCCAGCAAAATCGCGCCGCCCAGAATCGGAGCACACAGGTTCAGAAGCGACATGAAAAATCCATAGACCGTAGCCCAATGGGACAGTCCCACTGCTGTAAGGAGCTGTTTGCCCTTCACGGTATAGTCTGTGTAATCCTCATCCATACTGAAGGTCTGCAGCGCATGGATCAAACTGTTTAAAATTTCTTCCAGAGCGGATAAACCACTGCTCTCGTCAGAAAATACAAATCCGATCAGGTACCCTACCAGAAAACGTGCGATCCACACCAGCACCAGCACGTATGCGGCCAGCCAGAATCGTTTGTTTTTCAGATTGCTGTACTTAAACAGATAAACCATTGGTGCGGCCAGCAGCAAAACTGCAGCGATACACAACGGAATCACGATTACCATGCTGTTCAATAATTTCATAACTCATCCCTCCTCTCAGTACTCTCCGGCAAATACTTCCATCGTAATATCTGCGTTTTCGTAAAGAACCTCACAGGCCTCGCTCTCATAAAGATACCAGACAAGATAGGACCGGATCATATCTGTCTCAAATTCCAGAAGCGAATCATACGCATAGAGTTCGGCAGATTCTGTCACAAAAGAGATATAATCATCCTCGGTAACCGAAAGATGGTTGGTCTCACAGATATAGCTGATCAGCAGGCGGCGCTCCGCCATTTCCATTGCTTCGTTTTCCAGATCCTCCCAGGTAATATCGTATTCCTCATCTTCAAAAATCTCGTCCAGATCGTCCGTCCCCAGATAATTCATATAGTCACTGACTGTTTCCTCATAGCATAGCTCATAAAGCTCCTCCGGAATTTCCATGATCTCACTTGCGTCCAATGCCGCGTCCATCAGCTCTTCCATCACATCCGAATAACTGTATTCTTCATATTCCGCCGCCAGGTCTTCCCTGACAGAAGCCTCATACTCTTCTTTCGTGGAATAATCGGTATAATCCAGAACATAATCATCCGTATACTCTGGCTCGGAGACCTCACAGACACTTCCGATAAACGCCATGAATGTAACGGCCTCTCCGGCCCATTCTTCCTCAATCATGGTATCTTCCAGATCACGCTCGGTAAATGTAATAGAAAAAGTCACTACCTCCGTCGCGGATACGCCAACCAGTGCTTCGTCAAATTCCTCTCCATAGTCCGCATCCCCGAGACAAAAATAAGTGTTTATCGAATCGGTTTCTCCCGTACTTTCGACTGTGCAGGCCAGATCCAGGTTCACTACATCCCCCATCGCGGCAGCGCGGTCGACCACCGTCTCAATCGTAGATTCACTTAGCTCCTCCTCTATCGCCTCCTGCACCATCTCATCCGTGATTTCATAGGTATACTGAGAGGCCGAAAGTCCTTTCAGAGAGCCCACCGTGATATAATCCGCGGCATTTTCCACCAGATAATCCGAAGGGGTGATGGAGGCCAGGCTATCCCCACCGTCTGACTCATCCTCTTCCGCCCGGACAGTCAGAACGGCTGTCTGTGCATTTTCGCCAGACATGCAGATGTGACAGGTAAGCACAAATACCGCGGACAGTCCGAGCAGCCGCAGTGTCGTTTTACTTTCCATACTATGGTTCCTCATTCTATAAGATCTTTCCTTAATGACTGATCTGGCTTCACTTAGCATTATTATGACTGTGTGCCAGCTTTAAGCAGGCAGCTTCTGCAGAACTCTTACCTTCCTGCATTCATATATTGAATCAAAATCATGCCATCTCTCCCAGATAATAAAACCCCTTGCAGGTGGTCAGATGAACATCAACCATCTGTCCGATCAGCTTCTCATTCCCCGGAAAATGTACCAGCAGATTGTTGGAGAGGCGTCCGGTTACCAGCGACGGATCATGATCGTTGAGTGACTCGACCAGCACCGGAAGCGTCTGCCCTTCTACGCGCCTGGACATCTCCTGCGAAATCTCCTGCACCAGAGCCAGGAGTCGCTGAAAACGATCCTTTACGATATCCTCAGGCACCTGATCCTCCATCGCAGCCGCCGGGGTACCGGTACGTTTCGAATAGATAAATGTAAACGCGCTGTCGTAACGCACCTGACGCACCACATCAAGCGTCTCCTGAAAATCCTCCTCCGTCTCGCCCGGAAAGCCGACGATGATGTCGGTCGTAAGCGAGAGATCCGGAATCTCGCGGCGCAGCTTAGCCGCCAGATCAAGGTACTGTTCCTTTGTGTAGCGCCGGTTCATCCTTTTCAGAATGCGGCTTGAGCCAGACTGCAGCGGCAGATGTAAATGGCGGCAGACCTTCTGCGAATGCTTCATCACCTCGATCAGTTCGTCCGAAAGATCCTTCGGATGAGAGGTCATGAACCGGATTCGCCGGATTCCAGGCACCTGCTCAACCATCTCCAGCAGATGAGCAAAGGAGACCGGCTCGTCCAGCGTTTTTCCATAAGAATTTACATTCTGGCCCAGCAGCATAACTTCAATCACACCGTCCTGGGAGAGCTGCTCAATTTCCCGGATGATGTCCTCCGGACGGCGGCTCCTTTCCCTTCCGCGCACATAAGGGACAATGCAATAGGTGCAGAAATTGTTGCAGCCATACATAATATTCACACCGCTCTTAAACGAATAGGTGCGGTCAGCCGGAAGATCTTCCACTACCTGGTCTGTATCCTTCCAGATGTCAACGATCATGGGGGGCTTCGGCAGCAGCATCTGCTCTTCTATTCTCTGCCCTTCCAGAACCTGGTAAAGCAGTTCGGCAAATTTGAAAATATTGTGTGTGCCGAAAATCAGATTGACAAAGCGGTAGCTTTTTTGCAGCTTCGCCACTACATCCGGCTCCTGCATCATGCAGCCGCAAAGGGCGATGATCATGCGTGGATTTTTCTTTTTCAGGTTAGATAAATAGCCGAGATGTCCGTACACCTTCAGGTTTGCGTTCTCACGCACCGTGCAGGTGTTGTAGAGAACCAGATCCGCCTCCTCACTGTCCGTAATGGAAAAACCGATTTCCCGAAGGATGCCGCGCAGCTTCTCTGAGTCCTTGGCGTTCATCTGACACCCGAAGGTTGTGACATTGGCCGTCAGCTCCCGGCCTGCTTCCAGAGAACGCTCCTTCACGATTTCGCGGCATTTTGTCATAAAATAATATTGCCTGGCAGGCTCCTCCAATGGAGTCTCCAGTGTCTGCTGTGCAAGATCCGTCCCGCTAAAATCTTTATTCAGGTTCATTTTGTATGTAAGGTTCCTTTCTCCAATACCGTGATGTCACAGGTGCCTTGTCACACATGTGCAGCACATGAAAGCAGTTTACCACAAGATTTTATCCCATACAAGTAAAAATACTGTTCAAAAAAGGAAGACCGTTTCGGGAAAGAAATGTCTTCCTTTCTGCAACTCAATCTATATAGAATATGTAGCTTGCGAGTATATCTCTTAAGTTCCGGTCGAACCCCTCCTATAAAATTTTCAGTTTATTCTCTAACCAGGAAATAATAATTCCACAGTATGGTATCAAATTCCGTTCATGTGCCAGGCTTACATATGTACGTCTCAACTCCTGCATATAAGCATCCTGTGTTTTTCCTTTACATTTTTTTGCAATTCTTTTTTTTGTTTCCGTCAGCACATTTTTCCGTGTCTGAGGTAATGATATTGCTTCACAATTAAGATTTAAAGTTTCTGTCAAATCCTTGTTAATCTCCGGATCGTCTGAATAAATTCTTCCATCCGCCTTATACTTTATCTTTCTGATTGACGTCTCATCATACGGATTTATAATTAGTTCCGTATTACGTCGGTGGGCATCGCAGGTCATTTCTTCTGGCTTTACTCCACGATTCAGGCTATTACCGTAACAGACGCCAAGCATCCATCTATAATTCAGTGTTGCCTGCTTATCGTGTACTGTTTCTCCTTTTGGATGTCTTGGAATGCAGTGCTCAATTCTTTCGACATCCGGGCTATTAATTCTTTTCATACAATACCCACATAAACATCCCTGTTCTCTCCACATCTGCTCTCTGATGTCGTTTAATACATCAGATGGAGTATCCTCATAATCTGCATCCGGATTTTGCTTGCGAAATTCCAGCAGACTATTTGGTTCTTTTCCTCTTTTTACTACAATCATAGATTATTCTCCCAAAATTTTCTCTAATTCCAGAGATGTTCTTGCCGCTGCAATATCAGGATCTGTTGTCCCAACAAGATTCTCTATCAATGCCAATACCTCATCCGCTTTTACATAATCTTTTTCATCCATGCAAGCATAGAATATATCTAGTTTTCTTTTGATGTCTACCGGTCTTTCCGATACTTTCATAACCTCTCTTAAAATAGAATTCGCATCTCGTCCATAAGTTTCAGTTGCCGGCATATAAATACATCCGTTGTCCAAAACCCGAATCTGCTCTCTTGGAACAGAATTGATAACCGCTGGAGCATGTGAAGTTACAATAAATTGAATCTTCGGAAATACTTCCTGTAAATCTTTCAAAATCGTCTGCTGCCACTGCGGGTGTAAATGAAGATCTACTTCATCAATTAATACGATCCCAGGTGTCTCTTCCAGCACCCGTTCGCCCAGATTAAGATTCAAAACTGCCATGCGATATGCAATATCACCTATCATACTTAAAGTGTTTTTGTAGCCATCACTCATTTCATCCATCGCAAACTTTTGGACGCTGCCATTTGAGGATTGAAACTCCAGAACCAGTCTATGCGTATCCAGATCAAAAATGAGCGATGTATTACTTGCCCCACTGATTTTTTCATAGCTTTTACATATCGCTTTTTCTACTGTCTTTAAAAGCAATGGTGTTTCTAAAACACCCGTTTTTTGCTGGTTCTGCAGGCTCTTCATGGTCTGTTTCTGAAACCAGTTCAGCATTAATTTTTCATTGGATTCTGCAGCCATACAATCAACATAACCGACCTGACGCTTAAATTCTGTCAGGGACTTCATGTTCCGTTTTTCTTTCTTCTGTGCATATAACCGTCCGGTACCAAAGTAAGAGAGTAGTGGAAGAACCAGTGTCTTATCTCCGGTCATAATCTGATTTTGAACGTATCTGGCAATCTCTGTTAATTCACCCGCATCTTTAATAGTAGTCTTACTGTTTGCCGAATTTAAAGAACGAAACCATTTTATATCACGTTTACCGCAGCAATCCCCCATGCTTTCAACACTTACCGGGAATTGATGCTGGGGATCAACTGTTCCATTCAAATCATAAAATTCATATCTGGCATCCTCTTTTAATATACTTCTGCTCACTCCGCCATCAATTCCAAGCAAAAATGTACTGATCGAAACTGCTACTGCGTCCAAAATCGCTGTTTTTCCAGTTCCATTTTTACCTACAATCAATGTTACGTGGTCATCAAAGTCTATGCGAGCTTCTTTAAAGCATCTATAATTCGTGATATTTACATTCTTCAATTTCACTGCTTGCCACCTCAATTCCTCTTAGCTGCATTTCAACTATACTGTTTGTTAATGCAGATAAATCCTTCCGTTCCTCATCTATCCGAAAATTACGCTGAACCTTTCGAGAGCAGTTTAGCACATAAAGCCAGTATCAACAAGCAAAATATCAAAATGGAAGACCTGTCCCGCTAAGGATATATCTCCCATTCTACAGCATGTCTTCCTCATTGTTTCATTATTTCCGTCATTTCGTGCCAAACAGGCGAAGATTTCTATAAAAAGGCGAAAACCTATCACCATTCACACCACTCCAACCGCTTTCAGCACCCAGTAAATCAGCCCCAGCACCCAGCTGGTAAACAGCCCATACAGGATCACCGGACCGGCGATAGTAAAAATTTTACAGCCGATACCGAAGACCTGGCCCTCCTTTTTATATTCAATCGCCGGTGATGCCACGGAATTGGCGAATCCGGTAATCGGCACAAGGGTACCGGCGCCTCCGAATTTGGCGAGTCTGGGGTAGATTCCAAAACCGGTCAGGATGACGCTTAATAGAACCAGCATAAGGGAGCACCAGCTTCCCGCTGTTTCCTTGTCAAAATCGAAAAAAGAGGAGCCAAAATTCTGGAGGATCTGCCCGAGCACACAGATCGCTCCTCCGGTGACAAATGCCTTGCACATATTTAGCGCGAGGCTGTGGGTCGGTGTTACCTCCTTTACATACTTCTGGTATTCCTCCTGCTGCTGCTTTTTTTCTTTATCGGGCATACAATCTATCCTCCTTAATTTTTGAATATTGAAATGAAGTCTCGTGAACCTTTTTCTAAAGTATGCCCTTTTATCTTTTTCTTAACCATTTTTTGTCGTATATAACAATCTAAAAATTTTATCCCTCAACAATCAGAAATTTCCCATCTGGTAGTTGAAATACTTCTGCCTGTGAGAGTACCTCCTCCTTGGTCATTCCGGCGATATCTCCGCCATTTTCTTTAAAATATTTTTTGAGTTCTCTGTAGTTATCCACCACGATTGCCATACACTCATCCAGAAATTCATCGGCCTCTTCGAGTGTTTCCGCTACCGGCTCATCAAAAAGCTGTTCCTGATTTTTCAGAAATACTTCCAGATATTCTTTTTTGTATGTCATAAAAAGCCTCCTCATTGATTTTACTGAGCCATCTGCTTTTGTTTGTATTCGTTTGTTATTGTTTATATTGGTTTGCTGTTGTTTGCTTTTATATGCTTTTTACATAGTTTCGTCTTATCTTCCGCCTATGCAAATATAAATATGTAAATAAATTTTAACAAATATACGCCTTTGATTCAGGTTTCTTCTAAGTTCTCTGATTACAGGTCTGCCTGATCATAAAGTATTTCATAAAACTGCCCGCCGCACCGTTCTACCTCGCCGAGGACGGTATCAATCCCTTTTTTCGTACGATACCATTGATCGCGGCTGATTCCGTCAACGATCACCGGGCAGACTAAAAAACGGGTTTCCGGGAACTGCTGCTGGTAGTACATAAGGCATCGCCGGGCGTGAAAAGCTTTGCAGCAAAGAATGGCCTTTCGGATGTAAAGCCCTGCTGCGTCGGTTATTTGTCTGGAATAAATCGCATTTTCCCAGGTAAAGGTCGCCTGCGGTTCTCTGAGAAGCGCCTGCTCCGGTACGCCGGATGATTTCATAATATCGCACAGATAATCGCTTTCTGTCATACATGCACGAGCTGCGCCAACCCGGTTTTCTGCGACAGCTCGGTTTTCTGCGCCGGAGAAGTTCTCCGCAGATGATCCTTCTGCAGAATCCACTCCTGCCTGCCCGGTTCTTTCTGACAGGATACTGTGCTTACCGGAAGGCAGGATGAACGGCGCGTACCCGGCATGATATAATTGTGCCGCACGCAGCGCCAGCTCCGGCCGAAAGCTTCCGGGGATAAATATCATATCGGATTTTTCCGGTTGGTTCTCCACAAAAATAAAATCAGTTATTGCATCGTAAAACACGGCCGTTATCCATCCTTTGTTTCATGAATAAGTGTTTCCTGTTTCTATTTTTTAATCTGCTTTTAAACAATCTGGCAAAATGTTTATGGTTATACGCATCCAACCAGTTTGCCAGAAAGCTTACATCGCCATGATTTCCCTTACGTAAGCCACGCCTTCCGCAGTCTGGAGCAGGCTTCCTGTATTTCCTGCTCGGAAAGGTTGGCGTATCCGAGCAGCACTGTCTGCTGCGCAGGCTGTTTCATATCCGTCGGCTGTTCACAACGCCCATCTGTACACAAGTATTTTTCAGTTCCATCAACAGACTGATCAGAAGGAAGCGTTTCTTTTTGAGCCTGATTAATACCCACAAAATAAGTGGAAAGTTCATACACGCGCACACCCTGCGCAGCTGCGCGGCGTATTGCTTCTTCTTCAGTCATATCATTCGTAAAAGTCAGAAGTAGATGCACGCCCGCATTTTCTCCTCTCACCCGGCAAATCTTCCGAAAGGCTTTCAGCTCCGCAAGCAGCGCATCGTGACGGCTGCGGTAGACGGCGCGCATTTTGTTCAGATGTCGCTCATAGTAGCCTTCGTTCAGAAAACCGGCGATCAGCATCTGATCCACGCGGGAAACGGTGCTGGAAATATTCTGCCCCCTGCTTTTGTATAGTCCCATCAGACGTTCCGGTAGTACCATATAGCTGACACGAATAGACGGAGCGATGGATTTCGAGAAGGTGCCGATGTAAATAACCCGGTCGTCGTGGTCATAACCCTGAAGCGCGGGGATTGGTTTTCCTTTATAACGGAATTCACTGTCGTAATCGTCTTCAATAATGTAGCGTTCTTCTCCATCTGCATCGTTGGAAGCGGCCGCCCACTGTAATAGCTGCATCCTGCGCTTTACCGGCATGACTGTGCCCAGAGGATACTGATGGGAAGGCATCACGTAAGCAATCTGAGCATCCGTCGCAGCCAGCTGATCCACCCGCATACCAGACTCATCCATTTTGACAATCCGCACATCGTTGGAAAGATTGTGAAAAAGATCATAAGCCTTCCGATAGGTAGGACTTTCCATCGCGATTTTCATGCCCCCGCCGAACATGCTGCACAGAAGCAGCAGCAGAAAATCATTGCCTGCGCCAACAACAATCCGTTCAGGAGAAGCGTTCACCCCGCGTGCCTGATGCAGATATCCGGCTATGGTGGAACGAAGCTCCGGCTCACCCTGCGGGTCTCCCAGGCGGAACAGATAGTGGTCTTCTTCCATCAGCAGATTTTTGGACAGCTTCCGCCACGCGTTATGGGGAAAGCTGTTCAGATCAACCCCATGCGGGGAAAAATCATAAATGAAGGCCGGCGTGTCTCTGCGATCCTTTTGGAGCATCGGAGCGGCAGACGGTTTGATGTGCACCAGTCCCTCCAGATCGCATACAAAGTAGCCCCTGTGCGGCACCGATTCGATGTAGCCCTCCGATACAAGCTGGTCGTAGGCCATATTTACGGTCGTCCTGCTCACCTGCAGGTAATCTGAAAGCTTTCGCGAAGAGGGCAGCCTCTCTTTGCAAGGCAGCCCTCCACTTTGGATTTCATTTTTAATGTAATTATAAATCTGTTCATACAGCGGAGTCGTTGAATGGACATCCAGGCTGATAGCAAGGTCATTCATGACATACGTCTCCTTCTGATGTCTATCGAACAGGCATTTTGAACGAGCTCTTGAGCGCGACAATGCGGTTGAACACCAGCGCGCCTTCCTTCGAATCCTTCGCGTCCACGCAGAAATATCCCTGACGTACAAACTGGAAGCTCTCGTAGGGTTTCGCGTCTGCGAAGGCCGGCTCCAGCAGGCAGTCCTTGAGTACCGTGAGAGAATTCGGATTCAGGTTCAGAGAGCCGTCCTCATTGTAAACGCCCTTTGCCTCGTCGATAATATTTTCATACAGCCGAACAGTCGCGCGGATCGCAGTTGCGGCCGCCACCCAGTGAATGGTTCCCTTGACCTTGCGCGCGGTAAAGCCGGAGCCGCATTTCGTCTCCGGGTCATAGGTGCAGTGGATGACTGTCACCTTCCCGCTCTCGTCTTTTTCAAAGCCAACACATTTCACAAAATAAGCTCCCATCAGGCGCACTTCATTGCCTGGGAAAAGGCGGAAATATTTCCTGGGCGGATCCTCCATAAAGTCTTCGCGGTCAATATAGAGTTCGCGGCCGAACGGCACCTTGCGCATGCCAAGCTCCGGATTCTCCAGGTTCATCTCCACGTCCAGATACTCGATCTGATCCTCCGGATAATTGTCAATCACCAGCTTCACCGGATCCAGTACGGCCATCATACGCGGACGTTTCAGCTTCAGATCCTCGCGGATGCAATATTCGAGCATCGCGTAATCGACTGAGCTCTGGCTCTTGCTGATGCCGCACAGATCGACAAACATCTGAATGGACTCCGGCGTAAAGCCGCGCCTTTTTAAGGCAGCAATCGTCACCAGTCGCGGATCATCCCAGCCATCTACGATTTCCTGCTCGACCAGCTTTTTGATGTAGCGTTTGCCGGTCACGACATTGGTCAGATACAGCTTTGCAAACTCAATCTGTTTGGGCGGATGCTCGTATCCCACCTCGCGCACGACCCAGTCATAAAGCGGACGGTGATCCTCAAATTCCAGCGTACAGATCGAATGCGTCACGCCCTCGATCGCGTCCTCGATCGGATGGGCAAAATCGTACATCGGATAGATGCACCATTTGTCGCCGGTATTGTGGTGCGTCATATGCGCCACACGGTAGATAACCGGATCGCGCATATTGATGTTCGGGGACGCCATATCAATTTTGGCGCGCAGCACCTTTGTGCCATCCTCGTACATCCCGTTTTTCATATTCTCGAAAAGTTCCAGATTTTCCTCTATGCTGCGGTTCCGGTACGGACTCTCCCTGCCTGGCTCGGTCAGCGTACCGCGGTATTCGCGGATTTCATCCGCAGAGAGGTCGCAGACAAAGGCTTTTCCCTTTTTGATCAGCTTCACAGCAGCCTCATACATCTGCTCAAAATAGTTTGAGGCAAAATACAGACGATCCTCGAAATCTGCCCCCAGCCATTTCACATCCGCCAGAATGGAATCGACAAATTCGGTCTTTTCCTTGGTCGGATTGGTATCGTCAAAACGAAGATTGAACTTTCCACCATACTTTTTCGCCAATCCGTAATTCAGAAGAATGGACTTCGCGTGACCGATATGCAGGTAACCGTTCGGCTCTGGCGGAAAACGGGTACAGATCGTCTCGTACTTTCCCTCCGCCAGATCCGTATCAATGATCTGCTCAATAAAATTGCGTGAAACCACTTCTCGTTCTTCCATAATATTGTTCTCCTCATTTATCAGTTTTCATTATGTCTAAAACGTTTTTCCTGATATTTCCGGCTGCCGGATGCCTCACAGATGATATTGCTCACCAGATCACAGGCATCGCAGCTATAAGCCGCGTCTGACATATCAGATGATTATGCATTGATAAACGCATCCTGCTCATTTAAAGTTAAAACACAGATTAGAAGATGCCATCAAACATCCAGTCCACAGACATGTGCCACCTCGCGGATATATTCCGGTGTGGTGCCGCAGCAGCCGCCGATAATTGTCGCGCCCGCCTCCACCAGTGCTTTCATATTCCTGGCAAACTCAGCAGCGCCCATACTGTAAATGGCATTTCCTTTCTCGTCAATCAGCGGCATGCCGGCGTTCGGCTTGGCAATCACGGGAACTGACACGTTTTCATGAATGTTGCGGATCACGGAGTTCAGCTGATCCGGGCCGACCGAGCAATTGACACCGACTGCGTCCGCCCCCGCCGCCTCAAAGCTGATCGCTGCTTCGGTAGCGTCTCCGCCTGTAAAAATGCTGCCATCCGCCTCAACTGTCACCGTACAGAGTACCGGCAGATCACAGACGCTTCGGATCGCATCGATCGCCGCCATGGTTTCCTCAATCTGGTACATAGTCTCCACCGCGATCAGGTCCACCCCTGCTTCCAGAAGATAACGAGCCTGCTCCTGATAAACCTCAAATGCCTTTTCGTAGGTCAGATCTCCCATCGGAGCCATCATCGCGCCGGTAGGACTGACATCGCCGGCTACGAAAATACCAGTTGCCTCTTTTGCTACTTCCTGTGAAATTCCGGCGAGATTCAGGTTCATTTCACGTATATTCTTTTCGAGGCCATGCTTTGCCAGATTCATCCGGTTTGCCCCGAAGGTGGGCGCGTAGATGACCTGACTGCCCGCCTCAATGTAGGCTCGCTGAAGATTTTGCAGCACCTCTTTATGATCCAGCACCCAGCTTTCCGTACAGGTGCCGCGCGGCATGCCCATGGCCATCAGATTGGAGCCGGTCGCGCCATCTATGAGCAATAGATTCTGGGTCAGTTTCTGAAATTCCGCTCTGGTCATACTTATGTCTTCCTTCCTGTTTCCTGAAAGTTCCTGTCTATCATATGTAAACTACCCATTGTCTAAAGCCAATAGGATTGCGGTCGACTGATTTCAAGCAAACATTGTGCATGATATGTTTACGGATGACAGATGTAAAAGTATTTGTTCCAAATCTGCCAAAAATAAATATCGTTTGACTTTCTGCTTTATCAACCAGCACAACAAATCGTGAGCCGGTTAGTCCTGCGGCGCTGCCAGGATCTTTCTCTCCTCCAGATCCTCCAGCATTCCCTTGTATTCACTTTGCAAGGCGACCTTCGCACTGGTCATCTTTTTGATCTGTCCGACGGAAGCGGCCGATTTCGCGATCGGCTGGCGCGTTCCGGCGCCCGCCACGCATCCGCCCGGGCAGGCCATGCCCTCCAGCAGGTAACCATTGTATTTCCCGGCCTTCGCCAGGGA
The DNA here is from genome assembly GCA_021201095.1 of Lachnospiraceae bacterium. Taxonomy (GTDB): domain Bacteria; phylum Bacillota; class Clostridia; order Lachnospirales; family Lachnospiraceae; genus Choladousia. Next base: position 14,392 of record JAJQFO010000020.1, read on the forward strand.
AAGCAGCTTGCGACATTCGTCGAGTCCCTCCGCACTGGCGGTCTTTACCTCAAGCTCCGGATAAAGCTCATTGAGACAATTCACCACGGCTCCCGCCACACCGCCGCTGACTGC
>JAJQFO010000106.1 GCA_021201095.1 Lachnospiraceae bacterium
ATTGTATGTCCGTACTTGCGCAGCAAGTATGGACGAAGGCCGCGCCAATCGCGCAGCGATTTTTAGTTGCGCGGCTTTCATTGTTTCATTTTCGGTCCTTAATTTTTTTCTAAACCGTAAAAATCTGTTGCAAATCTGTAATTTTTTCGTTAAAATAAATTGGCATATGGGAAACGGCAGCTGTGGCTGCAAAAAATGAAAAATATGAAAATTGGGCTGGTCACCACAGCCCTGTTATGCTTATGTTTAATGATGCTTTCCGGCTGCTCTGCTTCGGCGCCGCTTTATACGGCGGGACTGACAGAGGAGACCGCGGCGGGTGTGGCTGCCAGTGGAACGGAGGCAGATGGTTCGGCTGGCAGCGGAGCGGAGTCTGATGGATTTTCCGGCAGTGGAACGGAGCCGGACGCAGACGGGACAAGGGCTGTTTCTGAAGCGGGGGATGGCTCTGCCGTGGACACGGACGGGACGAAGACCGTGAATACAGAAGAAGCGGCGGCTTCTTATACTCTTGCGGGACTGAACACATCCGGAGAGGAAGCCTCCCAGACGGAGACAATCACAGGATATGTTTATGTCTGCGGCGCGGTAAATGAGCCGGGCGTTTATCCGATCCGGGCGGACATGCGTGTCTGCGACGCGGTGGAGCTGGCGGGCGGATTTTCCCCGGAAGCGGATGAGGAGTGGCTGAATCAGGCCGCGGCTGTGTGTGACGGGCAGAAGCTTTATATCTATACGGTCGAGGAAACGGATCTGATGAGGGAATCCGGCATGGTGCCGGAGGGAATGTCCGGAAGTACCTCCGATGCAGGTGTTTCCGGGATATCCGGCAGCGCCAGTGGAAAGGATGCGGCCGCAGGGACGTCGGCGGATACTTCCGCAGAGACTTCTTCGACCGATGCGGGTGCGTCGGAAGCAGGGATGACCCAGGACGGAAAGATTAATATCAACACCGCGACCCGGGAGCAGCTGATGACTCTGCCGGGGATTGGTGAATCAAAGGCAGACGCGATTGTGTCTTACCGCGACACGTACGGAGCGTTTGCATCGATAGAGGAGATTCAGAACATTTCGGGAATCAAAAGCGGAGTGTTCTCCCAGATAAAAGATCTCATAACAGTGTAACCTATGCATATCCGGTGATGGATGCGCAGAGTGTCCCTGCGGATGATGTGCGTGGATGGGAATGTGAGGAGTAGATTATGGCGAAGAGAGTTCTGGTAGTAGATGATGAAAAGCTGATTGTAAAAGGGATCCGGTTCAGCCTGGAGCAGGATGATATGGAAGTGGACTGCGCGTATGACGGCGAGGAGGCGGTTCGTCTGGCAAAGGAGAATAAATACGATATTATTCTGCTGGATCTGATGCTTCCGAAGCTGGACGGACTGCAGGTCTGCCAGCAGATCCGGGAGTTTTCGGATGTGCCGATTGTCATGCTGACGGCTAAGGGCGACGACATGGATAAAATCATGGGCCTGGAATACGGGGCGGACGACTATATTACAAAGCCATTTAACATTCTCGAAGTAAAGGCAAGACTGAAAGCAATCATCCGCAGGACATCGCAGAGAAACGCGCCTGAGCCGAAGGGGAAGATTGTCGAGGTAGGCGATCTGGTCCTGGACTGTGACGGCAGGAGAGTCAGCATCGCCGGCAAAGAGGTGAATCTGACCACGAAGGAATATGATCTGTTGGAGCTGCTTGTTTTTAATCCAAACAAGGTATACAGCCGTGAGAGCCTGCTGAATACTGTTTGGGGATATGAATATCCGGGGGATGTCAGGACGGTAGATGTGCACATCCGCCGTCTGCGTGAGAAGATCGAGGCAAATCCGAGCGAGCCGAAATACGTACATACAAAGTGGGGAGTGGGTTACTATTTCCAGCATTAAGCCATTCATTTACAAATATTTTAAAAGTCTGCAGGCGCGCATTTTCCTGTTTTTTATTCTGGTGGGCGTGATACCGGTGCTTCTGATGAGAGTGGCGGTTCTGTCCAACTATGAGGCGCAGGCCGTGGAGCAGAAGGCACAGCTTCTGAGTACACAGTGCCAGCAGATACTGGATGAGATCGCGGAGTCCGGCTACATGCATGGAAACAGCTCCGATCAGGTAGACAAGCTGATTGACCAGATGGCATCGCTCTATTCAGGGCGGGTCATTCTGGTCAACAGTAATTTTCGCATCATCAAAGATACCTACGACATTGATGTGGACAAGGTAATTATCTCAGAAGAAGTGCTTCTGACCTTTCTCGGGACAAATTCTACGAACTACGACGAGGACAATCAGTTTCTGGAAATGACCATTCCGACGACGGACAGCGATACTCAGGAGACGGACGGGATTATGATTATCAGTGTGCCGACGCAGGATATCGCGAATGGAAAGGCCGGCATCAGCCGGACTGTTTTTCAGATGCAGTCGATTCTGGTCGTTCTGATTCTGGGGGTTGCGTTTTATGTCTCGAGGATTCTCACGCGGCCGTTTGGAAAAATTACCCAGTCTCTGGAGGACGTCGCGGGCGTGAATGATGAGGAGATTTCGATCCCGGACTACACGGAAACACAGCTTTTGGCGGAAGCCTACAACCGCATGCTCAAGCGTATGAAGGCGCAGGAGGATTCCCGGCAGGAGTTTGTATCCAATGTCTCTCATGAGCTGAAGACGCCGATCACGTCGATGAAGGTGCTGGCAGATTCCCTTCTGGCGCAGGATGATGTGCCGGTGGAGCTGTACAAGGAATTTATGACAGACATTGCGGAAGAGATTGACCGTGAGAATAAAATCATCACGGATCTGCTTTCTCTGGTGAAGATGGACAAGCGCTCCTCGGACGTGCATATTGAGGAGACTAATATTAATCAGCTGATTGAGCTGGTGCTGAAAAGACTGCGCCCGATCGGGGCGACGCGGAATATCGAGCTGGTGCTGGAGAGCTTTAAGCCGGTGCTTGCCGAGGTGGATGAGACCAAGCTGACGCTGGCGATTTCCAACC
>JAJQFO010000330.1 GCA_021201095.1 Lachnospiraceae bacterium
TTCCCCGGCCAGTACAAACTCTTTTATACTGTGCGTAAAAGTAAGACTTTTTGTTATCTCACCATCGTTAAGCTCATAAACCACATAGACAAGTGCCTGGCCGTCCTCCGTCCATGTGACGGGAAGTGAGACGGATATCTCCGTGCCGGATGTGGTTCCGGCATCCTCCGAGGAAGTATCATCCGACGTTTCAGAATCAGCGTCAGCAGATGTGTCCGGAATGGTAATCGTCCCTTCCGCAGTCGCCGTTTTCGTCACCGCGTCTGCCGCAATGTCAATCAGTATCTGCGCGATAAATTCCGCGCTCGTATCCTGTGAGGCAGCAAACTCAATGCTCACCACCTCAGTTTTTGAACTGCCGATGGTATAGGCGGAAGCGTTCGTATAGGTGTGTATCGCAATCTCGGCAGCGTCCACCTGACTTAAAAGCCCTGAGATGTTTTTATCGTTCTTTGACTTCGCCTGAGAGAGCCTCGGATTTTTACCCACACACTTCAAAGTCATCTTGCCGCCGATGACACAGTTAAAAGATGTGATACAGGTAATCTGTTCCTCATCCGCCGAGCCGCCGGAGAACCTGAGAACATCTCCTAAATCCAGCGCCGGGTTCCCAATCGTGTCCGAGTCAAACGGCACGTAATTGACTGCCTGCAGGTCGGAAAGGATATTCATGCAGATTTCCTGCCTGGTCGCCTCCAGGCCGAATTGCAGCAGAGGATTTGAGCCAAGGTTCATGGTCAGTCCATCATCCGGATCAAGCGAATAATACTCCGCTGTTTCCGTCCGGAGGTTGGTGGAGCTTATCGCCGTGTACCTTGTGATGAAGTCAGAAAAGCTGCTTGAAAACCTGTGCTTGCTCTCAATCTCCATCACAGCGTCCGTGCCAAACTTGCGAAGCTCCAGCTGGCCGGTCCGATTTATAATAAAGAAGCCGCCGAGGATTTGTGCCACATAGTAGAGTACATCCCGATAGGTTTCGATGTCATTTTCCGAGTAGATGGAAAGCGTGATGTTTCCGTTTGCCATCGTTTCAATCTCTTCCTGTGTGTGGGCGCATTCCACGTCGCAGGCAGTGCAGCATAAGGAAATAAAGCCCCACGCCGTACCGGTCGAGTCGGTGCTGGAAAAATCCTTGTCAAAACGGAGCATATAATCATAGGCTGTGATTTCAAGGCAGTTTAGCGTCCGGTTTGCCTCTGCCACCTCATAAATGCCCATCGGAACCGTCTCATATGTTCCATCTGACAGGAGCAGGTGGTAGTATAGCTCCACCACAGCGTCTTCCAGCGTGTATCGGTCAACATCCGAGTAAAGCGTGATTCCCATCTCTGCGGAATACACTGTACCAAGTTCAATTTCCGAGTTGGAGCAGCACTTTGATGTCACGTATCCGCTTCCTTTTACGATGTTCTTGTAATCAAAGTCATACACCTTCCCGGCAGTCGTTGTAATCGTTCCTGACCAGTAGTATGTGCGGGTGTTTTCCTGCACCGCTGTTAGGAACTCATCACTTACCGCATACATCAAAGCACCTCCCTTCAGAGCATAATAAAAGCACCAGCCGTTTCTGACTGATGCCTTATATAATCTTTCTATTTATTGTTTAGTTATCGACATGCTGGAAATCATATCTACGTTACTAATATATCATTCTGTTTTTTTCAGAAGAAATTCTTCCTCTGCTAATTCAAGGCGTTTTTGAATCTGTTCTTCCGAAGGCAACTGCTTTTTGATTTCTTCGATTTTAATATTATCATATGATGCAACGCCCATCGGCGTCTGAATTCCCTGAAACGCCCATTGAACTTCTGTTTGGTCTTTATCCTTACAGATTAACAGGCCGATTGTTGGGTTCTCATCTGGCGTTTTGAGCAATTCATTTACCGCATTTACATAGAAATTTAATTTCCCAGCAAATTCTGGCTCGAATGAAACTACTTTTAGTTCAACAACTACATAGCATTTCAACCCAATATGATAAAACAGCATATCAATCTTACGTGTTTTCCCAGAAACAATAATTTCTTTTTGTCTTCCAACAAATGCAAAGCCTGTACCAAGCTCCAGCAAAAAGCTGGTAATGTTCTGTTCCAACGCATCTTCTAGGTCTTCCTCATTGTATCCACTCTGCAAAGTAATAAAATTAAGATCATACGTATCTTTTACAATCTCTTGTGCAATTGTGCCCTGAAGTCCCGGAAGCATTTCCGCAAAATTAGTAACTGCTGTACCAGCTCTGTGATACAAATCCGCTTTAATATAGTCAATGAGCGCATTTCTGCTCAAGCCTTCCTCGATTGTTTTTCGTATATAAAACAAAGCCTCCTCTACAGAATGACATTTAGTGACAATCTCAACATGATGTCTCCACGGCACATAACTAAAAAATGCAGGAAAATCAATTTCTGCACCAGCTTGGTGCAGTTTTTCTGTTTGGTGGGTATCTCGAATTTCTGCACCAACTTGGTGCAGTTTTATACTGCTGAAATTGATTTGCTTTTCAAAATCATTGAATATATTACATATATTCTCATTATTTGCATAGAATGCATACCATCTTTTCATATTCCAGAGATTTCTTGCTGAAAACCCTTTGATTTTTGGAAATTCATTCTGCAAATCCAGACTCAGCTGCTCTACAATCCCTTTTCCCCACTTTTCCTCCGACTTTCGCGTGACCATATCACGTCCAAGCTCCCAATTAAACAGCAGCTGTTCCGAATTAACTTTCACAGCAGCCTTTATCTGCGTCCCTCTATACCGTTCCTTTATATCATGAAGCCATTGCACATATTCAGAATCCAAGTGGACATCATGGGTTTTTACAATTCTTGGAGTATTCTCTGCCATCAAATATTCCTCCTACTTTTGATTCACGCATTCTGATTTGTACTTCAGTATGCTTAAACATTCTACCATAATCCCTTCCAGAATGAAAGCCGATTCTAAAACTCTTTCAGCGAAAAAGACACATTCCACAGCCCACCATAAGACGA
>JAJQFO010000254.1 GCA_021201095.1 Lachnospiraceae bacterium
ACTTGTTTCATTCATGTTGGTGCCGCGCAAGGCGGGGCATGGGGATTTGGTTACAGTTCCTGATTATAGTTTTTTGCTGCCCCTTTTGGTTACGTTTTCTGGTTACAGTTTCATCCAGCTCTGGTTTCATTCCCTCCCGGCAGCTGGATGAAACTGTAATTTTGTTTTAGGCCTGTCAAAGATTTTCTGATTCATTCCTCGCATGGAGTCGCACACTGGCGTTCTCTGGCAGCCTCAATCAGTTTTTTCGCCTCTGAAGTAAGAGGGATATACAGGGGTATATCGAGTTCCTGGATGTAAGTGTTCATTAGGCATCAAATGCCTGTTTTTATGGATTTCAGGAAACCGTGGACAATTTTCTTTTGGACAGTTATAATGATAATAACTCGAGAGCAGTGAAAAAGCAGAAGAGGGAGTTTTTTGATGCGCGATTATTGGAATGAATATTGGGATTTTAACAGACTGCAAAAGGAAAGACAAGAGAAAAACCAATTAAGGTACAAATATAAAGATACATGGAGCGATATGTTTTCTTTTGAATGGGATCATCAACGCTTCCATTACGACACAGAGAAACAGAAAAGAATTCCTCAGTTCAAAAAAATTAGCAGTGATGCTTATTCTCCACAGGAACTGCTGGATCTGATTGTCAATAAAAAGAAAGTTTTGTTAGAAGTGAATTTAAATCCGGATTACAGCACTCACCGGCTTTACAGCTACGCTGCAGCGGAGTATGGGTTGAAAGCATACGCCAGGGATCTTAGCCCTGATAAACTTGCCTGTTTTGCCGGAGAAAAAGAAGTAGCAGCGTTTGAGGCGGATTTTTGTCTGTGCAGTGAGAAAACATATACTTATAGAAAATATAGTGAAACTTCTGATGGCTTCAGCTTCTGGGAAGACGCTTTTGAATTAAAGCCGGCAGAACTTTTCCTGCATAGTTTATCAGAGGCAGAAGAGTCTTTTGCATCTGAGGACAGCTGGATTAGTTATGGCAGCGGATGTCTTTGCCTTTTTAAAAACGCAACAAAAGAAGCAGATTTTATTAGTGCGAAAATTTCCGAATTAAAAGAGCATCCGGAAGAAACAGAATTGTATCTGTCAGATTATTATGGAAACAATCAGGGGGATTTATGCTGCGTTTTTGATGAATGGTGGCTGCAAAATCACCGGGAATACCTTTCCGGCCTTAATAATTTACCCCTGTCTCTGACAAGAGAGGTTGGAAATTTCCGGGTTTCCGGCAATCAGACAATTGTAGGTGTAAACGGTTATATCCGGAAAACGGCGACATATGTCACGATCCCCGATTACATCAGGCGGATTGGGGAAAGAGCATTCGCTGGATGCGAGAACCTCATGGCAATCGCCATCCCGGATTCTGTTACAGAAATTGGCGCGGGTGCTTTTTATGGCTGTGGTTCTTTAGAAATCATCAAAATTCCTTCCTCTGTAAAAACGATCAGAGAGGAAACATTTGCACATTGCACCAGTCTGAAAAAAGTAATTCTGCCGGATTCTCTTACGTCCATAGAGAAACATGCATTTTACCGCTGCCGCTGCCTGTATGATATTTCTCTCACGCCAGATATTCAGGCTGACGAAACCGCGTTTGATCTTTGCTCACATGATTCTCAGACGATTGCCCTAATCTGCCCGGAAGACTTAATCTGCCCGGCAGAGATTCTTGAAGAGACTGTTTCCGGATTATTAAAAATGCTTAAAAAGGTATTGCCGCCCGAATACAACTTTACGGTTTGTGCTGATATTATAGGTGCCTGCTATGAATCAGATATCCAGATCCTCGTTATAGACGCGAGTCTCCTTATTGATGAAAGTGATGACATCAATGGAGATGACGATGACTATTATGAAGACTTTTCCTGGAATGTGAACATTATTTCCAGCGATATTGTGGAAATGTTTGGGGTTTATTATGCCCCGGCGTTTATGTTTCTTGATATCGATTTGAGTGACGCGGATCTCGAAGCTGAGCAGCTGACAAGAGATTATCTGGAATCCTTTGTGCCAGAGGTTGCTTCAAACCATGGTCTGGATGAAGAAATAAATGATAAATTATATGATGTTGTTTTCTTTTCTGTAAAGACCGGCGAGGCATTTACAGACTGGTATCATATAGAAACAGACCTGATGGAGTTTATAAAAAATTTAAGGCCGGGATTGAAGGAAGAATATGATAAATTATTCTTCAAATTGGATCCGGAAAAAGATCCCGCCGAATATTGCGATTTTTTTGATGGTGACGATGACGAGGATTATGATGAATAATTTGCAATTCTGGCGCATCCGGCCTGATCACTGAATCGGGTGGAAACGTGAGTATGGACGAAGTACGGTATCTGCATGTGACCTCAACACCGGTACAGAGTATCGCTTTCTATACAAATCTGGTATGGGAAGATGACAGGGCTGTCTGTGGGGATAACGTGCAGGAGCAGTTCAAGCCAAATGGATTGTATATTCTCGATGAGCCGGAAGCAGCACTATCTCCACAGCGGCGGCTGCGAAACAGGAGGAAGAAACTATGAAGATGAATGTTCAGGTTGGAAACAGCAAGTTTATCGCGACATTGGAAAGCAATGAGGCTGTAAATGCACTTGTCGAGATGATGGAGAGCGGTTCGATTACGATCCGTATGAGTGATTATGCCGGATTTGAGAAAGTGGGGGCATTGGGAACAAGCCTGCCGGCGAACGACAGTCAGACGACAACGCAGGCAGGTGACATTGTCCTGTATAACAGTAATCAGATCGTTATCTTTTATGGCTCTAATTCCTGGGCCTATACCCGTCTGGGGCATATTGATGATCTGACCGGCTGGGAAGATGCTCTGGGAAGCGGCGACGTGGAAGTTACATTTTCACTGGATTAATAGGAACTTCTGATCAGGCTGCACGAGTTTGGAAGGAGATGGATGCGAGCGTCGGTCGCTTGGGAGAAAGCGAGATCGAACACTGGC
>JAJQFO010000076.1 GCA_021201095.1 Lachnospiraceae bacterium
TGCCTACCCTTAATTTTTTTATTTAAACAAAAAATGAAGTAGTTAGTAATTTTTTGAGAAAAGTAAAGATAGCTCATAAATAGTAAACCTGTATTTTTGTATGATATTGGGATATGTTGTTGCTGAAAGGAAAGAAGAATGAATATTGAGCAGGTATATGACCAAAAGCTTGAGAAGACATCAAGGTATAATAGGATTGATTTTGTTTTAGTTTTCATAATTGCTTTTTTACCTAGATTATATTATAACCTGCAAATGTTGCCCGTGCGTACAATTTCGGATGAAGTTGCGACAATGTCTACCGGGGCATATTTCGCGGGGTTAGATTGGTCGTCGGTTGTTTCAAATGCAGGCTACTATGGTGGTGGCTTTTCAATACTTTTAACACCTATTTTCATGCTTACAGATGATCCTGTTATTATATACAGAGTAGCTCTTATTTTTTCTGCTTTTCTTCAGAGTCTTGTTGCACCGATTAGTTATCACTTGATGAAAAAGTATTTCAAATTAGAATCTAGACGCATGCTGCTAATTATTTCTGTTTGCTGCAGTTTCATGATTGTTACTAGAGCTAATTTTGTTTTTAATGAACATATGTTGATATTAATTGTGTGGTTGCTGGCATGGGTGTTATGTGCTCTTTGTAATTGCTTAAATGGTAAAAAAAAGATATTGTATACTTTATTATTATTATTATTGCTTTCTTATGCATTGACTGTCCATATACGATCGGCTGTTTTATGGATTGCAGTAGTAATTGCTGTTATGTGTTTTTTTATAAAAACAAGGAAATGGTTAGTTTCGAGAATTGTCTTTGCCGTTGGCGGTGTATGTGGTTACTTCTCTGCTAATTATTTTATTAAATTTATTCAAGGAAATATATGGCTGCTAGGACAGGGTGAAACTATTCGAAACTCTACTATTGACCTGACAATAAAAGTTAGTATTACAGATCCTACGGTGTGGAGTGCCTGGCTAAAAACAATTGTTGGTCAGATTTATACCATCGGTTATTTCTCTGGAACAATTATGTTTTTTTCCATCATAATATTTGTTCCTGTTATTTTTCAATGGATTTTTAATATAAATCACGATGAAAAAAACTCAGATGACACATATTTTGTCATTGCATTTGTTTTTATGGGATGTGTGGCAATGACGATTGTTGGTCAGGCTATTACATGGCTTTCTTCAGCAGTGACTGCATTAAAGGGGGGGAATAGTTATGGATTTAAGGCTTTTACGTATATTAGATACTTTGCCCCTTATTGTGGACCAGTGTTTATGATAACTCTTCTTTACCTTATAGATAATAAAGAGAATATAATATCGATTATTAAAAAAACCTTAATATTTTTGCTGATTATTCAAACATACTGGATGTATTCGATTGTTCCTTTACTTGATGGAGAGTCCTCCGGTTCTGAGTTTTTTGTAGGACTGATTGGCCAGATTATGGGAAAGTATAGCGATATTTATATGTATATTGTCCCTATGATGATTATTATAATTATCTTTCTTACCTTATTTTTCCTGAGTGTGAAACAAAAAATCCATATGGCATATATCCTTGTCTTCTCGTTTTTACTGTTAGAGTATAATTGTGGAAGTTATTCATGGGATATTTATAATGGTGAAGTAGCTTATAATAAAGTGTCAGCCGGATATGAACTAATACGGGAGATTGAAGATAACGATTATGTTATATCAGATACATTATATGTTATTGATAGCCTTGCTAGCGATCATAGAACATTTTACTTATATCAGTTTTACTTAAACAGGTATACGATTATTCCGTATGCTCCGGACGAGAGCTGTGCTGAAGCTATTGTTTTTTGCAATACTGGTACGAATAGTCAATTATTGAATCAAGGTTATAAAGTATTCCAGTTAGATAATAATGAATGGGTCTATGTTATCGGCGATGATTATATACAAATAATTGAAAATGTAATTTAACTTATATTGTATAAAAGTGTCCTGATTTTTGCTTGTTCATTCTTTATGAGTACCCAAACCTTGTGACAAATTTTTATGAAATTGTGCAGTTACAGAAATAAGTAGGATTTTTAAGAAAGGGGTATACAGGGAAGGTTATGAATACTTTAATGATCTCAATAGGAAAAAGCAAGAACAGCTGTACATCAGAAAGAGTAAGGTATTCTTTTTTGGGCAGTTTTATCTTTTCAATGGCAGCTAATGCCTTTGCATATTTTAATTTCTACCCACAGCATGATTCATTAAATCATGCTATGTATTTTGCCGGAAGCTGGGAAGTACAGCTTGGCCGATTTCTGCTTCCATTTTATGGCAAGCTGCGCGGAACGATTACTATGCCGTGGCTGATTGGAATGCTCTCGATACTTTTCATTGCAGGAAGTACCTATGTAGTTTCGGATCTCCTGAATATGGATACTCCAATTTTAATTATTCTGACAGGCGGGATTTTGGCAGCAAATCTCTGCGTGACAGAACTATGCGCGGTGTTTATGTTTGTGACTGACGCTTATATGTTGTCCATGTTCCTGGGGTGCCTGGGAGTGTGGATTATTGTCAGATGGCAAAGCTGGGGGGGTGTCTTTTTAAGCGCAGTTCTTTTTTTCCTGTCATTTGGTTTGTATCAGTCCTCTGCGTCTGTGGTGCTTGTGTTATTTGCGTTATTATTAATTCAGGAGTGTGCGTTTGGAAGAAGAATTTTCTTATACGCTTGGAGAAAATGGCTAAGGTATGCCTTGTCACTTGTCCTTGGAGTGTTTTTTTATGTGATAGGTTATAAAGCTGCGCTATATCTATGGGATACAACACCTGCAGAATCATCAAATAGTCTTTCAAGTCTGGCAGAGCTTGGTATTTGGGAATTGCTGCAAAACCTGAAAAATGGATACAAACAATTTCTGGGATTTTTCTTTTGTGATGAGGCGGGAATCGGAACCGCAACGCAGCTTTGTAATATTTTGCTGGTGTGTCTGGCTCTGTTTTTTCTGGTAAAGCTTTTCCTTCAAAAAAAGATTCGGGTGATAAATGGTCTGGTTGCCATCGGATGCATTGTGCTGTTACCGGTAATGATGCTTCTGATGAGTATTTTTATGTCGAAGGAGGCAATTTCATTTCGAACAGCATATGCTTTATTTTTACTGTATCCTATAATGCTGTCTGTGATTTTTCATGGGGTTGGTGATGTCAGATCTACAAGCCTTTCATCTAAGCACAAACGTGTGCAGGTAGTTCGTTTTGCATCGCTTGTTGCAGTATGTATTGTCCTGTTCCAGAATATCAGATACAGTAATGGAGCATATACTGTTGAAAAAATTCTTTATGATCGAACTACTTCTGTAATGACGCGCATCCTGGAGGATATCGAAGAAGAGGATGGCTATGTGCCAGGAGAAACGGAAGTGGTTGTAATTGGTGGGATTTACGACGGGAATAGTACTATTACGGAACTGACCTCACAATATTCTGCGCTTGGCGGTTTCAAAAAAACTTCGATATCTTATGCAAGGACATTCAATTCAATGGCAAAGCTTTTGGGGAGCAAGCTCAACATAGCTGAGGACTCTGTAATAGCTGAATATAAACAGATGGATGAGGTAAGTGAGATGCCGGCATATCCAAGTAACGGTTATTGTCAGATGATAGATGAACGACTTGTTGTTAAGCTTTCAGGGAACAAGTGACCTGGACATAAGGGATGGATGTTTCTGTTGCGGTTTTGGCTCCACAAGGGGGCTGGTACTGTGCATTCAGTGAATGGTGTAGCATTGAAGCAAAAGGGCCAGATTTATTACATGTTGAAGCTTATTTTGTCATGCTCAGATGATGAGAGGAGAAAAAGACATGCTGCTGTCAATTATTGTTCCGTGCTATAACGAGCAGGAAACGGTGCCGATCTTTTATCGTACGGTAAATGAAATCGCTCCCCAATTGGGTGTGGATCTGGAGTTTTTGTTTATCGATGATGGTTCGCAGGATCAGACGCTGGCTGAGATAAAGAAGCTTTCAGAGAAGGATGAACGTGTGAATTATGTTTCCTTCTCCAGAAACTTTGGCAAGGAGGCGGCGATTTATGCCGGTTTGCAGAATGCGGTAGGTGATTATCTGGTTCTCATGGACGCAGATTTGCAGGATCCGCCATTCCTTCTTCCGCAGATGCTGCGGGAAATACGGGAAAATGGGTATGACTGCGTTGCTACACGGCGGGTGACACGCAAGGGAGAACCGCCGATCCGTTCTTTCTTTGCCAGAATGTTTTACCGCCTGATTAATCGGATGTCAAAGACGGAGATTGTAGATGGAGCGCGGGACTATCAGATGATGACCCGGCAGGTAGCGGACGCTATTTTGTCAATTGGCGAATATAATCGGTTTTCTAAAGGCATTTTTGGATGGGTCGGTTATAAAAAGAAGTGGCTTGAATATGAAAATGTGGAGCGGGTTGCAGGTGAGACAAAGTGGTCGTTCTGGAAGCTCTTTGTCTATGCAATGGATGGAATCGTCGCATATTCCACAGTACCGCTGGTGCTTTCTTCTGTGTTAGGGTTAGTTCTATTTGTGGTTGCGTTTGCCTTTATTATTGTTATCATCGTAAGAACCCTTGTATTTGGCGATCCGACACAAGGGTGGCCGTCCTTGGCTTGTATTATCATTCTGCTGGCTGGATTGCAGCTGTTTTCGATCGGTATTTTAGGACAATATCTGGCAAAAACTTATCTGGAGACGAAGAAGCGGCCAATCTATTTGGTCAGAGAAGAGAAGGTTGCTCAGTCTGTACACAAGGTGTCTGACAGTGCGTTGCATGAAGATCATCTGACTGTGCAGTAAGTCTGGACATTTGAGCAGTATATCTCAAACAGGCTGGGCATGAGAATTTATACGCAGAGGCAGGTATCCACAAAATGGGAGACAGGCTCAGATAAGGAAGAATGATATGGCAGAAAGCTTGCAAAAAATTATAACGAAACTGAAAGAAATGATTGACCTGAATGGATGGTCTTACCTGACGGAGGAACCATATAAGGTATATCAGGAACTGCTGCAGAATGGGGAGATAGATAGAAAAACCGCAGGCCTGATCCTGTACGCGCTCGTGAATGATGTGCAAAAGGAAGCAAAACCGGGTGGCGACTCTGTTGCACTCTCGAAAGAGATTCAGAGAAGGTGCTCCCTCAACAAGAAATCGGCAGATTATCTTTCCGCAGTTTTTCTTAACCTGTACTCAAAAGAAAATGAGAAGAGCTGGAAGGAAAAGAATTTAGAAGGACTTTCGCAGTTTCTTGCGGAAGAGTTTGTCTGTACCTGGGAAGGAGCAGCGGTTTGGGATGACGGAAATGGAACGGTAGACTGCGATTATCATGCAGAAATTACCCTGTCTCCCTGTGAGGATGTCGTCCCGGATCAGAATCTGTCACAGCTGCTGAAGAAGAATCCCTTCATGACAAAGGAAGCGATCCATCAATACTACGAAAAAGAACTTAGACAATATCTTGATGGCGAGTTCGAGGAATATTGCACTTGCGATGATTATTACCAACCGGTTGTAGAAGACTTTGAGATAGAGTACTATGTGTCCGAGTGGTGCGGAAAGCATGGCTTTGAAATGGTTTCCTGTGATGGCGATGGTGGAGACGGAGGGTATGAGCCGAAGTTTAGGAAAGGCTGGTATTAATGATGATTAGCATTTGCAAAAGCTCAGGCACATTGCCGGTGGCTTTTCTTTTAGCGCTGTGTTATACTTTTGCCAGATAGAGCAATATTTGACTCTGGGAAGACCGTTGGTGAGAGGAAGGTGTCTGATATGGCAAAGAAATTCAATACGACAGGAGCCTGTATTCCGGCAAAGCATTATATGGTTGACCTGACATCGCGGCTTGAGACTATCAAAAAAATGATAGATGAAGTGATTATTTTACGATTAATCGCGCGAGACAATATGGAAAGACTACCATTTTGCGTGCGTTGAGAACTTTTTTGCAGGGGGATTATGAGGTGGTGTCGCTGGATTTTCAGCGGATGGGTTCCTATGCATATGAAAATGAATCTACATTTGTGCAGTCCTTATCCAGCGCGTTGACACGTGCAGCGGTAAGTTTTCCAGAGGGAATCAAGGAACAACTGGAAGCTCTTGTTCAGGGGACGGAAAGACTCCTTTCCTTGCAGAGAATGTTCCAGATTTTTGAAGACTGGTGTGCAGTTTCTGAACATCCAGTGGTACTGCTGATTGATGAAGTTGATACAGCAACCAATAATCAGATATTCCTTGATTTTCTCGCCCAGCTGCGCGCAGCCTATCTGGATCGGGATATCTCACCGACTTTTCAGTCTGTTATCCTGGCGGGCGTATATGATGTGCGCAATATGAAACGTAAGATTCGCTCGGAGCGCCCATCCAACGCGAAGCGTTCTTTTAGTGATGGGCGCGATCTGCCCTCGCCGGGTGGCATCCTCGCCCTACGGGCGGGATATCCGCCGACCGGAAGGGAGGGGGCAATTCCATATTATGAGGAACATAAGGTGAACTCACCATGGAATATTGCTGCAAAGTTCCTTGTAGAAATGACTTTTTCCGCAGAAGAGATTGGAGGCATGCTCCGGCAGTATGAAGAGGATTATCATACAGGCATGTGCGTAGATGCTGTGGCAGAAGCGATTTACGATTATACGTCGGGGTATCCTGTGCTTTCTTCCGAATTGTGCAAATTACTGGATGAGGAAATTGCCGGGTCGGATGAGTTCCCGGACAGAAGTGCGGCATGGACGGCAGAAGGTATCAATGAGGCTGTAAAGCTTCTTCTAACGGAGCAAAATGCACTGTTTGAGTCTCTGTGGGATAAGCTGAACCAATATCCTGAAATGAAAATGCGGATTTATGACCTTTTATTCCGGGGTGAGCCGATTCCTTTTAACATAGACGATCCTGTGACAAATCTGCTTTCTATGTTTGGATTTGTTAAAAATGAGGGCGGTACGCTGCAGATCGCAAACCGGATTTTTGAAACCAGACTGTACAATTATTTTCTGATGACTGCGGAAGCCTCCAGAACAGATATTTTCCGTCTTGGTTCTGACGATAAAAATCAGTTTATTGTGAATGGACGATTGGATATGGAGCGGTTGTTGGAAAAGTTTGTCGAGTATTTTGATGATATCTACGGAGATCGGGACCAGAAATTTGTGGAGGATGATGGACGCAGATATTTTATGTTGTTTTTAAAGCCTATCATCAATGGTACAGGAAATTACTATGTGGAAGCACGTACCAGAAACCGAAAGCAGACAGATCTGGTTATTGATTATAAGGGATGTCAATATGTTATTGAGCTTAAGCTGTGGCGCGGCAACGCATATAATGAGCGTGGAGAGCAGCAGCTGGCAGAATATCTGGACTATTATCATTTGAAAAAAGGGTATATGTTGAGCTTTTGCTTCAATAAGAATAAAAAAATTGGAGTAAAAGAAGTAACGGTCGGCGACAGACTGCTCGTGGAAGCGGTTGTCTGATCACATCTCTGTTCTTGCCGGGAATTGTTTATACTTGGGCAGACAGCAGGCAATGAGGAAGGCTGGTCGTCGTGTGGTGACATTCAGATTCTGTTTGACGATAGACAGCTACTGTGATATTTTTATATTAAAATATGAAATGCGGAGGGAGAACTGTTGAGTAACTCAGAATGGATTTTAGATAAGATAAAACCATGCGATTTATATCATCCTTATATTTTTATCAGCTACAGCGATGCGGATTCGGAGATCGTCTGGGCAGATGTACTGGAGTTCCAGAGGCGGGGGTTTAATGTCTGGCTGGACTGCAATAATCTGAATGCTGCAAATGAATCCTGGGAAAGAGATGCGATCTCTGCGATTCAGTATACAGAGTGTAGAATGCTTGTTTTTTACGTCAGCGCAGATTCTCTTTGCAGTGAGAACTGCTATAAAGAGCTTTCAGAGACCCTCAAAATAGAGACGCAAGATCTGCATTGCGGCGATAGTGTGCCTTTTATTGCTGTGGAAACAGAGCCGATAGGGGATATTACAGCATATAAACAAAAGGTCTTCAAGCAAATAGAAGATAAAGGGGATGAGCTGCCGCCGGAAGAGAGAAGGAAACTGAAAAATCAAAAGAGAAATGCTCTGGCGAATATTATGAGAGACTTTTTTGACGATAAAAATGATAAAGTGCGGATTCTTTCAAAAAATGATCCGAAACGCAGAAAAGACTATTATAATGAGCTTACGTCTTCCTTTCCGGAGGAAACAAGAAACCTGAAGGCGGAGGCGGAAGCAGCATCAGATATAGCAGCGGCTGCGGAGACAGATATAGATACAGCTTCAGCTCCAGATATCGCAGCAGTCGCAGAGACTGCCGCAGTTACGTGCTCAGCTCCTGCTTCGGAAACAAGGGCGGAAGCTGCCGGTGTGAATGGGACTGAAAACACAGCAGAAATCGTTTCAGAAAGCGCTGCAGACGTAAATGACCGTGCGTTTCACAGGAAGCGTGCTTCGATTCAGAAGAGACTGGCTGCCGCGCATCCGGACTGGAGTGAAAAAAAGCTGTATGCGGCTGCGTGCAGAATGGCCCGGGACGAGAAAAAATAGGGCTGCTTAATAAACTGTCTATGGCTAAGAAATACGCGGGGAAGGAAATAGAACGGGGAAAGCAAAGGAGCAGGATAAAATAGCCCCCAATTTGAGGTCGTGGGAACAGAGAACAGATGGATTAGGAGAGGTGTTGGATTCATGGCCATTTTGCAAACTGTTGATTTCCATGAGGTGGAGCTGCTGGTAAGGGAAGCTGCCACCCTTTTTGGCGACGATGCGGCTGCCGCGCATATTACGGCCAAGGGCCGTGCGGATTTTGTGACGGAGGTGGATCTGGCTGTGCAGCGGACGCTTTGCGGGAAGCTGGCCGAAAGGTATCCGATGATTCAGTTTATGGGGGAGGAGAAGGACAACCGGGAGATTGATTTTGAGCGGCCGGTCTGGATTCTGGACCCGGTGGATGGGACGACGAACCTGATTCACCATTTCCCGGAGAACTGCATTTCGCTGGCGCTTGCCGAACAGCATGAGGTGGTGGCGGGGATGATCTATAATCCCTGGATGGAGGAGTTGTTTTTTGCGGCGAAGGGACAGGGCGCTTTTTTGAATGAGAAGCCGATCCATGTGAGCGATTCGGCGGCGCTTGCGGACAGCCTGGTTTCGGTCGGGACGACGCCTTATTCGCATGAGTACGCGGACAGTGTTTTTTCTCAGATTAAGAATGTGTTCCTGCGCGCGCAGGACATCCGCCGGCTTGGCTCTGCCGCAATGGATCTGGCGTATGTGGCCTGCGGGCGGGTGGATGCTTATTTTGAGCAGTTTTTAAAGCCATGGGATTTTGCGGCGGGGATGCTGATTGTCCGGGAGGCGGGCGGAGAGGTGACGGATTACCGGGGGAAACCGATTTCACCGGAATGCCCTCAGCCGGTTCTGGCGACAAATGGGAAGATTCATGAAGAACTGATTAAGGTGCTGGACCTGGAATAATGCAGGAGCTTCCCTGGAAAGGAACAAAGCGCTTGACTAGATGAGCTATGCCGCAGCAGATACAGAAGTGTCAGCCTGGTGAAGGAAGAACTGTTTCAGGAAAAAACCGTGGGGAAAAAAGTCGTGAGAGAGGAAGTAGATTTCCTCTCAGACTGACAGATCAGGTTTTTTGATAAGGCGGTATTCTCTGAAAAATAAGCATTTAAGAAGAAGGCATCTGTGGAGGAAAGATCTGTGAATAAAGCATTGATGGAAAAGGAAGCAGCAGAAAATAATTATGCGAAAACAAAGTGCTTTATTGTCGGAGCGGGTGAGTTTGACGGGTTTTTGGCCGGAGCGGCTCCTGGGACGGGAGACCTGCTGATTGCAGCGGACGGCGGTTATCAGTATTTGCAAAAGCTTGGGCGGAAGCCGGATGTCCTGCTGGGAGATTTTGATTCACTGGAGGTTGTGCCGGAGCATGAGTATCTGATTCGCCATTCTCCGATTAAGGATGATACGGATATGGCACTGGCGGTCGCCTACGCGCAAAAAGAGGGATACAGGACTTTTTTTCTCTATGGAGGACTTGGCGGACGGCTGGATCACACACTCGCGAATGTCCAGCTGCTGACGGGGATGTCGAAGGAAGGACTGGAGGGGTATCTGATCGGATCGGGCAGTGTGATTACGGCGGTTACGGATGGGGAGCTGTCCTTTTCGGAATCAGCTTCCGGGATGATTTCGGTTTTCTGTATGGGGGCGAATGCCTCGGGCGTATACGAACGGGGATTGAAATATTCGCTGGAGGATGCCGTCCTGACCTGCGACAGAGCGCTGGGAGTAAGCAACGAATTTACAGGTGTAAAGAGCAGCATTGCGGTACGCTCTGGTACGCTGCTGGTCATGTGGGAGGCAAAAAACGGGCTGCCGCTGGTGGGTCCTTTATCGGATATCCGGATGCAGGCAAGCATAAAAGACAGTGAGTGAAGAGCGGCAGATGATGAACCAGTAATGCTGTAACCAATAATGCTGTAAACAGGGGCTTGCGCTGATCATGACAGATGTGCCGGGAATATATAGGTGTATGTCTCAGTGAAAATGTCCCAGTGAAAATGTCCCAGCGAAAATGTCTCAGTGAACATACAGCTGCATGTTTTAACGGCGGTACAGACAACGCCGCAGGTTTATGAACAGATGGATGCGCCGGAATGTACACAGGAGGGACTTCAATAATATGAAGATTAATCAAATATTATATAGAATCTGGCTGGCGGCGCTGGCAATTCTGGTGATCGTCTGCTCGCTGGAGCGAAGCCCGGTCATGATTGGCGGGACTGTGCGGACGACCTGCTTTGCTATGCTGGGGATGCTTGTACTGAATGGGTTGCTGCTGCTTATCCCCGGAACGCGCATAGAAAGCACAGCGCAGGATAATACTTTTGCAGCAAAAGATACACAGAGAGGATCGATTGCCGCTGCGAGTGCGCAGAACAGCGGGGATGTCGCTGCTGCGAATGCACAGGGAAGAGGTTCGGCAGCCGATGCGGCGTATGGGCGATTGTCCGCCACGCTGTGCAAGGCAGTGGCGTTCGTACTGGCTGCGGTGCTTTACTGGTGCTACTGCTTCCGGATGAGCGGCTGGATTTCCACCAATTCCAAGATGGATGCCCTGGTGGCCGGAGGCCTGATCTGCGCGGCTGTGGTTTTGAGTGGAGGCTGCTCCGGACAGCGTGATCTGCGCCGGCATGGTTTGTGAGGCCAGTAAAAGCACAGCCTTGCTTTTTCGAAAGACGCGTGCTATACTCGGGAAGACATGTAAAAAAGATTTAAAATGAATCAAAAGGATCCCAAAAGGCTCCCAAAAGGCTCAAAAAAGGGGAAGCTGGGGAATCCAAAGAGATCGATAAAAAGCGATCAAAAAAAGCGATTAAATTGCAATAAAAAAAACGATAAAAAGCAATTAAAAAAAGCGAGGAGAAGGATGATGAAAAAACCAACCGTATTAATGATTCTGGATGGATATGGATTGAATGAGAAGACGGAGGGTAACGCGATCGCGCAGGCGGCGACGCCGGTGATGGATGATTTGATGGCCACCTGTCCGTTTGTACAGGGCGCGGCGAGCGGACTGTCTGTGGGACTGCCGGACGGACAGATGGGCAACTCCGAGGTCGGCCACATGAATATGGGCGCGGGTCGTGTGGTTTACCAGGATCTGACGAGGATTACGAAGGAGATCGAGGACGGCGACTTTTTTGAGAATGCCGAGCTGAAGCGCGCGATGGAGAATGCGAAGAAAAATGACTCCAGCCTCCATATGTGGGGACTGCTTTCCGACGGCGGTGTGCACAGTCACAATACGCATGTGTATGCGCTGCTGCAGATGGCGAAAAATTATGGCCTGAAAAAGGTATATGTACACTGCTTCCTGGACGGGCGTGATACGCCGCCTTCCTCCGGAAAGGATTATGTGCAGGAGCTTTCGGATAAAATGGAGGAGATCGGCGTAGGCGAGATCGGTGTTGTTTCCGGACGGTATTACGCGATGGACCGCGACAACCGTTGGGATCGTGTGGAGAAAGCGTACCGGGCTTTGGTTTATGGCGAGGGTGAGACGGCGGCCTCTGGAGTTGAGGCGGTGGCGCAGTCCTATGAAAAGGGCGTAACGGATGAGTTTGTTCTGCCGACAGTGGTGATGAAGGACGGCGCTCCGGTGACGACCGTAAAGGATGGAGATTCGGTGATTTTCTTCAACTTCCGTCCGGATCGGGCCAGAGAGCTGACCCGCACCTTCTGCTGCGATGAGTTTGACGGATTCGACCGCGGGCCGCGGGTTTCTGTGACCTATGTATGCTTTGCGGAATACGATGTGACGATCCCGAACAAGACTGTGGCTTTCCCGAAGATTTCCGTGACGAATACCTTTGGCGAGTATCTGGCGGCGCACAATATGACGCAGGCGAGAATTGCCGAGACGGAGAAATACGCACATGTGACGTTCTTCTTTAACGGCGGTGTCGAGGCGCCGAATCCGGGAGAGGACCGTATCCTGGTGAAGTCTCCGAAGGTGGCGACCTACGATCTGCAGCCTGAGATGAGCGCGCCTGAGGTGTGTGAGAAGGTGGTCGCTGCGGTGACCTCCGGCAAATATGATGTGGTGATTACCAACTTCGCAAACCCGGATATGGTCGGCCACACAGGTGTGCTTTCCGCCGCGATTAAGGCAATCGAGACGGTGGACGAGTGTGTAGGCAAGGTGGTTGAGGCAGTGAAATCTGTGGATGGCAAGCTGTTTATCTGCGCGGATCATGGAAATGCGGAGCAGCTGGTTGACTATGAGACGGGCGCTCCTTTTACCGCGCATACGACCAACCCGGTACCGTTTATTCTGGTCAACTGCGGCGAAGGCGTCGGCCTGCGTGAGGGCGGGCGCCTGGCAGATATTGTTCCGACTCTGATCGAGCTGATGGGCATGGAGCAGCCGGCCGAGATGACGGGCAAATCGTTGCTGACGCATGACTGATTATTGTGTGCCTGGTTCGGAGACTGGCGTGTCTTCGGCCAGCCGGTGAGATCGAAAAATGCTTCCTTGAATTTCACATGAAAAACACAATCCTGCGGTATCTTGTAACAAGATATGCGGAAATAGTGTTTTGGAGACAGAGCGCGTTCCTGTAAATACAGATGGGTTTTCAGGTAATGCGCTCTTATCAATTACAGCGATGAAAGGGGAATGGCTGTTATGAAGAAGTGGAAAAAAGCTGGCGCTGTGGCGCTGTCGGCGGCAGTGCTGGCAGGTGCGTGTGCAGAGTCCGGTGCTTTGCGTTTATTTCAAGAGGTGAGTGCGCAGGAGACAGAAGAAACGCAGCGCGTGACGCTGAATATTGTGACGGATGATGACGACCAGACGGATGAGGAAAGTACGGCTGCTGAAAAGACTTCCGGCGCAGGGGAAACACTGGCGGATGAAAATACGGCCGGTACATCGGAGACCCAGGCAGACGAAGGGGCGATGGACGAGAACGAAGATTCTACGGAGGCTGCTGCAGAGGACTCTTCTAACACGGAGGAGACCCAGTCTGAGGAATCGGAGCGAGTGACGCTGAACAGGGGCGGTTCGGCTTCCTCCGAGGATGGTACGGAAGCATCAGCAGATGCCGCGAATTCAGATGGAGACGCAGAGGCAGCTTCTTCTTCGGACGCAGAAGCCGGAGAGGATGTCACAGGAGAAGCGGCAGCGGAGGACGACGAAGAGGACGCGACCGAGGAATCCGGAGAAGACGAGAAAGCGCAGGATGCGGAAGCTTCTGAGGATATTCAGCTGAGCACTGCTTCCGGAGACGGCACAGCGGTAAGCGGTATCGTGACGACGGATGTTTCGGCGATCGTTGAGCAGTGCATGTCTTCGATTGTGACGATTACCTGTGTGTCAGAAGAAACGGTTTCCGCAGATGAGGATTCCGATTATTCTGATTATTTCTATTATTATTACTCTGATGATGAAGTGACCGAAGAGGTGGAATCGGCGGCCACTGGTATTATTATCGCGGAAAGTGATTCAGAGCTTCTGATCGCGACGAATTATCATGTGGTGAGTGATGTCGAGAGCTTGACGGTGAGCTTTTCTGTAGAAGCAGAAGAAGACGATCTGACGGTCTCTGGAAAGGTCAAAGGTATGAGCTCTTCCATGGATCTGGCCGTGGTGGCGGTCGAGCTTTCTGATATTGAGGACTCTGTGCTTGACCAGCTGAGTGTCGCTACGCTCGGCAGTTCAGAGGATCTGAAGGTCGGCCAGGCGGCGATTTCGATCAGCAATGCTCTGGGCTATGGGCAGAGCGTGACGGTGGGTGTGATCAGCGCCCTGAACCGTGAGATCGAGGTGGACGGCGTTACCA
>JAJQFO010000012.1 GCA_021201095.1 Lachnospiraceae bacterium
ATGGCGCAGACCGGGATTACCGTTCTTCGCAGGGCAATGGCGCAGACCGGGATTACCGTTCTTCGCAGGGCAATGGCGCAGACCGGGATTATCGCATTTCACAGGGCAATGGAGAGGAGCGCGGCGGCAGATTTTCGCAGAGCGCGGGAGAAGAATATGGCGGCCGTTTTTCGCCCAATGGCGGAGAAAATCACGGATTTGTCAACACGAATCAGGACATCGCAGCAGGGTCCCGGCAGAGTGCTGTGCAGTCAGGCCGCGCAGCGGAAGCTCCTTCGGCGGAAGGCTCCCGCATGGCTGACGCAGACCGCCCGCCTGCAGAGCTTTCCCAGCTTGACAGCGGCCAGTCCGTGAGCGGCATTCTGGAAGTAATGCCGGACGGCTATGGATTTATCCGCAGCGATAATTATCTGCCGGGAGAAAACGACGTGTATGTTTCTCCTTCTCAGATCAGACGCTTTAATCTGAAGACCGGAGACATCATTTCGGGCAATACGAGGATCAAATCCCAGCAGGAAAAATTCAGTGCGCTTCTTTATCTGAAAAAGATCAACGATCTGGCACCCTCTGAAGCGGCAAAACGCTATAATTTTGAAGACATGACGCCGATTTTTCCGAATGAGCGGCTGCGCATGGAGCGGGAACAGCGCGGAATCGCCATGCGGATCGTGGATCTGTTTTCGCCGATCGGAAAAGGACAGCGCGGGATGATTGTTTCTCCGCCGAAGGCCGGCAAGACCACATTGCTGAAGGATATCGCCCGCTCGGTTCTGAAGAACAATCCGGAAATGCGCCTGCTGATCCTGCTGATCGACGAGCGGCCGGAGGAGGTCACAGACATCAAAGAGGCGATCCGCGGAGACAACGTGGAAGTCATTTATTCCACCTTTGATGAGACGCCGGAGCATCATAAACGAGTATCCGAGATGGTGATTGAGCGTGCAAAGCGTCTGGTAGAGCAGAAACAGGACGTCATCATCCTGCTGGATTCCATCACGCGTCTGGCAAGAGCGTACAACCTGACCGTGCCGCCGAGCGGACGTACCCTTTCCGGCGGCCTGGACCCGGCGGCACTGCACATGCCGAAGCGCTTTTTCGGTGCGGCGCGGAACATGCGCGAGGGCGGCAGCCTGACCATACTGGCAACCGCACTTGTCGATACGGGCAGCAAAATGGACGACGTCGTTTATGAGGAATTCAAGGGCACCGGCAACATGGAGCTGGTCCTCGACCGCAAGCTCTCCGAACGGCGCGTATTCCCGGCCATCGATATACCCAAATCTGGCACACGCCGCGAGGATCTGCTGCTGGATCGCGAAGAGCAGGAGGCCATTTATTATATGCGCCGCGCTCTCAACGGCATGAAGTCCGACGACGCTGTGGAGAGCATTTTAAACATGCTCCTTCATACGCGCGACAACCGTGATCTGGTGACGCGGGTGAGACGGCAGAAGGGTGTGTAAGTCTAAACGCCAGGCTGCAGTCATAAAGCAACAGGCACAAAACGGCAGACTCCAAAGCAGCTGATGCAGATCCCTTTGTATACATGCAAAGAGACGCTGAGGCATTCCCGGAGAGGCCTGTCTGGAAGATGGGAAGGAGAGACACGGACATGATATTTTACCTGAGCCATTTCACAGGATTTCTGATTCAGTATGGCACCGCGATGGCGGTCTGCCTGCTGCCTTACCATGAGGAGACCTTTCGGTTTCCCCGGAGAAAGCTGATTCCGGGCTTTTGCCTGATGGCAGTGCTGTTTTCGGCTGGCTTTCCTTTGGCCATGAAGTTTGCTGAAGGTTTTGATCTGGACGATCTGAACCTGGCTGCAAACAGCTATATGATGGCAGCCATTCTGCTGTTCTGCGCAGGCTATTTCTGGCAGGTTCAGACGGAAACGATCAAAAAATGGCTGGTACTGGTGCTGGCGATTATCTATGCGGCGGCCCATTTCATGGCCACGAATATGCTGTGTGACCTGTTTGATAAAGCATGGCATTACGAGATCTACCCGCCGTTCACAACGGCAATGTATGCTGCATCGGCCATCGTTTTATTCCCGGTGATGGCGCTTATTATGAGGAAAATCATCCGCGGATATCTGGACGAGATGGAGGTGACCTATATCCGGCGTGAATTTCTGCTTCTTCTGATAACGTCCTTCGCTTTTCTGGTCCTGATGGTTGGCTGTTATTCTCTACCGGACTATCTGACGAGGAGACACTGGTGGCTGATCATGTTTGCGATCCCGCTGGTGCTGGTCATGTTTGTGCTGATCTATTGCCTGCTTTTTCGGGAAGCTGTGTGGCGTAAAAGAGAAAGTGAACAGAAAAAATACGCGGAAATCCAGAGCCTGCAGTATTCCGCAATCATGCGGGAGATGGAAAGCTTCCGGCGCACCCGGCATGACATGCATCATTATCTGGGCGAACTTTCCGAGCTCCTTGCACAGGGAAAAACGGAAGAAATGAAAACCTATCTGGACGAGCTGAACGGTTTTACCGTCAGCCCCGGACAGACCAATTATTGTAAAAATGAGATTATCAACAGTCTCTTACAATATTACGTGGGATATTCAGCTGGTGATGATATTCGTTTTGAGATCCATGCGAAATGCGAGACGATAGCGATCCTGGCCACAGATCTGACGGTGATACTGGGCAATATTCTGGAAAACGCCATCCGCTCCTGCCAGCAGACAGAGGATACGGAGAAACGACTGATCCGGGTGCGGATTGATATCATTGGTACGTTCCTGGTGATGGAAGTGGTAAATCCGTGCGCCGGAGTGCGGCTCTCTGAAGCGTATACTTCCTCCCGGAAAGCCCGTTCAGAGGATGGATTCTGGCCGGCGGAGGCTTTTCTTTCCACCAGGGAGGATGGCGGACTCGGGCTTGGAAGTATCGCGCATACCGCGGCGAAATATGACGGCAGCGCCAGATTTCGGTACGATGAAACCGAACAGACATTTACGACGCGGGTGCGGCTGGATGCTTCCGGCGGCAAGTGAGCGACAAATGAAAATTCAGAAGTTATTGCTTTTTGTGAACAACAATCGACCGGAGGTAATGCCCTCCGGTCGATTTGTATCTTTCTAAGAAGTGCGAAAGAAGTCAACAGTTTACACTAATTGCACTTGCGCCATATCTCCTGTGATCAGACGGTCACCGCCTTTTCTGCCAAACGTTTTTTGGCCTCCTCATATTCTTCTACAGAAGTATCCAGAACGCTGCACGCACGCTCTTTCGAGTAGCCTGCATTTCTCATGAGAGAATCGACAGATTTTACAAGCCTTTCCAGGGCAATTCTTGTACCCTGCTCAATGCCTTTCTCAATACCTTTCTCGGTAGCTTTGTCCAATGCTCTTGTTAACCAGTCTTCCATTTTTGTGACCTTCCTTCCCTCAACATCTTATTGCGCAAGCTCAAACCCCAAATCGCTCTTAAGCGTTCTCTATGATCTCTTTTTCAGCCATTTTCTTTCCTCCTGATTTTATCATGTGATGCGAAAATTGAAAACCCCGGATTTGCATGCGCGATCAATTGCCATTATTTTTAACGATGTTTTATGAAAACGTGGCTTCTGTGCGACAGGTTCAATGCATGTGATACAAATCCCCATGTTTGGTTACACGAATAGTTTAAAGCAACTGCACCAATGGTTCGCGCCATTTTCGATTTTGGTGGTAAAATAGTTTTAAATAATGAAGAATTGAAACAGCGATTGTAAGAAAGAGATCGGCGGTGTTTATGAGAAATAAGAACGGGAGAAAGGAGATCCGATCTGCGTGGGGGCCGGTACAGCGCCTGATGAGCCTTCTGTGTGCCTTTGTGCTGGTTCTTTCCGTAATATGGAATGTAGGGTCTGACATGGATGTGGCATATGCATCTGAGTCCGTATTGACCTGTACACGGACAGAGCATACGCACACGGACAGCTGCTATGAGACGATGCTGATGTGTGAGCAGGAAGAGCACGCACACAGTGCAGACTGCTATGATGAAGATGGAGAGTTGATCTGCGGGCTGGAGGAGCATACACACGATGACAGCTGCTATACGGCTGTACTGAATTGCGGCCAGGAGGAGCATACGCACAGCGCAGACTGCTATTCCATCGTGGAGCCGCAGACGGTGACAGAGACAGAGACAGAGTCCCAGACAGCGGCGGAGACACAGACAGAAACAGCTGCGAAATCCTCCGCAGAGACGGAGGTGCAGAAGAACGAGACTCAGACTGGCAGCTCTGCGGCGCAGGAAACCGAGTCCCAGACGGGCGAGTCGATGACACAGGACGCCGGGGCAGGGACGGAAAATAAAAACGACGTGGATACAGAAGCCGGGACAGAAGCTAAAACAGAGACGGATACCGGGAAAAGCGAGGAAGGTGAGACTGTTGTAACGAAAGCCGAAGCCGAGACGGATACTGAAACCGAAACAGGGCTTTCAGCAGAAATAACGACTGAAACCGGGAGTGAATCAGAGAAATCGGCATTTCCGGCGGCGACGTTTGAAGTAACTCTGGAAGAGGGCATCACGGTAAGTGCGTCCGCAGAGGAAGGGGTACTTCCGGAAGACGCTTCCATGAGCGTAACACTTTTGACAGCGGATGATGAGGAAACCGCCGTCCAGTATGCCGAGGCGGAAACCGCTCTGGAGAAAAATGAGGTCGAATATGATGGCCTGATCGCGCTGGATATCAGCTTTCTGGCTGCGGATGGGACGGAAATCGAGCCGGAGCAGGGAACGGTCACGGTAAAAATCGAGGTGGCATCGACCCTCTTGGACGAAGATGTGGATCCTGACACTCTGGCAGTGCAGCATCTTGCCGAGACCGATGATGGCCTTGTGGCAGAGCTTGTGGCGGATGCCGGAGAAGAAGCAGAGGGAACGATCGGGACGGATGCGGAAGGCTGCGTGAGCATGGAATTTACTGTGGACAGCTTTTCGTATTTTACAGTGACATATGGCAACAGTACCCTGACCGTATATCTGGTTGATGAAAGCGGAAATGAAATCCTGGGAAGTGGTACTTATCTTGGGACTGTAGCTGGTTCTAACAGCTGGAGAACCATTTCGACAGTAGCCGAAACCTATATTGAAAGTGCTGTGAGTGCTGGATATACGTATGAAGGTGCGCACAATGGCAGTTATAACGGAACTACTATTACCTATATAAAATACAGCACCGATTTTATGAGCTATGGTTGGAGGTACGGCTCAGGTAATTCTGCTCCTAGTGGCTATAATTCAAATGGTTCATCCGTAAGCAACAATAGGATTTATCTGGTGTTTTCGGGCTCCCAAACCGAAACCGAAACTGAAACTGAGACTGAGACAGAATCAGAAACCGAGGACAGTGGCGGCAGCACCGGCGGCGGCACGGCCGCAGACATTACGCCTGGCTACAGCAAGTATGTCAAGGATAATGAAGACGGTACCTATGACCTGACCCTGACTGTTACGGGTGATGTTGCGACCACGACGACAAAAACAATGGTCGATATTGTTTATGTATTAGATGTGTCAGGCAGTATGGAATACAGTATGTCGGGGGATAGCAATCCCGGACGGAACGAAAAGGATAGACTGTACTATGCCACTTCGGCGATTCAGACTATGACGACCAGTCTGGCCAACAATTCTGACCTGGATGTACAGTATGCACTGGTGACATTCAGCGGGAACACAACAGGTAGCAGCTCGGGACAGTATGATGACGCGACGACTGTTGTGAGTTGGACTTCCGATGCATCTGCTTTGACAAGCGGTCTGCCAAGCAGTGCAACTGGTGGAACAAACTATGAAGCGGGACTTAGAAATGCAGCTAGTCTGTTAAATTCGGCCAGAGAAGGAGCAATCACGGTTGTTGTATTTGTGTCGGATGGCGACCCTACTTTTTATTATAATGCTAACGGGATGACGGACGGAAGCGGAAGCAGTTATGATTCAACAGCTATGCAGCAGGCTCAGGAGCAATTGGCTTCCATGAGTATGAATTACTTTTTTGCTATAGGCGTAGGACCGTCATCCAACTATTCGAAGCTTGAGGATTTGAAAGATGCAGCGGCAACCGGAGTGACGACTGCGTTTTATGAGGGGACAAACAGCACTTCTTTAGAGGCAGCTTTCAGCGATATACAGTCGATAATAACTACATACGCGTTTTCTGATGTGACAGTGACCGATGTGCTGAGTGAGAACGTGGAGATGGTGGTGGATGGAAGCGGAGAAGTCAAGCTAACCGTAACTGTGACGGATGAGAATGGGACATCTCAGGTAGAGACTCTTTCTTCTGATGGAAAAACCGCAACTCTCACTGATGGGACAATTATAACGGCCGCCTATGACGATACAACGAAGACGATTACATTGAATTTCCCGGAAACCTATGAGCTGAAAGATGGCTGGACATATGCTGTGACAGCGACCATTCAGGTGTCAGACAAAGCATATGAAAATTATCAGGCAAATGGGTATACAAACACCGGGGATGCCGGCACAGACGATCCGAATGCGACCACAATCATTTCATCAGGGAAACTGGGGTTATATACAAACGCAGACTCGTCACTGGAATATACCTGCAATGGGGAAACGCATACAGCAGCAGCGGATACGGATAAAGAATATCCAAAGCCCGTAATTCAATTGAAAACAGGAGATCTGGTCGTTGAAAAGAAAATCGAAGGTCTCGATGGTGATGCGGATGCCCTTGCTGCGTTAAAAGACAGCCTGACGTTTACCTATACTCTGGCGGACGGGTCGGGGACGTCTACAGAAGTGAAATTGAGTGCTTTCACTTATGACAATACATCTGGCACCTATAAATACACAGTCAGTGGTCTGAAGCCCGGCTTGGAATATACAGTGACAGAGAGCGGCGGAGATTGTCTTGCTGGCTATGGATATTATCTTAATACAGCAGCTTCCGAATCAGACACAGATGATGAGAAGGTGACGATTGTAGAAAATAGAACATCTACAGCCTCGTTCACGAATGTGTATGCTGTTTCTACCCAGACGGTTAGCATTCAGAAAAAGGTTGTCGGGAGCGATGCAGATAAAACGAAAAACTTCGATTTTTCATTCACATTAGTTGACGACAATAACAACAGCTATTCGGATGATCTGACGGCGACAAAGTCTTCCGATCCGAATACGAGTATTACTCTGGATAAGGACAGCAGTTCGGGCATCTGTACCTACGGGTTTTCCCTGAGCAATAGCGAGGCCATCACGTTCACCGTACCCTATGGCTACACTCTGGCAGTGGCGGAGACGGCTTCAGGCTTTAGCACGACGGTGACTGTAAATGATGGCAGTACAGGTAGTACAATAGATACAAAAGACGGAACAGGCTGGAGCGGGAAAATAACGGGGGATATCAATATTGTTTATACCAACCTGAAAATCCCTGATTTTGACCTGGAGATAGAAAAGACCTACAATGCCGACCTGGCGGCGGGCGCTTTCCGGTTTGTCCTCTACATGGCAGCAGTGGATGGAAATGATGTATGGACTCTTGATATGACGACACTCGTAGAAAGCGAGACAAACAATGCAGAGGAGTTAGCCGCCGGTGCTGAAACCGTTTCGAAGATCATTGATTTTAATCAGATTACGTATTCATCGAACGGCACCTATTATTACATTCTGT
This sequence comes from Lachnospiraceae bacterium, assembly GCA_021201095.1. Classification (GTDB taxonomy): domain Bacteria; phylum Bacillota; class Clostridia; order Lachnospirales; family Lachnospiraceae; genus Choladousia. The sequence continues at coordinate 7,657 of JAJQFO010000012.1, forward strand.
ACGAAGATTCATCTAATAAGCTCAAAGATGTAACGTATGACACGACGGTGTACGGCATTAAAGTGGATGTGGACATATCGGCTGGCACGGCGAAAAAAACGTATTATCTTCTTACAGAGAATGACTCTGGTGGCTATACCGCAGAGCAGATCGCGTCAGAGACAGCAGTTACATCCGGTTTTGAAGATTATATCAGATTTACAGACGGCCTGCCGATCTTTTCTTTTACGAATACGTATGAAAAGACAGTAGATATCACCATTAAAAAGATCAGTTCAACCAGCGATGAGGCAGCCCTTACCGGTGCGATCTTTACATTGTCGAAAACAGAAAACGGTATTCCTTATTATTACAATAGCACAGATTCAAAATGGGTGACCCTGGGTGCTGGTGAGGAAGCACCGACCATATCGCTGGGCAGCGAGAAGGTTGTCTTGGCTGCCGGAACCTATACACTGACAGAGATCTCCGCTCCGGCCGGATATTATAAGCTGAGTGCCCCGGTTACATTTACAGTGACCACGGACAGCAGTGGCGGGTTGGAAACTCTGACGACAGATTCAGCTTCCAGTGAATATATTACACTGGATAATAATAGTTTAACCGTAAAGGTGAAAAACACAAAGCTCTATTCCCTGCCCGAATCAGGCAGGACGGGCACATATCCGTTTACAATCAGTGGTGTAGCTATCCTGATGACTGCACTCCTGTTGTTTATAACAAATAGGCAAAGGGAGAAGGGAGGATAAGTGAGGCGATAGTGAAACGGTGTTTGTAAAAAAATCAGAAATGTGGGGAACCAGAAAAATTAAAAAGAGATTTCAAAAAGAAGGATTAACAAAGCAAAGATTTGCAAAACAAAATTTCAGACCGAAAGGAGAACAAAAATGAGAAATTATTTAAAGAAAATCAGCGCATTACTCCTTGCTTTCGCGATGATTATGGGGATGTGCATGACGGTGTTGGCAGCGTCGGGATATACGACTACAGTAGAAATAGAGAATAAATCTGACGAAGCTACATCCACAGATTATTATTATTTGCAGATTATCGAGCCGGACACATCATCCTCACTTGGATGGAAATTTGTTGATTATACTTTCACAAATAATTCTAAAACTATTGCGGAGGTTGTTATGTCCGCTCTTGGTGTTAGTACTGAGGAGGATGCGCTTAAAGCGTTGATTGGAGCTACTGATGAAAGTGATGATATACAAAAAGCAATAAAGGCAGTAGCAGATGCTGCTACATTGGATGATATGACACAGTTGACTGCGAAGGCTGGAACATTGTCAATTGATGATACATCCGGAACGGCAACTATCACATTGTCTGATGCAGGTCTGTATTATATCAAGGCAGTGGCTTCGGGAGTTGCGTATAATCCAATGGCAGTATATGTTGAATACACGTATAATTCTACCACTGGTGAAGTGACTGGTTTGAAGTCGAACTATGATTTGGGAGCAAAATCAACGTCTATCCCAGTCGAAAAAACAAATACAGATAACAGCGGAACTGCAAATGATGGAAATGTCCAGATAGGGAGTACTGTGACCTATACGATTACATCTAAGGTTCCATATATTTCGCTTGCAGAAAGCAACAGACAATTTTATGTAACCGATAAAATCGTAGGCGCTGAGTATACGGATAATGGAGATGGTTATGTATATTTTACAGTGGCAATAGATGGAACGACTCTATCGGGAACTTATAGAGCAACAATCGAAGATGATACGCAGACTGGAGGGCAAAAATTTACTCTTTATTTTAACGATCTTATTAAAGATAATAATACGTACGCCGGAAAAACAATAACAATTACTTATACGGCAACAGTGACAGCTGTAACTGCGAACAACACTGCGGAAGTACTTCGGGAACCTGGTGGCTCATACGGAAGCGAGACATCTACAGTTACAACGGGCCAGATTACCCTGACCAAAACAAGAGAAGATAATGAGCCGTTGGAAGATGCAGTGTTTGTTGTATATCGAGACAACAGTGGTACTAAAGAGTATCTGAAGGTTGATACCACAAGCGGTGCGTATTCATGGATTACTGTAGCGGCTAATCAAACTCCGGTAGAAGCAGGGGCTACTACATTTACTACTAATGAAAATGGTAAAATTACGGTTACAGGACTTGACAAAACCTATACCTACTGGTTTGAAGAGATTGAGGCTCCCGATGGGTATTCTCTGAATACTACTGAGGATGCTGGTAAGCAAGGTTCTTGGAGTACATCCGTTAACAGTGATGGAGTATATACCGCAACGGCATCTATGACAGATACCAAACTTTCCTCTCTCCCCTCCACCGGTGGCCTCGGTACCTACCTCTTCACAATCATCGGCGTGGTTGTAATGGCGGTAATGGCGAGCCTCTACTTCATCAAGCGCCGCCGCGATGCCGCTGAGTAAGCAGGGTTTTCGCAGAATTTGTGAAAGCATAGCTTGTGCGAACCATGGCAAATAAAAGATTCGACAACAAAAAATTTAGCAACAAAAAATCCAGCAACAAAAAAATCCAGCAACAAAAGATTCAGTGATTTTTCCCTGGCGGGCGGTTTATCCGCCCGTCAGGGCAGCAGCATGGAGAACTCTATGAAAAAGAAAACCCGGAAAAATCTGTACTATGCAATAGGATTTCTGATAGGGCTGTCCATACTGCTGTACCCGCTGGTGAGCAGCAGATGGAATGCGTATCGGGCGGCGCAGCTGATCAGCACGTATTCGGAGACGGTGACGCAGGACTCGGCCCCGGAAGTGTATGAGGAGATGCTGGAAGCTGCGCGGGAGTATAATGAAGGGCTGACGCAGGAGTCGGTGCCAGATGCATTTTCGGTCCGGGAGGATACGCAGGATGATGAATATGAGGCCCTGCTGAACATTGATGGGGAAGGGCTGATTGGCTCGATTGAGATTCCGGTCATTGGTGTGAATCTGCCGATTTACCATTACACGACGTCGGAGACGCTGGAGAAGGGCGTCGGCCATCTGTTCGGCAGCAGCCTGCCGATCGGCGGGGAGAGTACGCATGCGGTGCTTTCCGCGCACAGGGGATTGCCGAACGCGAAGCTGTTTACGGACCTCCCGCTTCTGGAGATTGGGGATGTTTTTTATATTCACATTCTGGGCGATACGCTTGCCTATGAGGTGGATCAGATCCTGACGGTGGAGCCGACGGAGGTGGACTCGCTTGCGATCTCGGAGGGCGAAGATCTGGTGACGCTGGTGACCTGTACGCCGTATGGCGTGAACACGCACCGCGTCCTGGTAAGAGGGCATCGTATTGAGTATGTGGAAGAAGAATATGTCGCCGTACAGCAGCAGACGGTAAAGACGGATACGGTACAGATGCGGATGCAGGCGCTCTGTGTGCTGATCGGTCTGGCGCTGGCGGTGGTTATTGTCTTTCTGGTCAATCTTTTCTGGAGCAGGAAAGACAGAGGCTGTCGGGGCGGAAAGGCTTGTAACGGAAAGGGCGTGGGCAAAGGCAGTCGGCGCAAAAAGCCGCCGAATGACAGTGACCGCAGTGAAGCAGACCAGTAGATTGTGAAAACACCGGACAGCTGTTAAGACAGTTACGGAGAACGCTGTTGCCCTTATAGAAATAATACTGGACAGATCATGGCAAAGACAAAGAAAGAAAAAACAAAGAAGGAAAAGAAAAAGAAGAAGAAAGGCTCCAGGCTGCTGAGTGCATTTTTGGGCATCGGCTTTCTGATCGGATTTGGGATTCTGATTTATCCGACGATCAGTGAGATATGGAATACTTATCGTGATCAGCAGCTGATTTCGGACTACACTGAAGCGGTAGAGGAACTGGAGTCGGAGGATTATTCGCAGATCTGGGCGGAAGCCCGGGAATACAATGAGCAGCATACCGTCAACACAATTGTGGACGTTTTTGACGAGGAAGAGAATGAGTATGTGCTCAGCCATCCCTACGATGATCTTCTGGATCCGCTGGGAAATGGCATCATGGGATATCTGGAGATTCCGAAGATCGATGTAAAGCTGGCGATTTATCACGGAGCCAGTGCAGAGGTTCTGGAGAAGGGCGTCGGCCACATTGAAGGGACGAGTTTGCCGATCGGCGGCGAAGGGACGCACGCAGTGCTCTCCGCGCACAGGGGGCTTTCGAGCGCGAAGCTTTTTACCGATCTGGACCAGCTGGAGATCGGGGATATTTTCTATTTAAAGATTCTTGATGAAACGCTTGCTTACGAGGTGGATCAGATCCTGACGGTGGAGCCGGAGGAGACAGAGGCACTCGCGATAGAAGAAGGCATGGATCTGGTGACGCTGGTGACCTGTACGCCTTACGGCGTGAATACGCACCGCCTGCTGGTGCGCGGCCACCGCACGGAGTATGTGGAGGAAGAGGCCGAGGTGACGTCGTCGCCGGTTATCGTCGTCCGCAACCCGCTCGAAGGCACCGACCAGCGGCAGAAGCTTCTGGTGCTGGCCATCGTTGCATTTATCATTTTTATATCAGTCCTGAATATCATTTTGAGCATCCGGGATCGCAGAAGGAAACGCCGCAAAAACAGGAAGGAATAAATGACGATGAAAGGAAGAATGCTTTTCGGAACAGAGCTTTTCAGAAGAAAACCAGGCTGTCTTCCGGTTCTGTTCCTTACTATGCTGCTGGCATTCTGTCTGACGGCCGTCGCGGCGTCAGCAAGTGAATCCGACCGAATGCCGGACATTGACAGCTCACAGGAGCTGTCGCTGACGGTGACGATGACCTATACTGATCCCAACCTGGAGACAGACAATGTCGTCCCGATGTCAGGAGTAGAGGTCCGGCTGGTGCAGGTGGCTTCTCTTGCGGTAAACGGCGGTTCCGCGGACTATACTCTGCTGGAAACATTTGCTGGGAGCGAAATTGAGCTTGCGGGGATGAACGCTTCCGAATCCTCCGAGGCTGCAGAGGTTTTTGCAGATCTTGCCACTGGCAGGAGTAAAAATAGTACTGCAGAGAGCAGAAATAACAGTTCTACTGGAAGCGGTGAAATCAGTACCGCAAAGAGTGGAAATAACAGTTCTACGGGAAACGGGGACAATAGTTCCGCGGAAAACGGTGGAAATACTTCCGCCGGGAATGGACAGAATATTTCCGCAGATGTGAAAACAGCCACGACGGACTCTGAGGGTAAGGCGGTTTTTACCGGGCTTGAAGCGGGCATGTACCTTGTCTTTCAGGAGGAAGGAGCCAATACGGTCTATCAGGTAGACGCGGTTATGGCGATTCTGATTTCCGTACCCTATCCACAGCTTACGGCAGACGGAAATTCCTGGATTTACGCGGTGGAAACCTATCCTAAGACAGAGCTTTCCGGGCCGAAGAATAATGGCTCGATCACGGTGACCAAGGAGTTTTACGATACAACGGCAGATATGTTTTATTATCCGCCGGAGGATGAGGAGATTGTCTTTTATGTGGGGCTGTTCACAGACGAGGTGTGCACACAGCAGGCAGAAGGCACGGCCGATCTGCCGATTACATTTTTAAACAGCAGCTCGGCATCGGTGACGTTTGAAAATCTGACGACGGATCGGACCTATTACATCGCGGAGACGGACGGCAGCGGAAATGTCATCTCCAGCGTGACCAGAAATGGAGTTGTTTTCTACGCAGATTACCCGGACGGGCAGGCGGTAACGATAACCAGGGATGAGACAGAGGCTTCCATCCGCTTCCGCAACACAACGCCCGGGCTCCCGGACCGTTATTATTACGGAGGCACTCTGACTATCACCAAGCAGGCACTGTACGGCGAGGAGGACTATGTCACTACAGGGACTTACTACGCCGGCATTTTCGCGGACGCGGAATTCACCACTCTCGCCGGCGATGTGGTAGAGCTGAAGCTCGAAAACGCGAGCAGTGTAAGCGTAGACGTTCAGGTTTACTTCGGGACGGAGGAAACAGATTCCGTGACCTGCTATGTCACCGAGACCGATGAGAACGGCACACCGCTGTCCAACGATTCCGATCTGGGGTTTATCGTCAGCCTGAGCAAAGAAGGCGGAATGGTGACCTTGAACAGTGAGAACGCGAGAGACGAGATCGTGATCATGAACTCATTTGAAAAGATCGAGATCGAAACAGAGCTCGAAACCGAGCCAGGATGGATTTCAGAAACAGAGACGGAATCGGAAGCAGAGACAGAGCCGACAGAGACCGAACCGGCAGAAACAGAACCGAAAACAGAGTCTGAGCCGGAAACAGAATCCAAACAGCCTCCGGAAACAGAATCCGGGCAGACTGCAGAAACGAATCCGGATTTCTCCTCCGATCCGAACGAAACGGAGCCGGAGACAGATGGAAAAACGTCCGTTACATCGACGCCGCAGACCGGAGACGGCACACCGCTGGCGATGACCATCGCGATCATGGCTGCAGCCTTGTTAATCTTGCTGACACAGCTGCGGCGCATATGGAGCAGAAAATAAATGTGACCAAATTGGGGTTGGAAAGCCTGAGAGACTAACTGTTTAACTAAGCTCTCCAAAGTGTTTAGCAGCCGATGGCCGATGAGTCGGATAAGTCATGTAACACAATGCTCATAATTGTAAATTGGCAACACAATACATCCAAACCGACAGCACGAATTGTCGGAAATAATTGCACGAATGGTTTGCAGGATACGAGAGTTTAGTGTTAAAATAACTCTTAATATTTTGGCGAGGGGGGGGGCGGAGCGGCATGCGC
>JAJQFO010000357.1 GCA_021201095.1 Lachnospiraceae bacterium
ATCCTCCTCCTGCTCCTTCCCGGTGATTTTTTCATCCGGAAGCAGCTCCGGGAAAGAAACATCCGGATGGGCAAGCGTCAGATAATTCTTTACCAGCTCCTCCAGAAAATGCATTGCCCCCGTGCCGTCTGTCAGCGCGTGAAATACTTCAAAATTGATCCGGTTTTCATAATAGGAAACCTCAAACAACAGCGACTTCTTATCACGGATATACAGATTGCCGCAGGGAGCCTTCTGCTCCTCCACTACGATCGCCCGAATGTCGCGCCGCTCCAGATAAAACCAGAAAAGACCCTTGCGCAGCACTGCCTGAAAAAGCGGATATTTCTCCATTGTCAGATCCAGCGCCTTCTGCAGCAGGCCGCCGTCTATCCTCTCATTCAGCTGACAGTAAAAACGAAAGACACGGTTGTTGCTCTCCCCGGCCGCCGCGGGGAACGCCAGTCCGGCATTATCCAGTTTTCTCCACTGTGAATATCCAAATTCTGACATGCGTCTTCCTCACTAATTCCAAAATATCCTTCCCTCTGGTGGCCTGCCAATTCGCAGAGTATCCACTCTCTGGTGACCAGCCAATCCGCAGAGTATCCACTCTCTGGCGGCCTGCCAATCCGCAGAGTATCCTCTCTCTGGTATCCTGCCAATCCGCAGAATATCTTTCCTCTGGTGGCCTGCTAATTCGCAGAGTATTACTTTCCGGAAAGCAAGCCCCGGTTCTGATAAATAACCGGTCAGGCCAGGAACTGGTTAATATACTCAAAGCTCTCCTGCACATGCAGAAACTTAATTCCCAGAGCAAAAAAGCCATGCAGCGCCTCCTGGATCCGGTGCATAGTCACCTCATTGCCAGCCTTGCGGAGCCTCTCTCCATAGGCCTCTCCTTCATCCCGCAGCGGATCGTATTCTGCAGTCAGGATCAGCGTGCGCGGCATATTTTGCAGATTTTCTGCCAGCAGCGGTGCAAAATAGGGATTCTGCTGATCCTCGGGCGAGCTCTGGTACAGGTCCAGATAACGCTGCATCTTTTTCGCGGTCAGCAAATAGCCATCTCCATTTTCCTGTACCGAAGAGAATGGGGATTCCTCCGTATAGCAATTGTTGAGTGCCGGATAAATCAGAATCTGTCGTTCCACCTGAAACTCGCCGGTATCCCGCGCCATCAGGCACAGAGCCGCCGCCAGGTTTCCGCCTGCGCTGTCCCCAATTACCGTAATCCGCTTTGTATCCACATGAAGATCGGGAAGATGCATCCTTTGACGCGGCTCCGGCAGCAGCAACTCTCCCCTGTACAATGCCCGGGCCGCCGCATAGCAGTCCAGCAGTCCGGTCGGGAATCGATGCTCCGGAGCCAGCCGGTATTCCACCGATACCACCAGATGCCCGGTCGACGAGGCCATCTGCGCACAGACCCGGTCATAATTCTCCACGCTCTCCGTCACCCAGCCCCCGCCATGAAAAAACAGCAGAATATCGCGTCCCCTGGCTTCTTCTGATTCCTTCCCGAAGTCTGTTTCCAACACTTTTTCTCCAGAATTTCCCGTAAGCTTTTCCGCTGCTTTCTCTGCAAGACTGCCAGGGAGCTTTTCTGCTGCTCTCCCCTCCATCTCCTCCATCGCTTTTTCCGAAGGAAAATACAGGCGAAGCGGAACTTTATAGTCCCCATTATAGACCTCCGCATCCAGCTTCCGGCAGAAAATCCGCATCGGATCCAGTTTTTTCAGGTCAGCCAGCTTTCTTGAAGACTCCAGCTCCATGTCACTGTAGGAAAGCGCATGGAGAATCGCTCTCATCGGTTTTGATATCAATCGAACATCCTCCCTGTCCGGATTTTTATCTGCAGCACAGCGTTTTTCTGCTTTTTATGCAAGCCGCACTTTCATCAACTGTCACTCTTTCGCCAACTGTCACTCTTTGACCAACTGTCACTCTTTCGCAATAATCAGCGAATAATATCCCGCGTCATCCGGGATTTCCTCCACGCTGCGGTAAATCCGCTCCTGCGGCATGCCGCAGTTTTCCACCATCACGACCTGGCGGCCGCTTTTTCGCAGAATCTCCTTCACCTGATCCATCCGTCTGCCGGATTTCATCAGCACATAGCTGCCCGGCGCATCCAGCTCCTGATCCAGCCGGTGTACAGCCGGGATCACGTGGATCGGTTCGTTCCACTCGGCCAGCGGAATGCCAACCCGCGCCGCCGCCGCGCAAAAGGAGGGAATCCCGCTGACCATTTCGGTCTGATAGCCGCGGGCAGCAATCCTTTTTTCGATATACAGATACGTCGAGTAAACAGACGGGTCTCCCAGCGTCAGGAAAATGACATTTTCGCCCTTTTTCAACTGCTCCTCTACCCTGTCCGCCGCCAGATCATGACAGTGATCGCGATGGGCGCGGTCATGCGTCATGGGCATATCCAGTGAAAGGAGCTGCTTAGCTGCCAGCTCCGGCACCGCCTGCACCGCAATCTGGTAGGCAATGGTTTCCCGCGCATTTTCTCCCGGCAGCGCGATCACCTCATTCTCCCGGATCAGGCGTGCCGCCTTCAGTGTTAAAAGCTCCGGGTCGCCCGGTCCGACCCCGACTCCATATAAAATTCCCGACATGGGTGCCTCCTTACTATATGTCCGCAGCAAAACCGCTGCTCACAGTCTCCAGAATCTTGTATTTTTTAACATTACTGCATTACAAAAATATGCTCCGGGAAACCGTCATCACAACCGGCTTCCCGGAGTTTAAAATAACTGAAAAAACTCAGCTCCCAGCTGTCTGCCGGTCTTTCCAACGAATCATCCTCTATAGGTTACCACAAACCACCCTGCTTCGCAAGCTTAATTACAATGCCCTCAGCTTCTCATCAATTTCCTTCTGTTTTTCCGTCGGTACCGCGACAAATGGATTGTCCAGGACATCGCGCAGGCTCTGTACTTCCTCTGCAAACGGGAATTTCACTCTTCCTCCAAATACGTCCCAGGTCACGATCTCTCTGGCTCTCTCGTCCTCCATCAGTTCTGCAAACAGACTGTCAATATCAAATCTCTTTCTGATCCGCTCTGAAGGCTCATACTCAAATTCCCAGGTGCCTGCGGTCAGCCGCTCTGTTCTGTCCGAATAAGGCAGAGTCAGCTCTGCCTCCGCATCAAAGGGCACCTCGACCCGGACATACAGCCTTCTTCCCTCATCCAGAATTCTCCATTCCGACACATATCTGCCCGCAGCAGTATTCAGCTCTGCTTTCGCAGACTGCAGCTGGTAATCCGGTTTTGGAGCGATTTTTGCCCGCTTGAATCCCGGCGCCTCCTCGAGAGGCTGCAGTCCTGCCATATCGCGGAACATCCACTCGGTAATCGAGCCGTAGGAATAATGGTTCAGCGAATTCATCGTAGTCCCGCTGATGCTGCCGTCCGGCAGTACCGAATTCCATCTCTCCCAGATGGTAGTGGCTCCCATCAGCACTTCATAGAGCCCGCCCGGGAAGCCCTTCTCCATCAGCAGATGATAGGCGATGGAGTTCATCCCGTTTTCGGAGAGTACCCTGCACAGATAGGGCGTCCCCACAAATCCGGTCTCCAGGTGATAGCCATTGCGGACCAGTTTTTTCTTCAGTCCACGGCAGACGGTTTCCCGGAAATGTTCCGGCATCAGACCCATATGCTTCCAGCAAGTGCTCCCGGTACCAGCGGAAGCTCCCCTGCAGGCGGTCCGCCTCATTCCAGAGCGGCGCCCAGACGCAATGCCAGGGATACATTTCCAGGTGAAATTTACCATGCCAGCTGCTGCATGTCAACCCGGCTTCTATTTTATACAGAGGAAAGCTTTATTTCTGTCAAAAAATGAAGTGCCGCCAACTTTATTTTTGACTAAATTCTTGTATTTCCGCCCTCGATCTACTATAGTGGTAAAGCAACCAGACAGCTGCCGGCAGCACCGGCGGATATGCCGGCCAAAGGTCGAGGATGTCATTATCTCTTTTAATATCTGAATATTTATGTTTTTTCGTATAATTTATTATCATTATCCCCGTTTTTTGGTTATTTTCGTTCTTTACATTCTCTATAAAAAAAGCTACAATACAGTAGTGCAAGGGAATATGATACTAAGCTGATCGGTGTGCAGTTACTGTTCACTGAAATGAATTGGTATCTTACCTTCGAAAGGAGTTTTCCAATCGGTCTTCAGCTACTGCAGACTTTAGTTGGAAGGCTCTTTTGCATTTCCCCATTTTAAATAATCATAGATTCTTATCATACGCCGTATCCCCGTTTTTTCAGAAACCCCAGCATTCTCCAAAACGTTAACATCTTCTTCAAATATTTCCAGCAAAAGGCTTTCCAATTCACTTAAATTAAACTCTTCCTCAGTCAAATAAGCCATTATACGAAAGGCTTTATCTCTATTGGAATTCTCATGCTGCCATATTGTCTTAACAGAGTCATATCCCCTTTGCTCTAAATAACGGTGTTTCTTTCTCCCAGACTCAGATATAATGCTGTCAAAATTCATCTCCTTGGCAATCTGCAAAGCCTCTGGATGCTCTTTTTTCACTCCAACCAAATATTTGTGAATCGGAATCTTTCTGGTAAATTGATTTATAACCGAAGGCATCGCATATTCAATCAACTCATCATTAGAAAACGGTAAATCATTCAATACAACATTCCGATACCACTCATTACCAGAAATGCCGCTTAGGCCCTTTAATCCGAGATCTTTCGCCTTTCCAATTGCAAGCACCAGTTCATGCTCATCTTCCAGAGCTGCAACTCTTAAATTGGCTGTTGTCTCGTTAGTCAGCGTAAAATCATATAATTCCTGTTTAAAACGCCGCAACAAACGCACAGGCAATTTAGACTTTTTATTTGCCAGCTCTCTATAAAGCAGCTGGAAATCCTCCAGAACAATCCCCCGCATATTCAGAGGACGATCATTAACCATAATCGTATAGTGCGTGATTTCAGCGCCGACATGGCCTTTTTTATATTCCACAAATACAAATCTGTTTTGCAAGATATTCAGCTGATCATCATCCAGGCAGTCCACAATCCCCTTAATGATACTTTGCACATTCCGATCGCTAATAGAATAGCCCAGAAAAATAATTGGATATTCCATAAATAGCGTCATCAGTTTTGCAATCAGATATGCACTCTTCTGATCAAATTCACGATAATCCTGCTCTGTAATCACCAGACTCTCCGGCCGCTCCAGAGAACCGTGTATCTTATAGATTTCAGCAATTCCCTGAATTGGCGCAAAAATCAGCTGAGATTGTCCAACATACTTTGTAAACGCATTTAGATGATCTTCTAAAAACGAATCATAATTGGTTGTTATTACCCCTGCAATCCCCCTTTCAGAGATATCATGGAGTATTTTAATTTCTTCTGCATAGGTTTCCTGCTCTTGCGCAATGCTTTTCAAATAAGCAGCAGTCTCAACCTTAAACGGAGATACGCCTTTTTTCACGTTCTGTATTTCATGAGAATCCGCTCTTCGAATACCACTATCTGAAAACCATTTCTCGTCGTAATCTTTCTGTATCAGTTCGGCAACCTTCGGCAGAATTCCATATTCGCATTCCATATTTCTGGCCTTGGATTCATAGCTGCTGAGACTAAATTCGTCATTGTTTACCTCTCGTGCAAAATGTTCCAATAATCCCCGCCAGTCCGGTAAGTTCAGATATCTTCTGCTGATGCCTGAACCAACAAACAGAAATGGTGTGGTATTAAATTCGTTTACAACATCCTTAATCGTCATAATATTCCCCACTTTCATTCTGGCTTTCAGCTGTTTTCCATCTCAATTTTTATCCTGTCATTTATCGTATCATAAATATCAAAGGCTTCCTTTTTCACTTCTGTGCCGAATATCTGTATCAAAACGCGCTGCATGGATCGGCACAGGCCTGCGCTGTCCTTTCCATAACTTTCCCGGATCATATCATCCGTAATCGAGACGATGGTATGGGCGGCAGGATTTCTGACCGCTGATGATAATTCAACCCATTTCATCATCTCAGAAACAGGTTCTGAGTATTTCTTAAAACGCTCTGTTTTACTTAAATAAGTAATCAAATGTATAATCGTCAAAGCATTCAATGGTTTTCCCCACTCGTACCCTCCTCTGTCAGCAAACTGCTCATTCAAATATTTTTCTATCCCAGATATTTTATTCGTGCATTTTTCTCTATTTGTACGTATGATTTTGGAACCTTTCACTTTAGATTCAGTCGTGATATCACTCAAACGTACCTTCATTACATTTTCCAAAACGTAGATTCCGAGATACTCTGCCATGATTTCCAGTCTCATGGAAAAATCGTTTAATTCTCCGCGAAACTGTTTAATTTTCATGCTATTAAAGAAATCAATCAGTTTCCCCATCCCTCCCGTCCGGCCAAACGGATACAGTTCACTTTTGAGGCCAAGCTTTAAAGCGAGAGCCTCTGCCTCTTTATTTTCCAGATTCACTCGTTTTTTGGCGTGCTTCAACAAAATACCTGCAGCGTCTGAAAAGCTTTCCTTCTCTGTCTCGTAAATCTGACACGCGCCCGAGTAATCATAGTTCTCTATCAGAGAAATGATCTGCATCTGGATAATGGTGCGCCTGAAATTTAAAAGCTTCGGAGTCATGCACCTGGACGGAGTCTCCTCCAGATTGTCCATATCATTCTCAAACCATTCTTCTATCAGGTCCATTCTGGGATTAAAGACCTGTGCCCGATTGGCTGAATGTTCCGGCGTAGAGACCTGAACCGGACAATATCTTGCCGGGTCTGAAAGCGCAATCATACACAGCGCCGTCTGCATCTGCGGGGTCCCTGACGAAATGTTAAGAAGGATTCGGTTTTCCGGATGCTCCTCCTTTATCCTGCTGCAGAAGGACAGAAAAGACAATGAAAAATCGTCAAAGCTATGTGCGTCGCAAACGCCTGTATTGATAAGCTCTACCTCACAGGACTGATCCAGCATGTGAATCGCTTCTTCATTCTGGTGGTATTCCAGTTCCGTTCTGGCGATTTCTTCCGTTAAAATCATAAATACCTTTTCCGGCCGGTACCAACGCACAATATGCAGAAGTGGTCCATCATACTGTCCGCGGATCGGATCCGTATTTCCTATCACAGCAATTAGTATATCTTTATTCATTTCGAAAGCAGCTCCTTATTCTTTAAACGTACATTTATGATTTTAACCGTTTCTTCCGGTCCGGTCACTTCAATCCGTGATCCCAGAGCCATCAAAAGCATATGTATTTTCCGGTAGGAAAACGCCTCATAGGTGACCGTAAAGCACAAACCGTTTTTCATTGTCCTGCCGGCGCAATTATAATTCCGGAACAGGCGGTATACAAGGTCCATATTTTCTGCCGTAGGTTCCCGAAGCCGGAACGTTACCGTTTCATTTTGAAATTCTTCATTAAAGAATGCGATTTCATTCTCTATACCCTCAGAATCTTCATTCGAGACAGCAATATCTTCCCCACAAATCAGCTGCCAGATTTCCTTATCTTCAATTCTGGCAAGTGCAGAGGATACCCCGTCTCCCATGGAAGAAGAACGAAGCGCAAACTGGCTTTCGGAGAATAGTTTTAATAGCAGATACTGGTACTTCCAGCAGCTTATCGACAGCTGCTTTCCATAATCATTCTCCAGGACGGAGGCTGACGTCGAAGGAATCGTTCCATTTTTTCCGAAAAAGGGCCTATCTGCATTGGATCCCGCACAGGCCATTTTATAATAGTAGCCAAATGTTCGTATTAAAAATTCATAATCCTCACGCAGCTTCCGCTTTTTCATTTCTGTCTGAGTTTCTTCATACTTATATCTGTAAAGATCCAAAGGCGTGCCCGTTTGGTTTTTGTATGGATTGTCATAATACTTCCGGATGCATCGAATGTAGTTGTCGTTATTTCGCGGCGAACGTTTCCAGCAGCTTTCCAGCACGGCATTCATTCTGGCCCAGATATCATGATCCGGACTGGCATCCGGATTCATTGTCTCCATCCCTTTAGCAGCACAGCGTATCCCGAATGCCAGAATATGATACAGCTTTTCTGTCTCGCTAAAAGAAATATCCTCCTGCGTCCGCGCATCCTTAATCCGGATTTTCTGATATCCGATATTCAGTGTCCGCATCTCATCCAGATGAAAACACATGACATCGATCGGTTCACTTCGTCTTCCGGACAGGTGGCGCGTCACATCGTATTCAAATGCATATGGGAGAATGCGAACCTGCTCGCTGCCATAAGCATAAGTCAATATCTTCTTTTCCCGTATCGCGGTCAAAATGCCCCGATATTTCTTCACCACACGTTCCGGTATATCCGCAGCTCTTGCATGATACTCGAAATTATTCTCGTCAAACCAGCCCACGGCGGACATTTCTTTCATTGCCTTATTCTTAAGAGCGGCAAGGGCGGTATCCTCCAAAAACACACGGCACATATTCGGATAATGGTTCAAGATAAAAACCAGCCATTCAAGCTCCGCTTCCCGCGGCGGTAACGCCATCTCTCCCAGCGGATCGTTTTCAGCACGTTCCAATTCTTCCAGACGGTTCTGCAAAGAATAGGAATTGTAAATACTGAGCAAAGATTCGTATTCTTTAATCTCTCCCTTTTTTCCACTTTCCGGTATCCCCGGCAGGTCTGACAGTGTTTCATTTTCGTATGCATCCGTCTTCCCAAGTTGAGAGTCGGCAATGTCTTCCTTACGGAATCGAGCAAATTCTCCAAAGGAATCAATGAATAAACGAAAT
Source organism: Lachnospiraceae bacterium (assembly GCA_021201095.1). Lineage (GTDB taxonomy): Bacteria > Bacillota > Clostridia > Lachnospirales > Lachnospiraceae > Choladousia. The sequence continues at coordinate 8,763 of JAJQFO010000357.1, forward strand.
CCCGGGAGGTCCTCCTCTCTGACCAGATAACTCACACGCTCCAGCTTCCATTTCGTCACGCCCGGATAATAAGGTGATTCGAACTCGACCTCCTCTTGGAGCGCAGTTGTCTGAACGATTTCATTTCTCCAGCCATTCTCCCGGCGGTCTCGCAGATATTCCGTATACTGATTCCAATAAAAGTCCACGGTGCATGGAACCATATGCGTATCGTCCTGACATACACTTCCACCAGGCAGCTCAGCGCTCAGCGTGCGGTCTCCCGGTTTCAGATATACCCCGGTATAAAGCGGCAGCAGAAAAACCTTTTCTCCAACTCTGCCGTCTACAGCTTCCATTCTGCCATCCACAATTTTCACCGCTTCCAGATAAGGGTGCTCCGGTAGTCCATTCATATCCTTATCCCGATAAATAATCCTGATCGGTGCAAATTCCTGTCTGCCATAATTAATGCTGCGACGATTCACTTTCGCATAAAGAATGCGGTACAGATACTCCTGCTCCAGGCCAAAATCAGGAGGAAGGTTGCGTATTTTCACAAAATCCTGCCCAAAGTCCGGCACATTCATGTGCCTCAGAAAATGTACTCCAAGGCTCGACAGCGGCGCATACCCGGCAAAGAATCGAAGCATATCCAAAAACGACTCATAAACCTTTCTGTCCCGGAATTCCGAACATTCCTTTGCCAGATTTCTCCAGGTCCAGTCATTGCCTTTCAGGGAAAGCGTCTCTCCCCTGGTAAAGACATCCGTATATGCAGCTTCCACTTCTCCCCAGATATCACTGCACAGCCAGCCTTCATTCTTATCATATCTTTCCTCGCGTTCCTTTACCATGTAGAAAAAGATATCTCCCATTTCCCGAATCTTACAGATTCGCTGAAAAGGGCAGGAAGAATCCTTCTCCTCACAATCAGAAAACAAAAAAACAGTTGGGTTCGCATCAAAGCACTTCTGCACAGACGCCGCCGCATTCCAGTCATAAAATCTCCCAAAGCAGCCGTAGAGCACCTGAAACCATTGCTCCGCATAAAGCCTGTGGTCATTTCTGTTCTGAAGCAATCGCCGCGAATTCTTTTTCATCTGAGTGCTGCCCGCATATTTCGACAAAGGCTCCAGACGGCAATTCTGGAACACCAGCCCCTGATCATCCGCGTCAATAGAATCCTCGAGAAGCCTGGCAAGTTCCCGCGTAGTTTGTCCGCTTTTCGAAAGCAGGGTCGCTGTGACAGCATCATCCAGCGGAAAGCCATACTCAAAAATATATTTCAAATCCCAATAATCCGCTAAAACATCAAAGAAAATCTTTGGTGCCGCTTCTTTTTTCCTCGACATAAGAGACCCCTCGGTATCGTATCAGTATTCAGACAAAACATACCATATCTAAATCCGGCTGTCTATCCTTTTCATGTCCCCAGATGATTGTAGAAGACACGGTCTTCTGTGATACCGGTATCAGGCAAACATGATCTTCCGGAAGTAAAAGCTGATTCAGACTTTGCTGGAGCTGTTTTACACGAACTCTGTCCACACTGCCGTAAAAACAGCTTTTCTGAACACGTCTCAGCCCGCAATCCAAGCACAGGCGTGCAAGCTTATTTCTTCTTCGATTATCAGAAATATCATACAGCAGCCAATACATCTGTATCCATTCCTCCTATCCGTTGAGCAACATCCAGTATCTCCAGATAAATGCGTCTTTCTACTGTTACCTGCTTTTTCCTGTAATAACATTTCTCATTCATTTTTTCATAAAATTCTGAAATCAAAAGCTTTCTGGCACTCTCCGAAAAACACAGTCTGCCGTCCGTTTCACAGACATCCTCCCATGTAATTTTTCTGTCACTGCAGATTTCAAATGCAAGCTCCTCGCAGATAATCCTCTGTCCCTCAATATAATCAAATACAAACGTAGGCTTGTTATAAGAATCTGTATGCATAATTCCGATATAAGGGTCTAAGCGACATTTATAGGTCATCCTTTTTATTTTGGAGTAAAGAATTCCATAGAGATAATTCAGCACAGAATTATAAATGTCACTTGCATTCCTTCTTCGTCCATCAAATTTCATATCATCCGCTAACAAATTGGAAATAGCATCGAAGTATGCTTTTCCGGCATTTCCCTCATACCCCTGCAGAGAGCCTCGAACCACATCCATATCTGCAGCCGAAACAGCTTGTATCTTCCGGAGTTCATCTTCCATCCTTTTGATACTCTCGCTCAGCATCTGTATGGTTTGCATTTTCCTTCTATTTCGGCGAATGGCCTTTAACTGACGTACCCTGTTTTCAATTTTCTGCGACAAAAATTCTTTAACCAGTTCAACACCTTCCCGGTTATGCATCAGCATCAGCTGGTTTCTTTTGTAAATAGGCGAAGAACCACCAGAAAAGGCTTCCACATCACCTTCAGGTTCTCCATACTTGTTTAGAAACACAATCCATATCTCTTTATTAATGCAAAGCTGTATCGCGTCAGAAGAAATGCCGCAGGATGGATAAATATGAACTTCTTCAATCTTATCTGCCGAAATTTCTTTCTCTCCTTCTGCATTCTTCACAACAAGACAATTACTGCGCTTTCCGATTGAAGTACCATAACCCTGAACCACTAAAACCATAATCCATGCCTCCACTTGAAATATGCAATGAAGTTTTATCTGTTATATGGATTATAATCCAGCGCGGTCTAATTTTCTATTCAGTCAGAGTAAAAGAATCTGTTGTTTTGCATTTTTTAACGTTTTTTCTGGATATATGGCATCCTTGTTTTATTGGAGCAATTATTCTTACGTCAAATGCTAACACGAACATCGGTTTTCGCTCTGCTTTATTTCAATCCTTGTTTTAATGGATCTGTTTTTCTTACTGAGAGAGGCAATTGAAAGAATAATCAATTTAAATGTATCTCAATCCTTATTTTAATGAATCTATTTTTCTTACACATGCTCAAAAGATTCGTTGAGCGCCGTGTTGCTTCGTCCCATTCCTTGTTTTATTGGATCAGTTATTCTTACAAAATACACTGGACCAAACAAAAAGATAATTGCATATTATAGTCTCAATCCTTGTTTTATTGGATTTGTTTTTCTTACCAAAACTTGCGGATATCGAAGCGCAAGACAAGGCAAAGGTGTCTCAATCCTTGTTTTATTGGATCTATTTTTCTTACAAATTAACCAGAAATACTACGACAAAGTCTGTTTCTGTCTCAATCCTTGTTTTATTGGATCTATTTTTCTTACACTATGAAACGATATATGCATATGTCGTCAATGTTAAATGTCTCAATCCTTGTTTTATTGGATCTATTTTTCTTACATCTACTAAGGCTGCTGTAATTGTAACCTCTATTGAGGGTCTCAATCCTTGTTTTATTGGATCTATTTTTCTTACTGATGCAGTCTTCGACAAGACGGAGCTGGGCAAGATCAGTCTCAATCCTTGTTTTATTGGATCTATTTTTCTTACATCTGCAGTGTGTACCTGAGGAAGGTCCAGAGCGTAATCTGTCTCAATCCTTGTTTTATTGGATCTATTTTTCTTACGTCGTACCGTCTCCTACTTCCTTAACAATATATGCTGTAGTCTCAATCCTTGTTTTATTGGATCTATTTTTCTTACTCTTATGAGAGTTATGCGTAAAGTACATCAGTACAATCTTGGGTCTCAATCCTTGTTTTATTGGATCTATTTTTCTTACTAAGAGGCGTCTGGCAGCACCGGCTACACTTGATCTTGGTCTCAATCCTTGTTTTATTGGATCTATTTTTCTTACGCCTGTTGCACTTTCTCATTTCCAATACACAAGATATTCGTCTCAATCCTTGTTTTATTGGATCTATTTTTCTTACAGTTCTTGCTGATGATGATTTGGGGCATGTTATGGATTAGTCTCAATCCTTGTTTTATTGGATCTATTTTTCTTACTAGATTCCTTTGCCTCCGGTTTCTTGGTTACTGCCTTCTTGTCTCAATCCTTGTTTTATTGGATCTATTTTTCTTACAGAAGCTCCTGTTCCGCCTGATATGCCCGCTGCTCTGCCTGGTCAGTACTTGTTTTTTTGGATATATTTTTGTTACGGAATGACAAATGCAGCTTGAAGGGCATTGGTTGGTTTTAGTGTCAATCCTTGTTTTATTGGATCTATTTTTCTTACGTTTGCAAGGGCGTATGCAAATCATGAATGGAATGACGAGTCTCAATCCTTGTTTTATTGGATCTATTTTTCTTACATTCATTATTTGCAATGGAAACAAAGTTGCTTCATTTGTCTCAATCCTTGTTTTATTGGATCTATTTTTCTTACGCAATCCGTCCGGGCTTTACAACAATTGATATCAATCCGTCTCAATCCTTGTTTTATTGGATCTATTTTTCTTACTCGTCAAGGAAAAAAATAATGTAATTTCACAATATATAGTACCCAATTATTCACTGCTTACTCAACATATCGACAATTTCAACCATTCCCGTATCAAAAAATGCCGCAATTATCTTCGTCTAAGAAATCCTTTCGGCCTCCAGACAAACAGGAATCGCTATCGTATAAGCATTTGTCACAACTTCTCTTTTTACTGATACCTGTTCCAGGCATTTTCCGTAAAATGGTTTTACCTCATCTGTGCGGAACAAAGCTCCGGCCTGAAAGAAAAGTATCGGCTTTTTGAACGGAATTTCCTCTGATGCAAATTCCCGGTCCAGCTTTCCATACTTAACCAGTATTTTATAACGCCCATCCGTCGGATCATTCTTTGCCGGCACAAAATTTGACAGTGCCATAAAAGCATTGGCATTTTGAATGGAAAAGCTGTCTTCTTTCCAATCTATCAGTTCAAAAGCCCCTTTTCCCGTAGATTTGTTTTTGCCTATGCCTAAAAGGAACATCATTTCTACCGTCTTTTTGAGCAGCTCGGCATCCAGAGAGGATAAAATGTATATATCATAAAGAATGTCTCTGGTTGGATAGAATTCATCTTCCTCATACAGATTGCCGCTTCCATCCACATTTTCTACCTGTCCGGAGTCTCTGACGACCATGTTGTGAATGACTGTCTGTTCCTGGATGGAATCTGATTGCAGGCCCACTGTAAAGCCGTCTGAATCTCCCCGCTGGATTCGTTCGAACCATTCCCGTTTTATGTATCCGGCTGATTTCAGTTTTTTACGATTCTGGTATGCTGCTTTCCTGGCATTTTTCGTTTTTATATTTTCAAAATCAGCCGACTTATCATAAATTCCCAGAGGCATCGGGACAGTGCCAGACGGAAACGCATTTGAAAAGATCACCGGGGGCTCTCCACTTTTCATCGCCTGCAATAGTTCTTCGAGCGCTTTCTCGCCGCAGGAATATTTGTAACTCCAGCAGAAAGCGCCGAACAGCGTGTCACTCTGCAGCTGTGAAGAAAATGACGCGACCGGACGAATCACCGCACGATACAACTGCATATTTACACCTCTACGTCTTTCCAGCTTCCCTCAAATTTTACCTGTCCGTAGCCTCTTGAGCCACTGCCGCCGAGATAGGAAAGCTCTACCAGCCTCAGTCCATCCTCTATATAGCTTTTGAATTCATCCTCATTATCTCCCTCGAACACCTGAAGGA
>JAJQFO010000233.1 GCA_021201095.1 Lachnospiraceae bacterium
GTGTCCAGTCAGCGGACCTTCTGTGACATGAGCCTTGCCGCTCTTGATGACTCCTCTCGACATGGGAATGTGATGCTGCCTGTCACTCAATTCGTACAAAAGCTTTGCCAGCTCATCCGGAATTGAAATCAACGGGACATGCTTCTTTTTTAATTTTTCAGCTTCTTCGTTCTCACAGCAAAGAAAACGAAAATTCGGAAAAACCGCTACCGTCATGGAGCGCCACTCCCCCTGCACATGACGCATACGTTCTACCGTAAACTGGAAAGATTCTGCAATAGCAATAGAAAAAGCATCCTGACCCAATGCGGATTCAGATGCTTTCTTATCTGATATTTCTATTCCATTTCCACTGTTGATTGCGGATTCTGTTATCCTTCTGTTGCTATTGGCATCCTCAGTCTCCTGCGGATAATAAAATGCGTACAGCAAGTGCGGTCCTCCCTTCTGATATGTGCATGTTCATCCTTCCTCTTAATTGTCCCGCTAATATTTCGATACACAAACATCCGTCACCGTCATAAATCGCTATACAAATCCTCTGCATACACGCCAGTTTCTATGAGATTTCTTATGCTCTCAATCACTGCGGTTTTATCCTCCTGATAAGTAACACCAAACCACTTGTCAGTGGTCTCCAGAACCTTCACAGTGACCTTTCCATCCCGAAGCAGGCCACCAATGTGTGTCGGCAGCAGATACTCTGCTTTCAGAGGATTTGCGGGGACTGCGGTCCTGAAGAAATCCGTGAAGTCCTCTTCCAGGATACCCATATACCACGGATCCGAATTCTCTTTCGCTGGGAAGCCCCAGAAGTTCATGGACACATAGCTTTCCGGGTCAAGTGCCGTACCATCCGCCTCAGCTCCATTTTCCGTTTTCACTATCCCGCTCGTTTCCACAACGTCGATCACATGTGTATGTCCTTCAGCCACTTTACAAACGCCTCTGGTTACGCCGCCATGATCGGATAATGTGTTCTTCAGAATAAATCCTGCCATAGCGATTGCGTTCTCCGCATGGTCAAGTATCAGCCAGTCATGCATAACTTTGAAGGCGTTCTTCCCATAGTAGTCATCTGCATTAATCACAGCGAACGGCTCGTGGATGAGAGGCTTCGCAGAAAGGACCGCTTGTCCAGTACCCCAGGGTTTCGTTCTTTCTGCCGGGACTGTGTTCCCATGTGGTATATCTTGAAGCGTCTGAAAAGTGTAAGCCACCTCAACATTTAGCTTCTCACATATTTCTTCCACCCGGTCGCCTATGCGTTCTTTAAAATCTGATTCGATATCCGGACGGATGACAAATACAATCTTATTGAACCCTGCTTTGATCGCATCGTGGATGGAAAAGTCCATGATGATTTCATTATTCATGCCCACAGGCTCTAACTGTTTTATCGCCGATGTGGAATTAGTCTTTTTGTATCGGCTGCCGATGCCGGCGGCCATGATAAGTAGCGTTGTTGGTTTCATATGTAAGTATTTCTTTCTCCCTCATTAATTTTGTATCACAACGTGGTTCTTGTATCCTTGGAGTTCTTATTGGTGGCTACCAAAACACCAAATCAGGCATCCTTCTTTCTCTTTCCAGATATAATACTCATAATTTCGGCTGCGCAGTCTAGCGTGAAGTTTTTTCTGCTCAGTGTGGAGTTATTGAAGTTCCTTTTCAGGATTTATGACTGCCCAATCTGTCAGACTTTTGTCTCTACTATACCTGCATCTCCAAAAAATTCCCACAATTCACAAGTCTCGCATACTATAATGGATGTTCTTCGGCTCAAAGTTAAAATCGGATTCATTTTCAGGGCTACTTTCCCCATCCTTCTGTTTTTACTCATCAGCTTTCGCTTTTCCTCCGTCAGCTTTTTTAATCGGGCACACTGATAAGCACTTATAGCATCTTACACATTTCTCACTGTCCACCACAGGATAAAGGAACCCTTCTTCACAAGGCCGCATACATATCGCTTGTACCGGACAAGCAGCGTAGCAAGCCGTACAGCCACAGCAGTCCTCTCTGGTAGTATAAAGTTCCGGCAAAGATTTATTGCAATCAACGAGACTTCCATCCGCCGCCATTCGCCTAGGAAAGCCGTTGTTACCAATTATCACGTTTAAATATCTTGTTGAGTTGTGTGGTGAATACAGATGTGAGACAATCTCAAATCCTCGATCAGGGTTAGGTTGTGAAGAATCTGGCAAGTAATAGCCTTCGGCATTTTGATACAACCGCACAAAACAGGTTTCTGAGCATACCTCATTGTTTCTTTTTTTTAGCCTTTTTTTTAATAGGCTCATAAATTGGACACCTCACTTCGCATACAAAAATTCTTTTCTTCAACAAGGCAGCGACAACCATTCTCATCGCTTTAAAAAATTCTTAATGACCTGTTTAAGACGAAAATACAAATATATATGGTAACTGCGATACCTTGGCTTTATGCAGTTCGAAATGTATCTACCCTGTTTCATTAGTAAATTGTCAATGATATTAGCATAATCTTTATAAGAATTCCTAGAAGCCATAATGCTCAACCGAGCAAGCATTATACTATTCACCCATTTTATCGAGGAATTAAAAAAGTCATTATAGGAGTCATTTGACAATACTTTTTCAGCGAAAGAATAAGCATAGTCAATATTAACAATCTTTTGAATGGTATCGGCTGGTGACGATTTTTTTATTGTCTGTCCGTCATGCTGAACATAGTGATACAAGGGATTGCTGATAAAATATATATTTCGAGACTGTACAATCGCCATCACATCAAACAAAAAATCTTCTGCTGATACTATAGTGGCATCAAAATATAGACCCAATATTATTTCTCTCCTGAAAACGCCATTCCAAACAACATTAAATCCAGAATACGAACACAATTTAGGATACAAGACCGTTGAATAATTGCAATGCTCCACCCCCCCCTCAATTTCCATCGGGAATTCAAGCACTCGGGTTGAACTCTCATTAAAAAATCCAAATTTAATTATGTCAGGATTATTGTCGTTCACAGCGCCCATACACAGTTCATATGTATTAGGATCCAAATAATCATCCGAATCAACAAAAGAAATATATTCACCAGTTGCTCTTTCAATGCCAACATTACGACTAGAGGAAACGCCACCGTTTTCCTTACTAACAACAATAATCCTATCATCCATCATTTCGAACTCTCTACAAATAGACAAGCTTAAATCTGTAGATCCATCATTAATCAATATGATCTCCAAATTGCTCCAAGTTTGGCCTATGATAGAATTCAGGCACCTTGAAAGAAACTTTTCAGCGTTGTAAATAGGAATTATCACAGAAATTTTAGGCAATACCATACTTTATACCCCCAGTTATCATAAATACAATAAACAGATGCTATTTTTAGCATCACTTTCTAGAAATTTCTATTCTATCTTTTTTTACTTTCCTGACTATCTTAAGGATTCCAGTTCTAACTAAAACGCCCTTTAGTCGTTCAATAATATAATCAAGCCTCTTGATAGGGAGAACATAATTTATAGCTTCATCGATGGAACCAGTCATCACCCTACGATAAAAATCGCTTCGTTTCAAACTAGGTTTTGCACTATTTTCAACCATGATTCCATTATTTTCTATAAGAACATCTATATCAACTTTCCTTAAGTATGACAGCGTATCTTTAATCTCACTTAATAATCTCTTTCCTTTTTCAGAATGTACGAGCAATGATGTATACCCTTTATCATCATCTTTTTCTCCTGTTACCTCTTTAAATCGGTAACAGTCAAAAACTGTCAAATCACTTTTATGCTTAACCTGCTTGAATCTACATTTAGAACAAGACGGTCTCGAGGAGAGTTCATTAACGAACGCTTTTAAGAACGGATCAATACGTCCTGATCCAATATACTCCACTCCAGAATCAAAAAAAATTTTCATTGTGGAAGCATGATAACCATAAGTCTTATTCTTAAACGCCGCTTTATTAATTCTGCTGTTAAATCTTTTTTCCATCGAGTCAATATATTTTTTCCATAAACCCGGTGACGGAACTCCTCGACACACAAAATCCATACAAAAAAGATTCTCATATGATTTCTGCAAAAAATTTTTTAAACCCACTACTTGGCATGGAGTCCCTACAAATAAAACTATATTATTATCATCCAAATCTTCTTTAACTTTTTTAAAAGCATCTGAAAGCTTACTTTGGACAAATTTGGATCCACGCATCTCAGCCAAATCAACTGCACTGGTCACTCTTTTACAAATAACACTCATACTTTCATCATATCCAGTAGCGTATACAATAGCTTCCAAGCATAAAAGATGGCATGCTACAGCACTAAATGCTCCCCCTGATGTGCTATTTCTCACGATTTCTTCACTACCGTAACGAATGATATAAGCTTCAGTTTCAAATCCGTCAGTATTTTCGTAATTGTGATTTCTGTTTTGATTCATCTTAATCTCCCTGTAGTTTACAATTAGAGAGTCAAGACAACACAGTTAATACTTCTAGATTTTCAACTCTATATGATACTTCACCTAGCGCTTAAAAACCCATTTAAAAATGTTAAAGAGTCCTATTTGATACAGATATGATTTCGACTTTTCAATAACTTTATCCTTAATGCCAACTGGAATAAAGCGTCTAATATGTTCCGGCATTGAATCAAAGTCAAGGTCTCTATAGTACTCTACACGTTTTTGATGTGGTTTTGCCGCATTCAAGACCATACTCCCGTCGAGTTCAACCGCTGATAAGGTATCAACAGGATATAAATCATAGGCACTTGCAATACGTTTTAAAATACCTTCTCCCTTAACTGATTGAACGATGACATTCGTGTACCCATTATCATCATCTTCTAAACCCTCTACTAGGTCAGAAGCATGCCAACAATCATATATCGTAAAATCGCTGCATCTCTGTAGTGTCTTAAAGGGGCATTTATAGCATATCGGTCTAGAGGCAATCTCACTAAAGAAACTCTTTAACATATAGTCAACACGAGCACTTCCATAATAAATCTTTCCATTCGCAAATTTTATCATCATAGTGCCACTGTGATATCCATATGTCTTATTTCGAAATGAAGTCTCGACAATCTCTGAATGATATTTATTTTTTTGATATTTCAGATACTTATCCCAAAGCTTTGGTGACGGTGTTCCATGACATACCAAATCTACAGTTACTAAATTGACATATTCTTTCCCAAGAAATGCTTTTAATCCTGCAACCTGACATGTAGTGCCAACAAAGCAAACATCAATACTCTGTTCCAAGTATCTCTTAATTTCAGTAAAACAATTATTTAAGTTACTTTGCACATACTTGGAGCCTTTTGCACGAGATAAAGAAGTACCCCCCCTGATATTATTTGATGTTCTACTCCAAAATCATTGTTATAAGTTGCCGCACAAACAACGCCGCCATTATTAATGATATATTCAGCTAGCGGAGTGATAAAACCGCCTGATGTAGATTTTCTAAGAATATTTGAATCAGTTGTTCTTACAACATAAGTCTTCAATTTTTTTGATGTACTCACTTCAATAGTACTGAAAAAGCCATCCATTTTTACTCCTCCGCAGCGACTAACATAAAATCCAAATTATTTGATATGAAATTTAGTCAAAGCGCTATCTAAAATACTTGTAAAATCAGAATCTTTAAAACTATACGCATACGCTAGACTTAAAGTTATAAAGGTTACTCCACCAATGATGATTTCTATTATAAGGTTGATTATAGACGTAGTGTGATAAGTCGAATAAATACTAACAACAACAAACATTGCTATTCCAATTAGTAGGTATGGAACAGTTTGCTTAAGCAGTTTTGAGATATTGAGTTTTCTCCAAGCAAATGCATTTTGAACACTAAAAATGCCAAAATACGCTATAACTGTTCCTATTGCAGCACCGGCTGCTCCATAAAAAGGAATTAGTATTAAATTGAAAATGACATTTAAAACAGCTCCGGTACAAACTGCTGTCAGGTATTGCATATCTTTTTTATAAGGAATCAAATACTCTTGGCGAACAACACCATTCCACGACATCAAAATAATAGTCAACGCCATAATTTCAATCAACAAACCACTTCGTGAAAATGATTTCCCCCAGAAAACAACCGAAAAATCACCTGCTATTGCTGCAATTCCAAATGCTATTGCTGAAGCAAATATAACCGAAAAGTGAAGTGTTTTCTTTATGTATCTATATATCGTGCCTTCATCTCCTTTCGTTTGCAGGTTTGAAATTCGGGGTAACATGACTGTCCCAAGGGATGTTACAAACGCAACTGGAAATTCAATCATCTTCCAAGCATTTTCATAATACCCCAATTCTGCAGTCGAACTTATAGCGCCTATCATTATTTTATCCATATAACTATAAATCGAGTAGGCAACAACAGAGAAAAATAGCAGCATTAGTGGCTTAAAATGTTGCGTAAATTCCTTGATGCTAAATTTAGCAAAGTGAGCATACTTCTTGAAAAAGCACCATAGCACAACAATATTTAAAAAATATCCTAATGCCATAATTAAAATATATACCCACAGGTCGTCCTCTGATTTTACAAAAAAGAAAATAGCAAAAACTGACAGTAATTTTATTATAGCACTCCTTGAAACAGTAAGCTTAAAGTCCTCAAAGCCATAGTACAGCCAACTAATATCCAATAATCCACCAAGTAAATATAAAACTTGAATACAAAATAGTTCCTTATATTCGTGTTCAGCAAAGAAATTAATGAAAATTATATACGCAACTATCACCAGGGCAAATACACAAACGTGAAAACAATACAGACTCGTAAATGTTCTACACATCTTTTCTTTATCATCTCTAGTTTGAGCAATGATTCGATTCCCATATTGTGAAATTCCAAGATTTCCAAGCGTTGTAAAATACAGAGCTATTGTGTATGTATATGAGTATACTCCGACCCCTTCTGCTCCGAGTATTCTTGAGACATATGGAGATGTTATAAACGGTAACAGACTTACCAATGCTTGATAAAGAACTTGATATACATAATTCTTTTTGATACTACTGCCTCTATTAGCCACAAGATCCCTCCTCGAATAAATCGCATAAAATCCCTAAGAAGCATTGTTTCTACTTTGATAATTCCTTAGCTATCCCTGATACTTTGGTTCCACTTGCGTTTTAGCTTGATTACTTGCATAATTTTCAAACAATGATAATGCAATAAATACAGGAATCATAATGTAGTGAATGTAAGTTTTCGATCCAACACTTCCAACGAGTAATACTGCCATTATCCACTGAATAACAAGAGTTTGCGTTCGCGTAATGCAAACATGAACACATTTTTTATACAGTAAGATAATAAAGATGATAAAAATAACTGCACCAATAACTCCGAACTGTCCCATAATTTCCGGCCAAAATGAATCATTAGCAAAAACCATAGTAGAATTACGACTAAGACCAAAAATGCTATTGAATCCATATAGTTCATACAAAGGTGAATAATACTTATAAGCCATATCAGATCCATATGTTGCAAAGCCGGCGCCAAAAGGAAAGTACTTCACCATAGTTCTAATTCCATTTATAAGCAACTGACTGCGAGCTGTATTTGCATTATAAAAGAAGTATTGAATAGAACTATAGCCAACGAAAAGCACTGATATTCCGAGTGGTACAAAATGATACCATTTCAATCGACTCTTTGAAAAAGAGAGAAGTAACAGCATTGCTAAAAACAAAAGCATATACGCAATCGCTCTTGTAACGAGTGAGGACGACCAGATAAGCAATATTGTAGCTGCTATTATGATTTCCTTTCTTCCAAAACTCGCTTTTTGGACTGCCATATCTAGAAGAATTACAAAGCAAATACTATAACATACCAGTGAGAAATCACCACTTCCACTGTAAATGAACTTAAATGCCCGTAAACCATACGACAATCCATCAGACATTCCAATATCTACAAATAGATTAATAATGGCAAATAATCCAACTATAAACATATAAACTCGAAAGATAGAAGCTATATTATGTAAGATTTTCTTATTTTCATCCGGACTAGTATACATACTTTTAATGCCCATGTAAATAACAAAACATTTAAAGGTAGCAAATACATCCAATATAATCGCTAAAAACGAACTTTGTATATTATAAACTATGTTTCCAATTACTCCTGTGACTAACAGCAAAAACATTAGTAACAACATTGTACTATCATATTCCTTCTTAGGGTGTTTCAGGAAAAGCGTTAATATATAATAAAGCCCACATAATATAGCAATTATTTCATCTGTATATCCAAATATACTATTTATCATACAAAGCAATGGCTGAAATACAATCAGTAAAACGCTGAAATATGCGAATACATTTCTTATATTAATTTTAATAGTCATGCTTTCACCACTCCTAGTAAATTTAATCTACTCTTTTATTTTCGGAACATCATCATATTGAATCCGGGCTCACCCTTCTCTTAGTATTCGTCCCACTTTCTTTCCCAATTCTTCGAGACTAAATTCTTTTTTAAACATCTTTCTTGAATTTTCAGACATAATTCTGTACACTTGAGGATCACTCAACTTTACAAGTGCCTCTAAAAGTTGATCCTCTCTTTTGTCAATTATGAATCCATTCACACCGTCAACGATATAGTCTGAAACCGTGGCATTCTTAGTTGTGATAACAGGTTTTCCAAACATTCCTGCCTGAAGAAAGACTAACTGACCTGAAGAGAATGATTCGTTTAATAGTGGAACAATTACAGCACATTTTGTTGATGACAACTTATTTAAGTAGTTATCATTAAAGCAATTAGAAAGCAATTCTATGTTTTCTTTCTTTTCCCTAACTTTATATGTGTCGGATATTATCAGTAATTTCCCTAGTCCTTTTATCCATGCTTTGCACAAAAAATCATAGTCTCTATTACTTCTGCCCGGCGCTATACAAAATATATCAGAATTCTCATCGTTATTCTCATATTTGTCGTAAACATCCTCAATCCCCAACTTCACTGAAACAAATTTAGATTCACTCACTCCAAATACCTCTGAATAATATTTAATTTCACTTTTGCCATAAACGAAAATGTTATTTATGTAACCAGAGGTAACCGCAAAACCAACAAATTTTTTAAAAATATGTCCAACTAAGCCTTTTTTAGGCTTATATATAAATGTCATTATATCTAATCTTGGAGCATTTTTCACTCTGAATAATCTGAAATAACAAGCTAATGTGAGCCCAAAGAATTGTTGCCAAGAAAGGATATTTGCAATATTTGTTCTATGAATAAAGAGATCTAACGGCATAGTGAAAAACTTAATGTACCTTGTAATCTTACTAATTCCTTTAAAATTATTAGTTATACACTTCTTTACTTCCCATTTCATACCTGTGGATGTTTCCAACCCTTCTTTAAAACTCCAATCAGTAGGAACATCACTTCCGACCAGTATAATATTCTTCTTTGTACTCATCTACTCTTCCTCTGAACATAACTATTCTATGTAACCTTTAACAGGATTTGCTCTAAGAAATACATGTAAATCATTCATCCATTTTAGCCAAGCAGCCCCTGATCCTTCTTTCTCAGCTGAAGCGAAATTCCATCTTCAGGAGCATTCTTAACCGCAGATGTGGTTCCATTGTAGATCCCTGTTACTCCAAGCCCCTCCCAATCAATACCTATCTCCGGGTCGTTCCATGATTTGGCTCTCGGTTGGTAGACGTGCCCCTTACGAGACATGCCCCTTTAAAACCCGGCGTGCAGCTTTCCTGCACCGGGCTCCCTACAGAATGAATCATGCACCATCTCAACCGTATATACTGACATATCTTCGGTGGAGCAAGCGGATACACTTCTAGCATATCCTTAAACTCTATCCTCGTGTAGCTTATCTTCTGACTCCTTCGGTTCAGCCAGTAAAGCAGTAATTTTTGGTTCTACTCTGTTTCAGAATCTGTAGATAGCATCGTAATTGTCAGTTATACCATAGTAGTGATAGTAACCCACAAGTAACAGATTGAATTTCTTCACAATCAGTTTCGGAGGCCACGGTCTGACGGAACTAATCAGTCGGTTCATCTTTTTACATTTCTTTGCAAATTTCTTCTTGTTGTTTTTCCTCTTTACTCTGAACCATCCATTCTTCCCGTGTGAATAGTAGTGAGTAAATCCCAGAAAAGTAAACGTTTCCAGTTTTCTCTCTTTTCTCCGCTTTCTTTCTGTCTTCTGTCTATTTCAACAAATCTGCCAAATTCAATCAGTCTGCTTTTACTCTCTTCCAGTTGTAGGCCAAAGTAATTCATCCTATGTTTCAATTCTCCGTTCAATAAGCTGATACTCCTTATCCTTAAATGGAGAGAACGGATGAATGATTTTGATTGCACTTCGATTATGTGTTAAAGATACATTTAGAAGTTTACTCCTCCAAGACTTTTTCTCACTGCGATTTCAGATTTGAGAAATAATTTTTCTGGAATTTAAGGCTTATCGGTTAGCGTACATCTTCTCGTAATAGTTCTGATACTCCCCATTGATAATAGTCTCCCACCACTCACGGTTGTCCAGATACCATTGAATGGTCTTCTTGATACCATCCTCGAACTTCGTCTCTGGCAGCCATCCTAATTCATTGTGAATTTTAGTCGGGTCAATGGCATAGCGCATGTCGTGACCCTTACGGTCGGTAACGTGAGTGATGAGACTCTCCGGCTTTCCAAGCTCACGACAGATGACTTTCACGATATCGATATTCTTCATCTCATTATGGCCGCCAACGTTATATACTTCCCCAACTCTGCCTTTGTGAATTATAAGGTCAATCGCACGGCAATGGTCTTCGACATAGAGCCAGTCGCGGACATTAAGTCCTTCTCCATATACAGGCAAGGGCTTATCATTCAAGGCATTCGCAATCATCAACGGAATAAGCTTCTCCGGGAAGTGATATGGTCCGTAGTTGTTGGAGCATCTTGAGATGGTCACAGGTAAACCGTAGGTTCTGTGGTATGCCAGAACGAGTAGGTCTGCACTCGCTTTACTTGAGCTGTAGGGACTGCTCGTATGAATCGGGGTCTCTTCGGTAAAGAACAAATCTGGTTTATCGAGAGGCAAATCGCCGTAAACTTCATCTGTCGAAACCTGATGATAACGGGTGATGCCATATTTGCGACATGCGTCCATGAGGACACTTGTGCCGATAATATTCGTCTGGAGGAAGATGCCCGGATCTTCAATCGAACGGTCAACATGACTCTCAGCTGCAAAGTTGACGACGATTTCGGGGTGTTCTTCCTCAAAGAGATTGTAAACTGCCTCACGGTCGCAAATGTCAGCCTTCACAAATCGGAAATTAGGGTTGTCCAAGACAGGTGCGAGGGTTGAGAGATTTCCCGCGTATGTCAGCTTGTCAAAACAGATAATCCTATAGGCGGGGTATACATCGAGCATATGGAAGATAAAGTTTGAGCCGATGAAGCCGGCTCCGCCGGTTACTATGATTGTCATTATATTGTCCCTCACTATACTAAAGTTGAAATAATATCTATAAATAAATACCTAATATCTATGTTCTTTGTTCTTCCTCCATAGCGTATGACCATACACAAATAAAGCCCGATTTCTTTTAAAACACAATTAGCATTTCCTTGTCTTACCATAGCTCTGGTGTTCAGCAGACGTTCCAACCTACTAAGGTATTGTACATTGCCTCCAGTTTTCTTTGCCAACTCCACCATGCCAAGTTGTGCATCAATAGACGCCTTTTCATTGCGGATTTTTTCTAATAAAATTTCACGCTTCGTCCGCTTTTTTATGTTTCCAATGGAAACTGTTTGAGAACTATGTATTCTGTAATAAACTAGCTCTTTGTTTAAAAAGAATAGCCCACTCATGGATGCCGCAACACAATTAATTTCCCAATCATGAAGACATCTTTTTTCAGTACAGTCGAGCCAACGATTTATAGCTTTCTTTCTCACCGCCATAGTCATTCCAGGGGAAATATTTTTGTTTATGACCAATTTCAAAGGAATCTGCTCAGTACCCCCCCCAATCTCATGCAGGATTAAGCCATTATTCGCTGTTTTCTTGGGATAAGTCTTATCTATACGATTTCCATCTTCATCAATAAATATGAACGACGTATCAACACACAATGCAGATGGATATTCGTCAAAAAATTTACATACTTCCTGAACTTTTTGATTTCTCCATATGTCATCCTGATCACACAAG
The DNA here is from genome assembly GCA_021201095.1 of Lachnospiraceae bacterium. GTDB lineage: Bacteria > Bacillota > Clostridia > Lachnospirales > Lachnospiraceae > Choladousia. The sequence goes on from JAJQFO010000233.1 coordinate 12,248, forward strand.
AAAACAATGTCGCCTGAACAGTTCCTTATTGCATTATAGAAATTTCCCCTAACACCGTGATCTTCATTACGAATTAATCGCCAACTTTCACCAAGATTATTGTCGGAAATAAAAGTTTCCACAATTCCTAACGTTCCATCTGATGAACCGTCGTCAGAAATAACAACTTCATTAACGGGAATGGACTGTTCTAATATTGACTTTAGTTGTTTCTCTATGTAAGGCGCACCGTTATATGTAGCCATTGCAACTGAACAATTCATGGTTACTTCCTCCTAATGCAATACGTCAAGATATTTGCCGTCAAGTATGTCTTTCAGATATTGTCCATACTGGTTCTTCTTAAATACTTTATAGACAGCTAGCACGTCTTCTCTACTGATCCAGCCGTTGAGATAAGCTATCTCTTCGAGGCAAGCTATCTTTCTGTGCTGATGCTGCTCAACTGTCTTTACGAAGTTAGTTGCATCAGCGAGACTTTCGTGTGTACCCGTGTCAAGCCATGTGAATCCCTGACCGAGCAGTTCTACATTAAGGTTACCGTTTTCAAGATAGATGCGATTCAAATCTGTGATTTCAAGTTCTCCACGAACAGATGGTTTAAGTTTTTTTGCATACTCTACGACGCGATTATCGTAAAAGTAGAGACCGGTTACGCAATAATTGCTCTTTGGATGCACAGGCTTTTCTTCAATTGAAATAGCCTTGCCTGCTTTATCAAACTCGACGATGCCGAATCGCTCTGGGTCATCCACATAATATCCGAAGACCGTTGCGCCCTTACCGATTTCTGCGTTCTCTACGGCGGCTTTCAGTCTCTTCTTCAATCCGTGTCCGGCAAAGATGTTGTCTCCCAAAACCATTGCCACGGTATCATCTCCGATAAAGTGTGCGCCGATGATGAATGCCTGTGCAAGTCCGTCAGGACTTGACTGAACCGCATAGGACAGCTTCACGCCAAACTGATGCCCATCACCAAGCAAATTTTCAAAACAAGGTGTATCTGCTGGTGTGGAAATAATCAAAATATCCCGGATGCCGGCGTTCATAAGAACCGACATTGGATAATAAATCATTGGTTTGTCATAAATCGGAAGCAATTGCTTCGATGTTACTTTTGTTAATGGATATAGGCGCGTGCCTGAACCGCCGGCTAGGATTATGCCTTTCATATTCTAACCTCCAATTATTTTATGCCACTAAGGGCAGTATCCAAAAAATTCTTTATGTTTTCAACGATCACAGAAATATTTTTGTTAATAACCTCATAGTCTAATTCACTATATAAATTTTTTTCAAGATCTCCTTTGTATCTTTTGCTCTTAATATCTAAGTTATCACATAGAGAATCGATTCTCGAGTTTTTTGAGACTTTTGAAGAATCTGAATAGCGATCAAAAATAACAAAATTCTTTTTGTGAATCACAGAAAAAATTGTACCATGTAAGGAATCGGTAAATACAAATTTTGCCCCACGCAAAATATTTAAAAAATCACCTGGATCTGCATCATAAGGGGCATAATCACCAAAACTCTCTTCAAAGTCATTGAACTGATCAACGTGACGAAATGTGACTATCTTAAGTCCATTTTCAGCCGCAAATTTTTTTACGACAACCCTATACTCTTCATTATTTCCAAGAAAATATGCAAATACATATGGCTCGTTGTAAATATTTTTTTTTGGAATCAACCGCTCCCAATCGTCTTCCGAAAGTAAGAAAACAGGGTCCGCAACAACCGGCACATTTCTTCCTGTTAGTTCCTTAACTATCTCTGCCCCACGATTCTCCCTAACACTTAAAAAATCTATGCGTTTCAGATACTCTTTTGTCCTCGAAGTTTGATACCATGGTATTTGATTAACACCAAAGCTTGATGCAACAGAAATCTTTCTAATACAATCAGGGACAAACATAAGATTAAAATAATTTGTCGGCAACCCTGCTGGGCTCCAAAGCTGATCACTTCCAACAATTACCGCACTATAACTACCCGCTCCTGCACATAATTCCTTATACCCGACGAATATTGGCGAAAGGTTAGTAAACGCTTTCTCTGAATACATTTCAAACGCATGTTCTCGTATTTCACTGTTATCTCTAAAA
>JAJQFO010000041.1 GCA_021201095.1 Lachnospiraceae bacterium
GCTCTATTCGGAGTTCAAGGAGTTTTTCCCTGAAAACGCGGTTGAGTATTTTGTGTCCTAGAATGCGGGACGGATTTCAGGGGTGCTATTTAGTGCTATCTTGTGTTATTTATACCATATCTTGTGGACTGAATGGACGAAATGGACGGAAAAACACCCTCTGGAACAGGTGGTTTAGTGACCTGAATTCGTAACGAAGGTTTTTCATTAACAAACGATTTCTCACGAAATAAAGAGTGTAAGAATGATTGGAATCTGCTATAATACGTTTAAGCAGACTCAACGCTGTTAGCTGCGCGAATGGCACCATTCAAATACGCAATGAAAAACTTCTGCTTCTTTATGCTGGGAAGGATGTGATGATTTATGGTGAATCATGAAATAGATGCAATCAAAGAAAGATTATGCTCTACCGTAATGCCGAGGAGAATTTATTTATTTGGCTCGTTTGCGAAAGATACCTATAATGAAGATAGCGATTATGATTTTTATGTAGTAGTTCCAGATGATGCGGGGGATAAAATAGAGTTATCTCAAAGAGCTTATAAATCTTTGAGAGGCATACGAAAACGCCCGGTAGATATTGTTGTGGGATACGAATCTTCATTTGAACAAAGAGCTCAAAGCAATACGCTTGAAAAAATTGTGAAACAGGAGGGAATCTTGCTTTATGGAGAATAAAGAATTGCTTCAGGAGTGGCTTGATTTTGCGGAGATGGATTTCCTTACAGCAAGGCATTTATATGATAATATGTATCCTAAACCTTTGGAAATTATATGTTATCATTGCCAACAATCAATCGAGAAACTTCTAAAAGGAGCTTTGCTTTCCTTTGGCGTTACGATAAAAAAGACACATGACCTTGGGTTATTGGCAGAAATGCTTCAGGACTATGTTGAAGTGGAACCTAAATACATGGAAATGTGTGATGACCTTACACCCTACGGTGTTAAGATTCGGTATCCGCAGGAACTTGTTATTGAAGAATACCATGTAAAAAAAGCTTTGTCTGAGACGCAGGAGTTATATATGTGGCTTCATGGATTATTGGATAAAGAAAATGAAGAAGGCACTTCCTGAAATACAGTGGCTGGGAATAGCAGGGATGGACGGAGCCGAAAATAGAAGAACAGTCTGCGCCAGATCGGACGATTTTGAAGTTATCGTTCCTTGAAAAAATGGCGATAAATAATGGCGATAACGATAAAAGGGTCGGCGCTAAAACAAAGCATCAGCTTGATAATATATTAAGCTTTATGGGAACTGGAAAGAGCTACAAAATATCAGATATTGCGGATGCGTTGGGGGTGAAAGGCAGTCGAAACTGTTATCGATTCTCATTTCAGACAATAAAATCGTTGAGCAAGGAAGTAATAGAAACAGGCACTATGTGAGAAGATAATAGAAAGGTTAAACTGAGACGTATTTTCTATCGTAGAGCTTAGTGGGATAAAAGAGAACAATGTAATGAAAAGAAGCATTATCCAGTGTGATGATGCTTTTTTTATGCGTGGGGCAGCGAGAGGAAATTTCTGGCTGTCGTTCGCCGCATAGCATCTTCGTCCTTCAGATGGGATAAGCGCTGGACGCAGCCCACGCGGGAGGTAGGGAGAAAATCTCCTTACTCGATTAGTTAGTACATTGTTATGCGTAACTGTTTAGTAGGATGCAAAACAGTAGGAAGGATGAATTATGTCAGAAAACATTCAATCTATAATTATGATGTATCTGTCCAGTTTTAAAAAACTCTATGGAAGGCATTTAAGAAAGGTGGTTTTGCAGTGTACCCATAGAGATGAAGAGTCCGCGGATGAAGCAGATGTAACTGTTTTTATTTTGTTAGATATGCCGGACGAGAAAATAGAGCAATACTCAGAATCTTTGTCAGTGATTTGTACAGATCTGCTTATTGAACATTCCATATGGGTTAATCCGGTTGTAAAAAACAAGAAACAGATAGGATTTGCCGAGACAACAATGTCAAACGAGCAAACTGTAGTGTATGAAGCAGATGAAAAATATTATATTTGAAATAGTCAGTTATGTTCACAAGAGATTAATCAGAATGATTATTTGAAATGAACGAAAGATTTGATAGCAACAGATATAGGGAAACATAACAATAAAATGCTTAGGAGAGGCCGTTTGAGTAATTCTTACTTGAATGGCTTTTTTGTTTTAGGGTGCGAAAAAATTCTGACGGCAATATTGCCTGGCATAGAATGATGCGTCCCGCTATCTGATTTTGACGGAAGGAGTAATTATGTTAACACATTTTATCGCTTTTTGTGCAGGTGGTTTTTTGGGAGTCGTTGTTATGTGCATGTGTTTTGCAGCAGGTGAAGAAGATCGTAAAAACGGATATTACGATGATAAAGGGGGAAAAGACGAATGAATACGCAGATCATTGCATTATGCAATCAAAAGGGCGGAGTGGCAAAGTCAACAACTTGTGTGAATCTCGGGGTTGGATTGGCACATGAAGGGAAGAAGGTTCTTTTAGTGGATCTTGACCCGCAGGCCAGCATGACAATTAGTTTGGGGTATCCGCAGCCAGATCAGCTTCCAGAGACGATATCAACAGTGCTGGGAAAAATATTAACTGATCAGCAAATTAGTCCTGGTGAAGGAATACTGCATCACGCAGAAGGCGTTGATCTGATGCCAGCTGATATTCAGCTATCCGGCATGGAAGTATCTCTGGTGAATATGATCAGCCGGGAGACGATTCTACGGCAGTATCTGGATACGGTGAAAAGCCAATATACGCATATCTTGATTGACTGCCAGCCATCACTCGGGATGCTCACGGTCAATGCGTTGGCGGCAGCTACGCGCATAAACGTGCCGGTGCAAGCAGAATATCTTCCTGCCAAGGGATTAGAGCAACTTTTACAGACGGTAGGAAAAGTCAGGCGGCAGATTAACCCGACATTACAAATTGATGG
>JAJQFO010000314.1 GCA_021201095.1 Lachnospiraceae bacterium
CCTTATTTACAACAAAAAAGAGAGGTGTAAGCCTCTCCAAAGTGTTTAACTGCCGACGCAGGAGCTCGTTGACGCAAAAATCCAATTGACAAAGTTCTATCATGACATTATACTCATTTTAAACAAAGCAACAGAAGAAGGTTTCCTTAGTGACTCGGATGTGAAAATTATTCTTATTTTGCTTAGAAAAGCCATGATACGTGTTTTTTACAAGGATTCTGATTTATTATCGGAGGTGATAAACATGACAGCACCGGTACTCGAGCTTGAGTGGGAAACGATCGCGAGGCTGGAAAAAGAAGTAGCCGAAATGGGTTCTGCTCTGGCCGAAAAAGATTCTGCTCTGGTTCAGAAGGATGCAGAGATCGAAAAATGGCGAGCCCTGGCTCTGGGTAAATCACAGACAGCCCGCACCTCTAAACGCCCAAAGCGAAGGCGCAGATAGTCTAGTTGTCATTTGCCGGATTTTATTTCGTAGGCCACTCTCCCGGTTCCCTGTGTCCGATTCTGGGAGCTTATGAGACGGATGGTGCCGTACCTGCGGCAAAAGACTTCCTGAGCGCCACCCCAACGCGCAGCGTTCTCTAATTGGGCGGCGCGACCTGCCCTCGCCGGGGGGCATCCTCGCCCTGCGGGCGGGATATCCTCCGAAGCGCAGCGAGGTGGCAATTCCATCTGCTGCAGGAAGTCAACCATATCAGAGACGATCTGGTCAATCGGCTCTCTCCCATTGTAGCGAAAATAAAAGGCCTGCTGCCCGGCTTCTACGCCGCGGCGGATGTAAGTGCAAAGCTCCCGCTTGCTGTAGAAATCCAGATGGTTCTGTGAAAAATAGTCCTCCGTGCCTGCGCGGCAGGCCGGCATACCGAAAAAGCCTTCGTGGTCCCGGCGGATCCGCATGTCTGTGAGGTTGTAATAGTCGTACTGAATTTCATTTTTTTCTCTGTTTGAGGTAGTCATATCCCAGGTCACGTCCAGGTGATAGGCCTCGCCGTTTATTTTTACGATATTCCAGGCATGAGGATCACTTTTTTCCATAGCGCCGCTGTTTTTCCTCATACTGGTACTGTTCCCCATGTTGCTGCTGCCGCTTACGACGATGCATTTCATGCCAGCGGCGTTCAGCAGCAGCTTTACGGCCTTGGCGATGCCCTCGCAGACGGCTCTCTGTCTGGCAAAAACACCGATGACAGAATGAGCGGAGACGAGACGGTTCACGTCATCTGTACAGAGTGCTTCCTGATCATAGGTTACATTTTGGCAAAAGTAGTCATGAACGCGCCGTACCTTGACGCTTTCCGGCACACGGGCGAGCTGGAGATCGCGAATCAGGGTATTAACCGCCGTTTCCAGACGCGCATTATAGACGGCCACCTGCGCCCGGCTGCAAAAGTACTGGGGGAGGAAAATCGTCTCTACTCTCGATTTTTTCAGATTGAGCACGCTCTGGTTAAAGTAATAAAGATGCGGACAATCATGCGTGATGGCGTGATAGACATGGTCTACCTCATCGCTGTCTGCTGATATGCCGGGCACCGATATTTCCTTCTGAAGCTTCACAACGCCGTTGTAAAGTGCCAGATAAAGGGTCTTTTCTGTCTGCGTCAGCTGCCGAAAGTAGTAGTTGTCGTTGATCATTCCTCGTTATCCTCCCCGGATATGGAAATAAATCCCTTTTCTGCCGGTTTCCCAGGTACGGATGTACCTTCCTCTTCTGCAGGTTCCTCAGATGCGGAAACACCTTCCACCTCGTGTTCCTCACATGCTGACGTGTTTTCCTCAGTCTTATCTGATGGTTCCGGGTAAAGGCAGACCAGCGCCACCGTAATGTCGTCGCCGCATCCAAGCTCGCTGGTCTCAGAGAGCCAGCTTTTGAGGCTGGCTGCTACTGCATCGAATCCGTATTTCTGAATCATCTCATAGTATTCGCGGCAGGTCTGCTCCAGTGCCTCATCGGAGACGTGGCTGTTGGAAAAGCCATCGGTAGAAAGCAGGTAGAGGACAGGGGCGTGGTATGTCCACAATCTTTGATTGTGGATGTGGGCATCCCGCACTTTGTGCGGGACATTCGCCAACCGGAACGAATCGGAGATCGTTCCCATACCTTCAAACCGGTGCATGACCGTGACGGCTTTTTTCCAGGCATCTGTGGCGGAAAGGGAATTCGTCTGTGTGCCGAGAAATTTTTCCGCTTCTATGACGGGAGTCACCTGTTTTGCATCGATCCGTATAATGTCTCCGTCGCCGATCTGGAATGCAAATAGAAACTGCGGCGTCAGAAGCAGGCCCAGCAGGGTCGTGCCGTACAGGCGGAAGATTGCATTCGTTTCCGTTTTCCTGATCCGGGACTCTGGCGAATATCTGGTATCCGCATTTTCCGAAAAGCCCGAATTTTCTGTGTCGTCCACACGATAAATAGTCTCTGCACTGCCAATCAGGCCTGTATCCGCAGTTTCTGCACTGTCTGGCAGGCCTGTATCCGCAGTCTTCGTGCGCCCGCGTTCCGCATGTATCCTGCGGATCCGCGCCTTCCATTCTCTGTCAATCTCCTGCGCGACCTTCAGCTCTCCCTCACGGTTCAGATAGGCCATGAGCAGATCCGGATTGCCGGTGAAGCTATCGATCAATCTCCCGATTGCGGAGCAAAAGACATTGACCGCGACCCGCGCGCCGGTTCTGCTGAACGGACAGGCTTTGCTTCCGTGTCCGTCCGCAACTGCCAGAATGGTCGTCCCATCCGGATATTCCATGTACATGTAGCTGTCCTGACAGGGCTGCCCGGAGCGGATGTGGGATGCCCCCTGTACGCTCCGTGCACAGGTTTTTCGAAGCACATCGATCACCTCTCTTTACCAGACATCGCCCACCTTGATGTCCGCCGGATGGGGTATTTTGTTCATGTCTATGTATTTCGGGGGAATCTGACCGCCGCCTGCATTCGCGCTCTGGCTGCTGCCAGTACCCAAAGTCTGACCACTGTCTGCGTTCGGGCCTCCGGTGCCCGAAGTCTGGCCGCTGCCCGTGCCTGCATTTCCCGCTGCATTTTGCCCCGCTCCCGCGCTGCCGGAAGCAGCTGTACTCTGGCTTATGCCAGCGCCGGTCCGACCGGCAGCCGATGGGATATCCCGGTCGTCCCGCGGCTGGCTCGGAGGAGCAGCTACAGCCTTCGGCACCTCGGTAGAGGCCCATTTGATCATGTCGACCAGAGTGACGGCGTTGTTCGCCTGCAGTACCAGCTCCCGGTTGCCGGTAAACTCCATAAGGACATCATCATTTGCGTCCTTGCCTATCGAAATGGCAATGCGGACGGCCTTTTTGCCCCACGGCAGGGAGAGCAGTTTATTCAGAGACTTTTTGTAATCATCGGTCGGCTGACCGTCAGAAAGCAGCACCAGTACCGGCGGCAGGGCACGGTCAGACATCGGAGGAATCGTCAGCTGTTCGGAGAGCAGCTCGAACGCCTTTCCCATGTCGGTAAGGCCTTTGGCCTTCAGATCATCCCACGCAAAGCTTTCCACCGGAATCGCGTCTGAAGTCACCCAGGACGCGCCGTTTGAAAACTGTAAGGTGCGGACCAGCATCCGCGCGTGGGGATTTTCCGCCGCTACGCGCTGCATCTCCGGGATCACCGACTGGATCGCGTAATTGACCGTTCCGATCTTTTCGCCATACATAGAGCCAGAGCAATCCACGGCCCAGATCACATGTAATGGTCTGCTTGCAAGCTCTCCGCCTGGTCTTCTTAAAATTTCTGGCATTTTCTTTTCCTCCTCATAATGTTTTTGGATATAAAGTTCTCTTGCTCCTCATAATGTTTTGGATACAAAGTTCTCTTGCTGAATTCTTGCTAAATGCGGGGTGATACTATGAGTCTGTCATTCCTGACCATTTTACCACCAGCAGGAATTTTCTCTGCCGGGGGGATGTTTTTTCCTGCAGTCCGTATCTGTTTTATGCAGATAAATGCAGCCTGCACACATCAGCTACCAAATTTCTCCATCGCAGCTTCCGAAGGAAATATGGGCTCCGACCTGGATTTTGGCGCTTCTGCCCGGCGGCACGAGGGTCTGATCCCCATCCGGGTTTGTGTACATCCAGTTTGTCCCTGTTTCATTGCAAAGACCCAGCACGCTGGGCTCCACAGGGCTGGAGACCACCGTTCCCTCAATCGTATCCATATCGCCGTCGTTATGAAGGTGATGAGACTTCAGGTGTCCTCCCTTTGTCAGCAGAATTCTGTGGCGGCCGACGGCAAGCTTTGGCGGCAGGTCCAGCTTGCAGGAGCAGTTCCAGCAAATATGAGGAATTTTAGCATGTTCCTTTCTTTCGTCATAAAAATTTTCCACGCCGCACTTCGGACAGATGAGGATTCCGCTCATCAGTTCCGCAATCGCATCCGTCCACTGCTTCTCTGTCACGCGGCGGTTCGGCGCCTTCAGGCCGACGGTAAATGCCTGTGTAAACAGTCTTTTCAGGTTTTCCGGGTACAGTTCCCAGTATATGACTGCGTTGTCATGAATGCCGCGCACGGGCCGGTTGCGCCGGTCGTCCGGATCAAAAATAAATACCGGGTCGGAGCCGTACAGGCGTTCCATCGCCACCAGATCCATGCATTTAATATTCGCCTCCAGACGCCCGTTGAGCGGATGGTTGATCATGAACATATAAAAAAGCAATACTGCGAGGGAGTGCAGATCCGTGTTTCTGGAGGGGTATGCCTTACCGAGGACAATCTCCGGAGCCATAAATCCCGGCGTCCCGAGCACTCCGCTGTCGTTCTGATCATTAATGGAAACGTTGTCATTGTCGCAAATCAGGACTTCTCCGTTTTCCGGATCGAAAAACAGGTTTCCAAAGGAAATGTCCCGATAGCTGCAGCCGCTCGCGTGAAGCTTCTCGTATCCCCGGGTGAGATTGTATGCGGCGCGGCAGAGCATGGCAAAGGTCGGCTCTGCTGTGCGCTTCATCAGGTCGACGATGCTTTTATAGTTTTTCGGGCGCAGCTCCATGATATAGCCGAAGGATTTTTCGCCGGGCGGGCAGACCAGATCGAGCGGCCAGAGAAAGGAGGGATCTGGACTTCCTTTAGTCAGCAGGTTTCTCAGAGTCTTTTTCTGCTCTGCTGTCGCGCTTGGCAGAAAATACCATTTCAGGGCGTAAGCTCCGCTTTCGCCCGCGACCTCATACACCTCTCCCTGGGAACCGGCGCCGAGCCATTTTCCGACCGTATACCGGCTTCCGTTTTCTGAGATCAGCACCGTTCCTGTTTTCAGCAATCCTTCCATCGTTTTCTCCTCTCTTGAATGTCTTTTGCCGCTGTAGATGGCGGACTTTTTTCCATCCATACGATTGCAATGCTCTGCCATGCACCATGTCCGTACGATTGCAGTGCCCGGTCAATCACTGCGTTCGTACAATCGCAATGTCCTGTCCAGGCAGTCACCGTGTCCGTACGATCGCAATGTCCGGGCAGTCACTGTATCCGTACGATCGCAATGCTCTGCCAAGCACTGTATTCATACGATCGCTCTGCTCCGCCAGTCACTGCGTCCGTACGATCGCACTGCCCAGGCAGTCACCGTGTCCGTACGATCGCTATGCCCGGGCAGTCACTGCGTCCGCACCCCCGCGAAAGGAGGCACCACTACCAGGCAGTCCTTTCCCAGAAGCTTCTCCCCATAGCACACACACCAGACGGCTGCCGCCCACCTCGCGTAATCCTCACGGACGCCAAAATCACCGGTCAGTCTTTTGACGAAGCGCAGGGGAAACATCTCGTTCAGCGTTTTCGCATCCCGGATGGCCCGGACGATGTCCATCTGATAAAGTGTCTCCATCAGGCGCGCCTGCATCGGATTCCCGGGAAACAGGTCCCGGATCATGCCGGTGAACCTTCTCGAATCGTCCAGGGCCTGGGGATATTCTTTCAGCATCTGGAAAAAACGGGGTTCAAAATCTCCAGACTCGTCCATCAGCAGTTCCGCGGGATTGTCCGTAAATCTCCATGCTCCCGATAACTGTCCCGACCCGCCGCGCGGAAAACCTGCCGTTCCCGGAGTCTGTCCAGGAGAGGCGTTCCCGCATCCGGTGCTCCCATAAGACTGCCCGTACACGGTATTCATAAATCCAGCCGCTCCAGGGAACTGTCCCTGCGCAGCATTCCCGCGTCCGGCAGCCCCAGACCCCTGCCATACGCCTTCCTCTGTTTCTCCGTCAGCGGTTCCGGTCTGGTATTCTGTCTTCCAGGCCTCGAGGGCCTGCTCGTATCCAAGTGCCTGGAGCCAGGCTTCAAATCCCGGCTCCAGATGTTGGTCGTCCAGAAACAGAGGCCGGATTTTTCTCTGAAGCTTCTTTTTGGAATCATCCGCAAGCATCTGCAGATATGCGGCAAATGCTTCGACCGAGGAAAAGCTGACGGCGTCAAATACAAATGTATGCACGGCGGAGTCTCCGGTGCGGTCTTCCATGTTTTTTTCGACAGATTCGTCAACCGTTTCTGTATGTTCAAGCTTCATACGCTGGCTTCCTTTCTATAGCACGGTCCCAACAAGCGGTGTTTTTTATACGGACGGAGTGAGACACAACAGTTCCAGGCTGTGCCCTGTCAGGGACGGCCTTGCGGTGTTCTTTATACGGACGGAGTGAGACACAGCTGCGCCATCGTATGGAAATCCCAACAAGCGGCGCTGCTTACCCCGTCTCTTTTACAGCCTTTGCCAGAAATTCCAGCAGACGGCGTTTTTCCTTTTCCGGATTCTGATACCAGGCCAGCGACCAGACATGAAACATGCGCCAGCCCATGGATTCCATCATCTCTCCGCGCAGGCAGTCCCGCTCTCTCGCGGTGCGGGCGGAGGCGTAATTTCTGCCGTCGCACTCGATACCGGCCGCATACCGTTCCACAGCACCGTCCCAACGCGCAGCGTTCTTCAAATGGACGGCCGGATACAGTACAGCAATATCCACCTTGTATTCGGACGCGCCGACGTTGCGGCGGCATTGGTAGCCATTTTCCGTCAGAAAATCACAGATCCGATCTGCGAATGCATCCGAAGCTTCTGCCAGGGGATGTCCTTCAGGCAGTCCATGGTCATTTTTCATCGCAAAGCAAATGTAGTCATAAAGCATTCTAACACCTTCCGGGCTGTCCTCCCGGAGGGGGATCTCTTTGGGAAGGATGGAGCCGACCAGCTTCACGTTGTATTTTGCACGGGTGATGGCCACGTTCAGACGCCGTTCGCCGCCGGGTTGTCCGAGCGGACCGAAGCGCAGATACATCCTGCCGTTTTTGTTTTTTGCGTAGCAGATGCTTAAGAGAATCGTGTCCCGCTCATCCCCCTGGACATTTTCAAGGTTCTTGACAAAAAACGGTTCCTCCTTTTCCTCGTCAAAAAAGCTCTCATACTGCGGGTTTTGCATTCGGAAAGAGAGCACGGCATCCTCGATCACAGCCTGCTGTTTTTCCGAAAACGCGATAATTCCCAGGGAGCGCTCCGGATGCTTCCGAATATGCTCCGCCAGAAGCTCCACACAACGTGCAGCCTCCGCTGTGTTGCAGTTTTTGCCCCCGCCCTCGTAAATTCCTCCAGGGACGTAGATGTATTCCAGACCCTTGTCCGCCAAATTCTCACAGTTCGGGAAGGTGATCAGTCGGTTTCCGTAGATTTCGCGGTTGGAAAAAGCGATCAGGGATTCATCCCTGCTGCGGTAATGCATCAGTAGAGTGCAGGACGGCAGACATCGGCTGGCTTCGTCCAGGATGGATTCTCCGACGGGATCATAATAAGGATCAAAGAGCTCGTCGGCAGGATCCGGCACTGGCGCACCCGCCCCAGGCAAAGCTTCCACAGAACCTGCGGCCATCTGCGTCCCCGAGGGATCTGCCCCCGAGAAAATATTCGCAGATCCGCTTTCTACGGAGTCATATTTTTCCACATTATTGACTGAAGCAGTGAAAAAGCTCGTGGGCGGCATCTGGCGGCTGTCTCCGGCGATGATCACCTGCTTTCCCCGGTAAATCGCCCCGATGGCGTCCTCTGGCCGGATCTGGGAGGCTTCGTCAAAAATGACCAGGTCAAATTCATATGCGTCGGAATCCAGAAAGTAGGATACGGACAGGGGCGACATCATGAAACACGGCTTGAGCTGCTGCAGTAGGTGCGGGATTTCTTTAAAAAGCCTGCGCAGCGGCATGACTCTGCGCTTTTTTTCAGTCTCCCGCCGCAGGATGGCCAGCTCGTCCCTGCCGTTTACGATCAGCTGATGCCCGGACGGTCTCTGTGCCGAGAGCTTCTCGTTCAGCCGGATCCGCGTCAGCTCGATCAGCCTGCGGTCGTTTTCCCGAAAGCGTGCAATCAGGTTTTCGTACGAATAGGACTGAAAAAGAGCAAAGGGGCGCATTTCTTCGCTGTTCAGCCAGTGCAGCGCCCACTTTGTCAGAAAGCTTTTCCGGTAAATTGCAGGGAAGCCACCGTCCGGTGCCGTTTCCGGGTTTTTCTGTACATTTGCAATGTAACGCGCCGTTTCCGGGCTCTTTTCCACATTTGCAATCACCGCGCCAAGGCCCTTTTCCTCGCAATCGTCCAAAATCGACCGGTACAGCAGCCAGCTGTTTAGCTGCTCCAGGTCGCGGCAGTCCTTCACACGTTCATAAAGCTCCTCAAGAGTCAGCTCCGAGAGCAGATCCTTCGAAAACCAGGATGTGAAGACGGCGAGCGGCTCCGGTAATGCTGATTGCTGCACGGTTTTCAGAAGGGCGTCCCATGCGTCCTCCAGCGACTGCAGCAGGGCCGTCTGCCGCTTCAGATGCTCCAGAATGGCCGGAACATCTTCTTCCGTCCTCCCTTGCGAAGCGGGTGCGTCTGATGCAGGAATATCACGAGCGGGATGGCTGTCTGGAATGGTCCTATCTTGCGAAGCGGAGGCGTCTGATACTGACCAGAATAAAGTAGAAGATGCATTTTTATAAGGCTCCAGCACACGCTCACAGGCGTCAAACCATTTGCCGTCCGAGAACTCCTCCACCCATTTCCCATTCAGCCGGACATAGCGCCTGGTATCATAGCGATTCTCCAGCAGCTTCTTCAATTCCGGCGTAATTCCATATTTTTTCTGATAAACCTCAATCTCTTCGCAGGCATCCAGGTCCTGGTACAGCTTCACCCAGTCGGTGTCCGCACCTCTATAGTGGCCGATGAGGACCCGCTTCGCCTCCCGGGACTTTTCCTCAAGCTCCTTTTTCGTCTTCTGATAAGCGGCAAGAAGCTCCAGGCCCGCCCGAAGCTGTGAATCCTCCAGCTTTGTGTCCGAAGCACAGTGAGGGGATTGATCGTCCTGTGGACAATCATTTAACCCTCGCCGGGAGGCATCCCGCGGGATATTCGCCGACCGAAAAGAAGTAGAGTACGGTTCCGCTACAGAAGGCTTTCTCATGGAAATGAGCAGCTCCCGGTCTGCCCGGTACCGGCTTCCCAGACGTCCCAGAAAGGAGGTCGATTCTCTCGAAAAGCGCCGAAGAAGCGTTTCGCCGTCCAGGTTCAGAAACCCGTCCTTCCATTCCGTCCGCAGATTCTGTGCCTGTGCCTTCTCTCTTGCGGTAAGCGCTTCTACTGTCTTTGCCAGTGTGCGTACCTTTTCCAGGCCATATTCCGTGACCCAGGCCAGGCGGTAGTTGTACGGAATCAGCAGAATCCGGACAATCCGGCGGATTCGCTCCAGGCCATCGCGCACGGAATGGTATTCCATATGTATTTCCCGGTTGACGCAGCAGACAAAGGAAAAAATCTCCGACAGCTTCTCTGATTCTGCCTCCAGTTTTCTCCGGCAATCGGCCGCCTGGCTCATAATCCGGCACATCTGCTGATGGCGGCGGACAAAGCCATCCGGCAGAGCCTCCATCTCACCAGCGGTGTCCGTTTCGGACGCTTTGTCTTTTTTGCTTTCTTCGTTCTTTTCGCTGTCCTCGTCCTTTCCCTTCCTTAACTCCTTCTGCATCCAAAACGATATCCATTCTCCGCCAATAAGCGTTTTCTCATAGACTGCAAGCCAGTGGTCAAATTCCTTTTTACACCGGCTGACTGCCAAAGCAAATGTCTTCTCCCAGATTTCTGCAGGGAGCCCCTTGCGGTCGTCTGCAGAGAACATTTTCCAACAAGCTTCCGCAAAAGAACCGTTTGAATCCGCAGAAATAGCGGTCCCGAACCATTTTCTCTGCTCATCCTGCGGCTCCGAACACAAACCTTCTAAACTTTCTGACCGAAGATTTTCAAAACGCTCACTCGCAGAATTTCCAACAGAATTTTCGGTAGGATTTTCAGCAGAATTTTCAGAATACCTTCCATCAATCTGTCCGGCAGCCTCCAGCAGCTTTGCGGATATGACACTCTGTATAAAATCTGTGTAATCCTTCCACTTCCAGTCCCTGGCGTCCATCGTGAAGCGTTTTTTCGCTGCGCGGCTTTCCTTTTTCCACAGGAAATCCCTGAAAGCAAGGAGGGCAGCCAGCTCCGGCTCCAGCGCAGAGAGTGTCTGCGAAATGCTCATGCGCAGGTCGTAGGTCATCGCGCCCAGACGGCTGTCTCTCCAAGGGTTTTCATCTATAGTCTGATGCTGCTGCCCATCTCCTGCGAATGCATCCGCGCCTGAATGGATGTTTTCATCAATGATCGGTTGCTGCTGCCGCCCGCACCCGGCAAGGCCTGATCGCCCTCCGTGATCACTTCGCCCTTCCCGCTGCGCGTCGGGGGACTGCTGTGCGTAGTTGTCAAGAAATTCCTGATACCGCTGCAGCGCCGCCAGCTTTAGCCGATATTCCTCCCCGGACTGCTCCATCACCGATTCAGAAAGGCTGCACAGCGGCACCTGCTCCAGCGTGCAAAGCTCCGTCAGAACATCATAGAGCGTCCGCCCCAGCGGTTTGCGCACGGTATGAAGCCCTGTAAAATATCCATTCAACTCTTTTCTCTGCGCAGCGTACTCCGGGACAAAGTCCAGCGCTCCTGTTTTTAATTTCTGTCCGGGTGCATCCAGTGCTGCGGCAAGGCTGGCGAGCACTTCCTTTTTATCTGCTCTGTAATTATGTAAGGAAAGGCAGTAACCGTCGAGCTGCACCTCCTGCAGGCGGCGGTAGACAACACTTAAGGCAGCCATTTTTTCCGAGACAAACAGGATACGCTTTCCATCAGCGAGTCCCTGCGCAATAATATTGGTAATCGTCTGACTTTTGCCCGTCCCGGGCGGTCCCTGCAGCACAAAGCTATAGCCCTCTTTGGAGAGCCGGATCGCGTCCATCTGGCTGGAATCCGCATCCACCACCTGCCAGGTGTCGAGCGGAGGTTCCTCCTCATGCATGTAACCACAGCCTTCCCCCGCACATCTTCCGACAGGCTGCAAAGAGGGAGAGGGCAGCCCGGAGAGATCGCCGCAAAAGGCACTGACGACCGGATGCGCGAGAATACGCTCCCGGTTTTTCTCCAGGTCCTTATACATGACAATTTTAAGAAAAGAGAGCAGAGCCAGATCCACCTCTCTGATCACCCTCCAGCCAAGAGGCGAAACGACCGCTTCCACCTGCGCCAGGTAAGCTTCCAGCTTTGAATGAGCGCGGCCGGCCGCGGCTGCATTTCCAGAACTGCTTCGTGGTTGGCAGACGCTGTGCTCGGCGCCAAGCTCCGGCAGCTCCATCCCAAATTCAGAAGAAAGCACGTAGGCAAGGGTCGGATTCACTACCACTTCTTCAGCGCCGCCCCAACGCGCAGCGTTCTCTAAATGGGCGGCGCGTTCTGCCCTCGCCGGGAGCATCCTCGCCCTTACGGGCGGGATATCCGCCGAAGCGCAGCGAGGGGGCGCTTCCACACCCAGCCTGCTAAGCTTCCACGGACTGTTCAAGGAATCTGCCGCAAGGCTCACCGGAACAAGTACCAGCGGCGCCCTCATCGGCTGCTCAGAAGGATTCCGTTTCCATTCCAGAAATCCAAATGACAGGTACAGAATATTGATCCCCTGCTCCTCCTGTGACAGGCGCGCCTTCGTCCGCAGATTTTTCAATGTGCGGCTGCTCTCCTCCAATGGCAGAGAGGTCCCAATCTCTCCGGTGGCAATTTCGATCGGATGACCCATCTGATTCATCAGAAAAAGAAGACTGCCAATCTGAGGCTCGCTGCTGCAGTCTGCCGCCCGCTTAAACGTGAGGCTCTCTCCCCGGCCAACCAGCCGATCAAAAAGGGTCGCGTAATCCGGCGACAGAAGCTGCAGCGACCCCCGCCTGGTTCTCCGGTAATTGATCATTTTATTGCGCCTGCTCACATCCAGCAGTCCCTGTTTCCATATCTCCAGCTTGCGTTCTTTTCCATTCCGCGTCATTTCCACACCGCCACCTCTGTATTATTAACAGGTATTTGGAATATCCTAACACACTTCTCTTTTTTCATTTTAGCGGGGGGCATTTCCTGCAGCGCAGGCTCTGCATGCAGCGTTTATTATGGGCGGCGAATCCTGCCCTCGCCGGGTGGCATCCCACGCTTCGCATGGGATATTCCCTCGCCGGGTGGCATCCTACGCTTTGTGCGGGATATTCTCCGACCGAAACGGAATGCAGAGCGTTTCCCATCGTGCAGACCAGAGCGAAAAGCAGATCGTTTCCAGTGATCCATCAGCCTGCAGAATATCACAGCCGCACCCGTACTCACTGCTGTTGCCACAATTCCCGGACCGACGACCGCGGACGGATTCACGCTCCCATACTGCCCCCGATACGCGATGACCGTAATAGGAATCAGCTGCAGAGAAGAGATATTTAAAATAAGGAAGGAACACATCTCATTACTGGCAGTGCCACGCGGTACGGATGTCCGCTCCTCCTCCAGTTTTTCTAACGATTTCATCACCTCCAGTCCGTACACCGTCGCGGCATTGCCAAGACCCAGCATATTCGCGGCAAAGGCCGCCGCGATGTGACCGATGGCCGGATGGTCCTCAGGAATATCCGGAAACAGAAAGCGAATCAGCGGCCTCATTTTCCTGGTAATCGAAGCAACAATCCCCGCGTCCTTCGCGATCTCCATCAAACCGCTCCAGAGCGCAATTGCGCCAAACATGGTGATGCACAGCGCTACCCCTTCTTTTGCGGACGAAAGCACCGCCTCAGAGACGGCCTCCGCCTCCCCGGTCAGGATGCCGTACCCGATTCCGACAAGCAGCATCATTCCCCAGATTACATTCATTTCCTTTCCTCCCATGAAAAATCAGGTATCACACATTGCACGCCAATATGGAAATCCTCCTGCGTGATGCCATACCGGCGCGCGATATCGACTCATTACACACCAATATAGAAATGCTCCTCGCAAAGCCCGATGGCAGAGGCGAAGCTTCCTTTATATAACAGTATTCGCATGACCATTCTATGATGCCAGTGAAAAAAGTATGGGACATTACAAGTCACACCTGCAGCTCGGAAAATACTGTAAATCTCGTCAAGGGTACGGCTTATAACTAAGGGATCGTTTTGAGACAAACCTGGGCAGGAAAATCATTGCAGTTTATAACTAAGGAGCGTTTTGAAACAAACCTGGGCAAGAAAATCATTGCGTCCGATAAAAAACAAGTGTACAATCACGATAAATGCAAAAAACGTGAACTGCTTCACTACCTCAGGCAGCGGGATTACAACCACATTTTTCATAGCAGGCGGAGAAGAGCCTTACCGACTGTAAGGAATCATCACTGTGAAGGTACTGAACCGTTACAAGGAATCTGACATTGCAGCAAAAAAGAGAGGAGCCCGCAAAATGGACTGTATCATTATCGGAATCGCCGGGGGAACCGGCTCTGGAAAATCGACCTTTACCAACCGGCTGAAAGAGCGCTTTTCGGACGACATCGCGGTCATTTACCATGACAATTACTACAAAAGACAGGACAATGTCCCCTTTGAGATTCGGAAAATGGTGAATTATGACCATCCGGACGCGCTGGAGACCGACCTGATGGTAAAACATCTGGAAATGCTGAAAAACGGAGAGGCCGTTGACTGCCCGGTCTATGATTACAGTCAGCACAACCGCTCCGATCAGACTATACATATTGAGCCGCGCCGGATCATTGTGGCGGAGGGCATTCTGCTGCTCGCCGATCCCCGCCTGCGCGACCTGTGCGATATCAAGATTTTTGTGGAAGCGGATGCGGACGAGCGCATCCTGCGCCGGATTGTCCGCGATGTAAAGGAGCGCGGGCGCGACCTGGACAACATCGTCCAGCAGTATCTCACCACGGTCAAGCCCATGCATTATATGTTTGTCGAACCGACAAAAGCCACCGCTGATCTCGTGATCAACAGTGGCATGAATGATGTCGCGTTTGATATTGTGCAGACGAAAATCCGGCTGCTGCTGGAGGCCGGGGCGCACGAGTGAAATGCGCAATTCAGATCAATCAGCGGCTCGCGCGTATAGCCGGTACAATTCGTTCAGCAACATACGCGCATGGCGGACACCGTTCAGGCAGTAACTCCGGGTATTTTATTTTCATGACTCCGGCCTGAGCATTTTCATCCGATGGTGCTTCCTGCACAGGGCGGTGTAGCTGTCGTTCGCGCCCAGCACGACCTGATCGCCCTCCGTGATCATCTCACCCTTCTCGTTGAAGCGGGCGTTGCAGGTCGCCGCCTTGCCGCACCAGCAGACTGTTTTGATCTCCTCGATCACGTCCGCCCAAGCGAGCAGCCACATACTGCCGGGAAACAGGTTGCGCTGAAAATCGGTGCGCAGTCCGTAACAGATGACCGGCACCGTCAGGTCGTCCACGATATGCACCAGAAACTCCACCTGCTCCTTCGTGCAGAACTGCGCCTCATCCACGACCACGCAGTCATATTCTTTAATTTCCTCAGAGGTCATCTGCACCAGGTCTTCCACGAAGGTGCAGTTTTTTCTCAGGCCGATGCGCGAGGAAATAACGCCCTCCCCGTCCCGGTTATCCAGCCGGGGCTTCGCGAGCAGCGCGCGCTTTCCCCGCTCATAGTAATTATAATCCACCATCAGCGCGTTGGCGGTTTTCGAGCTTCCCATCGCGCCATAACGAAAATACAGCTTTGCCATTTTATTCTCCCATTTTGCATTATTTTTCAATTATCCTGCTTCACTGAATCCCATAAAACGAAGTCATAATCTCCGCCTCGTCGTTCGCATCGTAGTCAAACACAAACCGCTCGTACGCATTGATGACATGGGTATCGTGATATTTGTCGTAGCGCTTGTGCTGACGGCCGTAGGACATGTGGACATGGCCGTGCAGGAAAAAACGCGGGTTGTATTTTTCAATCAGATCGATAAAGCTTTTGAAGCCCTGGTGCGGCAGATCCCGCCCGTCGTTGAGCTGATAAGCGGGCGCATGTGTGACCAGGATATCGAAGCCGCGGTGGCGGAAAAGCTTCCAGCGCAGCTTTTTCACCCGTTTGCGCATCTGCTTTTCCGTAAACTGATAATTGCCGGGGCGGTAGCGCATGGAGCCGCCCAGTCCCAGGATGCGGACGCCCTCGTAAACAAAAATGTCGTCGTCGATGCAGGTGCAGCCGTCCGGCGGCACCCTGTCATATTTCTCGTCATGGTTTCCATGCACGTAAATGACCGGCGCGGAGGTAAAGGTTGCCAGGAAGGACAGGTAATGCGGATGCAGGTCGCCGCAGGATATAATGAGGTCGATGCCGTCCAGCTTACTTTTTTCAAAATGATCCCACAGATAGGCGGATTCTTCATCCGCGATTGCCAGTATCCGCATGCTGCTTTTGTGTTCCTTTCTATTGCTTTTTCGTTACACCCCGCTTTTTTTCACGCCCTGCTGCGCGACCACGGGCTTTGCCTGGTCGGTCAGCTCGTATTCTTCGGGGATGGCGCCAACGACATTTTCCGCGAGCCAGTCCATTTTGACGATCTGCTCGGGGGTCAGACTGTCACCCCACTCGGACTGAGATTTCACGATGCCGGTCTGCGAGTAGAGGGTCCCGGAGAAGGGGTTGAACTCGCCCTCACTGATGGTTTTTTTCAGCAGGTCGACCAGGCGCTTGGTGCCGATCGGCAGGTTCTGCGAACAGATGACGTCCACCACGCCTGAGGACATGCCCCACCAGTAGTTAATCGCCTTGCCGGTATCGTCGTCGTATTTCCAGGTACCGTCCATGATCGTGCGGATCAGCTTTTCATAAAACCGTCCCCAGTGGCAGAGCGGCATCGCCAGGTTCTGCGGACGGCCGTCCACCATGTGATAGATGCCGAAAAAGCGGGACGCCTCCTCCGGAATCACCATGTCCTTTCCGGAGATACAGGAAGGATTCAGCTTGCGGAGCCGGTCGGTGATGTCCACGTCCTTTTTGGAGGACCACTCCAGATAAACCTTCGCGCGGGGATTGATCATCTTGGCGCCGAGCGCAAAGGCATTGATATTCGAAATCGTGCCAAAGAGCGGGTAGTCCGCGATATAGGCGAGCCGGTTGTTTTCCGCCATCGCACCTGCGATGGCGCCCATCAGGAATTTCGCCTCGTGCATCCGGGTGTAATAGGTGCGGATATAACGATGCGAGGTGTTCAGCGAGCAGTTGAGGATGCGCACATCCGGATTCGCAATCGCCGCTTTGACACTTGCGGGTGCAAAGACAGGCGTAGTGGTAAAAATCAGATTGCAGCCGTCCGCGATCGCCTTATCCAGCGTCTCCTCAATCGTCTCCGCCGTAATCTGACTGTAAGCGACCGTGCTCACCTCATCCGAAAAGGTCTGCTCCAGATGCAGCCGTCCCAGCTCGTGCGAGTAGGTCCACGCGGAAGACCCCGGTGTCTTGTCATAAATAAAGGCAATCTTCAGCTTCGTCTTTCCAGTCGGCAGCAGTAAGGAGAGCAGCGGCTTTTTCTCCGGTGCCGGATCCATCTTCAGCGCGACCGTATCTGCCTCCGTCAGCAGCTCAAATTCCTCCCAGGCCTTCGCGATGAGAGTCTTCATCTCGTCGGTGGTAATATCGCTCACCTTGTCATAACCGTACAGCGTGACAAAGGTCAGAAACGCGTCCCCCGGCTTGATGGAAAGCTTACCGCCGCCCTTTGCCTGATAAGCCGCGGTAAAACGTGTATAGACCGAGCTGAAATTCAGCCGGTCGTCGTCGTCCCAGGACTCGTCCGCAGCCTTGCCGACCGCTTCCTGCAGCTTCGCATAGCTGCCCTTTTTCGAAAATTCTATATAATTAATCCCGGAGAGCGCGTAAAAGTCAACGAACTCATAATAAATCACGGTCTCCAGGTCATCCGTACGCTTCGGAAGAATGCGCGTGACCGTCCCCGGGATGGAGACTGCCTCATAATATTTCATCACGCTGACACGTTTATTGCCTTCCTCCACATAAAAACGATTTTTATATTCCCAGGCCTTGATCGGATCGTGGATGCCCTCCTCCACATGCGCCGTGCTCAAATTTGCCCATTTTGACGCAAACTCGGAACCGACATCCAGGATCGGCATAAAATTGCCGGCAAATGAACTGCCGCGCCCGCCATACCGCGTCCCCACGATCTGGTCAATCGGGATCTGCACCAGGCCAAGGGACACCTGTGAAAGAGACTCCTGCGGCAGAATCTCATCGAGCACTGCCAGCGTCGGACGCTCCCCGCGCATCATACGTGCCTGATAATCCTTTTTCCCAAGCCGGACTGCTTTCTTGTAATCTTCAAGAGCCATAATAAAACCTCCTGATAAAAATGGGTGGTCTTTCCAGTTAATTCATGCGTATTATACGAATGCAGCCTGTGAAAAGCAAGTGTGAAAACGACTATTTTCCAGGGCAGTTCTGTAGAAAAACCGGGAGAAAGCAACCATTTTTTGGTGTCGATTCGCGGATATTACATACAAAAACGCGCAAACTATGCAGTATGCGCTGCCCTTCTCTCGATCTTCCGCGCGATCAGGTACCGCGGCCGCCCTTTCACTTCCTCGTAAATCTTTCCTATATAATATCCGATGATCCCCAGGCTGATCATCACCAGACTGCCGATGATCAGAATCAGCAGAATCACGGTCGTAAAGCCTTCCACTGCGCGTCCCATAAAGTAGCGCACCAGTGTCTCGATCCCCAGAATCACCGCCGCGATAAAGACCACGATCCCCGCCATGGTCACAAACTGCAGCGCAGCCGTGGAAAAGACCACAATATTTCTCACCGCGTACTGAATCAGCGACCAGGTGGACCATTTGGACTCGCCCTCCGTACGCTCCTGCACGTCAAACTCGACCGACGCGGTCTTAAAACCGATCCAAGAGGACAGGGCACGGAAAAAGACATTCCGCTCCGGCAGGGAGAGCAGCGCATCCACCGCCCGGCGATCCAGCAGCTTAAAATCCGACGCCCGCGACATATCGATCTTCACTGCCTTCGAGAGCATCTTATAAAAAAGACCCGCGCTGGCCCGGTGCAGGGCGCTCTCCTTCCCGCGCGTGCGCTTCACGCCTTCGATCACCTCATACCCCTGCTCCCAGAGCCGGTACATCTCCACCAGCGTCTCCGGCGGATGCTGCAGGTCGCAGTCCATCACCGCGCAGCAGTCTCCCGAAGCTTCGGCAAGCCCCGCCAGCATCGCGGACTCCTTGCCAAAATTCCGCGAAAAGCAGACGCCCGTCACATGCGGATTTTCCGCAGCTGCTTTGGTAATCTCCTCCCAGGTCCCATCCTTCGACCCGTCATTTACAAATACAATCTCATAATCGATCCGCTCCGCCGTCAGGATTTCGTCAATCCTCGCGGAAGCCTTACGGATCATTTTTTCCTCGTTATACGCGGGGAGAATCACTGAAAGCATTTCTCTGCACGTTCCTTCCTTATTATATACTCCTCGGATAATCAGACAATGAATCATCTGACAAGAGGAACTTGTCCTCCTTCTGCCAACACGGGTATTCCAGAAAGATTCCCTCCAGAAAAATTCCCGGCACAGGCACGACTATCTTCTCAGGCTACAGCTTACCACGAACCGTCAAATGGCGCAAGAAGCAAATCAGCACGATATAAGATTTCCTGTATTTCCCATTTTCCCCACATCCTGCAGCGGGGTGCGCGACGCGGGCGCAGCATGCAGTGCATCTTTATGCGTTTGCAATTTTTCTTCAACATTTTTATTTTTTCTTTAATTTGCATTGACTTTTGGCCAATATTTGGTTATGATGGGGAAAATGTTTTTGTCTGTAGGACATTCGTTTTTTCCTCACAGACAGCCTCAAATGTTACAGGACACGCCTCTTTTGAAACGCCATCCTGTACCCCCCAATGACGCAAGTGACAAAAAGGACATCATACACGGAAAGCCGCGCATGAAAAAATGCTGTGCGAGTACGGACATATTTCGATCCTCGGGGTCAAGAATCGGAACGCCGGTGTTCCATTCCTGGCCTTTTATCACTTGATTCATCTAAATTCTAAAGAAAGAGGTGTATTGTTTCCATGGATTTATTCGTGTATACGCTGAAACGTATCGGAACCGCTCTTCTGACACTTCTTCTGGTCGCGGCCATCACATTCTTTCTGATGAACGCCATTCCCGGAAGCCCGTTTATGACTGACAAATCTACACCGGAGCAGATCGCGCTGGCGAATGCCAAATACGGTCTGGACAAGCCTCTGGTCGTCCAGTTTGCCAATTATATTAAAAACCTCCTGCACGGCGACCTGGGGACCTCGCTGAAGATGCAGCAGGATACCGCCGTGACGAAGATCCTGTTCGGGCAGGGCAAATTCAGGCGCTCTATCCAGCTCGGAGTCTTCGCGCTGCTTACCGCCATCATTGTGGGTATCCCGCTCGGCTGTCTGTGCGCCTATTACAGAGGGAAATGGATCGACAGTATCCTGCGCGTGGTCACCACGGTGGGGATCGCGATGCCGACCTTCGTCATCGCGACGCTGATGCTTTTTACCTTCGGTGTCAACCTGAAAATCCTCCCCGTGCAGTCAGGGACGCTGGACTCGCCGATCTCTTATGTCATGCCCGTGATCACGATGGCTCTGTACCCATCCTGCCATATCGCGAAGCTGACGAGGACCAGCATGCTCGATTCCATCAGCCAGGACTATATCCGGACCGCTCGCGCGAAGGGTCTGAAAACGAAAATGATCCTCTTCAAGCATGCATTAAGAAACTCCCTGATCCCGGTTATCACCTATCTGGGGCCGCTGACCGCCAGCATTATCACCGGATCTCTGGTGGTCGAGCAGATTTACAGCATCCCAGGCATCGGCAGCTATTTTGTCTCCAGCATCCTGAACCGTGATTATCCGATCATCATGGGGACGACGATTCTGCTGGCCGCGCTGATTGTATTTATGAACCTTGTGGTAGATATTGCGTATAAGATT
The DNA here is from genome assembly GCA_021201095.1 of Lachnospiraceae bacterium. Lineage (GTDB taxonomy): Bacteria > Bacillota > Clostridia > Lachnospirales > Lachnospiraceae > Choladousia. The sequence continues at coordinate 20,378 of JAJQFO010000314.1, forward strand.
GTAGACCCGCGCATTAATCTCACACAGAAAGGAGATTAAGCCATGGACGGACATAAGACGGTACAGTTTTTTCAGCTGGATCCGGAGAGGGTTCCCGGATTCGACAGCTTTACATCGGAGGATTTTGAATCCGCCAGTGCGGAGGAAAAAAGCTCCATGGTACAGATGCACAAAAGTGTATCGTATTGGCAGGACGCATGGAGGCGGTTCCGGGCGAACCACGTCTCCATGGGAGCACTGCTGGGGTTTGTGCTGATTCTGGTGTTTTCTTTTATCGGGCCGTACCTGATCCCTTACAGCTATGAGGATCAGTACCGCAGCTCGCAGAAGCTCGGCCCGATGGAATATTCTGAGGTGGAGCAGATGGCGCGTGAGGTGCTCGCGAACGGCGCCGAGGGCATCTATGCGACCTCTCTGAAATCCGGATCGCTGACCGCGATTTCCAAAGGAAGCTGGTATTTTACCGCGAACGGCACGACCTACGCCTTTACCTTTGAGTCCGGTGTGGAAAAGGCCACGCTGATCTACGATAAGGACGCGGAAAACCCGGTCTACATCGGCTATGACAGCGACTATGAGGGCGACGGCGTATACTCGGAAATCACCGTAGTCGAGACGACGGATACGCCGGCAGAAGACGCGCAGGAATTAAAGCTCTCCAAAAGCGTTTTCCCGCATGTGTTCGGCACGGATTCGCAGGGGCGCGACCTGATGGCCCGCTGCATGTACGGCGCGCGTGTCTCCATTATCATCGGAGTGGTCGCCGCGCTGATCGTGCTGATCATCGGCGCGTTGTACGGCTCGATTTCCGGATTTGCCGGAGGCCGGGTTGATTTCGTCATGATGCGCATTGTCGACCTGATCTACTCCGTTCCGGACGTGCTGATCGTACTGCTTCTGCAGGTAGTATTAAAGGATCCGCTCCAGAACTGGTTTGATTCCTCTACATTTCCGCTTGTAAAGGCATTAAGTACATTGGGCGTTGGTATCGTCAGTATTTTCATTACCTTTGCCCTGCTTTACTGGGTGGGCATGGCCCGTGTCATCCGCGGGCAGGTTCTCTCTCTGAAGGAACAGGAATATGTGACTGCGGCGACTGTTCTCGGCGCCTCCTCGTCGAAGATTATCCGGCGGCATCTGCTGCCGAACTGTGTCGGCCAGCTGATTATCTCAACATGCTTACAGATTCCATCCGCGATTTTCCTGGAATCCTTCCTGTCCTACCTGGGACTTGGCGTTTCAGCCCCGATGGCTTCTCTTGGTTCCCTTTGTTCGGACGCGCAGGATTCGTTTCTGATGTATCCCTACCGCCTGCTCTGTCCCGCACTACTGCTGAGCCTGATCGTGCTGACTCTGAACCTGATCGGCGACGGTCTGCGCGACGCGCTGGATCCGCGGCTTAAGAACTGAGTTTAAGAGGAGACAAACCATGAGCGATAAAGTATTATTAGATGTAAAAGATTTAAAGGTTTCATTTTTTACACATGCAGGCGAGGTCAAGGCTGTGGACGGCATCTCCTATCAGATTCATGAAAATGAAGTGATGGGGATCGTGGGCGAGTCCGGCTCCGGAAAATCTGTGGAGGCTTATTCCATCATGGGACTTCTGCAGGCGCCCGGAAAGGTGATCGGCGGCAGCGTGACGTTTGAAGGCGAGGATGTGCTCGCTTACACGGATGAGGAACGCCGTCAGTTCCGCGGGCAGCGGACAGGCATGATTTTCCAGAACCCGATGACCTGTCTGAACCCAGTCTACACCATCGGCAACCAGCTGATGGAGGCACTGACCTGTCATGACAAGTCCATTTCCAAGGAAGAAGCCCGAAAGCGGGCGATTGAGATGCTCGAGCTGGTCGGCATTAACAACGCGGACAAACGCGTGGACCAGTATCCGCATGAGTTTTCCGGCGGCATGCGCCAGAGGGCGATGATCGCCATGGCCATGATCTGCCGTCCGAAGCTGCTGATCGCGGACGAGCCGACCACGGCGCTGGATGTGACGATTCAGGCGCAGATCCTGGATCTGATGCGGGACCTGCAGAAAAAAACAGGCATGGCGATTATCTTCATCACACATAACCTGGGCGTAGTAGCGGAGATCTGCGACCGCGTCAGCGTCATGTACGCAGGGCATATTCTGGAGCAGGGAAAGGTGGACGACATCTTCTATCACCCCCTGCATCCTTATACCAAGGGGCTGATGCGTTCCATGCCGAATCTGGATGAAAAAGAGCGCACACGCCTGATTCCGATCGAGGGCACGCCGGTCGACCTGCTCGATCCGCCAAAGGGCTGCAGCTTTGGCCCGCGCTGTGAGCACTGCATGAAGGTCTGCCTGACAAAGCAGCCGCCGCTGATGGAGATCGAGGAAGGACATCTGTCAGCCTGCTGGCTGCATGTGAAGGAATTAAAAGACGTGAAATCCGTAAAGGGCGCGCAGGTGTCTGCAAAATCCGTAAAGAATATGCAGCCGTCAGAAAAATCCGCTAAGGATACTAAGGCGCCAGGGAAATCTGCAAAGGATACTAAAGCGTCAGCGAAATCCGCAAAGGAGGGAAGGGCATGAGCGAAGGACCGAAAAAGCTGGTAGAAGTGGAAAGGCTTCGCAAGTACTTTCCTGTAAAGTCCGGCTTTATGAAAACCAATTACGTGCAGGCTGTCCAGGATGTGTCCCTGCACATCTTTGAAGGCGAAACGCTGGGACTCGTCGGTGAGTCCGGCTGCGGAAAAACAACCTTCGGGCGGACGCTGCTCCGGCTCTACGAGCCCACGTCCGGCAAAATCATCTACGACGGAAAGACCATTTTTGATAAAGAAGCCGGCATCAGTGAGGACATGCTCCCCTACCGCCGAAAAATGCAGCTGATCTTCCAGGACCCTTCGGCATCCCTCGACCCGCGCATGACGGTCGGCGAGATTGTCGGCGAGGCACTGGATATCCATAAGCTTTACCAGGGAAAGCAGGAGCGGCAGGACCGCATCAACGAGCTGCTGACAGAGGTAGGCCTGAATTCCGAGCATTCCAACCGTTTCCCGCATGAGTTTTCCGGCGGACAGCAGCAGCGTATCGGCATCGCCCGCGCGCTGGCTGTGGAGCCTGAATTTATCGTCTGCGACGAACCGATTTCCGCGCTGGACGTTTCCATCCAGTCGCAGGTCATAAATATGCTGGAGGATCTGCAGGAGCAGAAAAAGCTGACCTACCTGTTCATCGCGCACGACCTTTCTGTGGTACGCCACATTTCCAGCCGGATCGGCGTGATGTACCTCGGCTGTCTGGTTGAGCTGGCCGAAAGCTATGAGCTTTGCGCGCACCCGATTCACCCCTATGCGCAGACACTGCTCTCCGCGGTTCCGCTGACGGATCCGGAGAAAAACCGCAGCCGCAAGCGCATTCTCCTGGAGGGCGACATCCCCAGCCCGCTGAATCCGCCGTCCGGCTGCCGTTTCCACACACGCTGCCCGTACGCAACAGCCAAATGCTCTGAATCCATGCCGGAGCTGAAGGAATATTCGCCGGGGCACTATGCAGCCTGCCATATGCTGGAAGGGAAATAGCCTGCTTCACGGGCATGAAAGTCGCGCTTCGCAAGCGCAGATATATAATACAATCTGCCCGATATACCGGCAGTTTGTAGATAAATCAAAAGCAACAAAACACTATTTTCAAAGGAGGTTTTTTCAATGAAGAGAAGACTTGCAACGATCCTCGCCATCGGCCTTGCAGTTTCGACTGTAGGGGGGGCGACCACAGCGTTTGCTGAGGAGGGCGATGAATTTGTCATTACATCAGTCATCGCATCAGAGCCGGAGACTCTGGATCCGAATCTGGAAAGCTCAGTAGACGGCGCAACCTATTCCATGCACATGTTCGAGAACCTGATGAAGTATGAGCTTTCTGACGAGAACGCGACAGAAGACAATGACTCTGTAAAGCTTCTTGAAGTTACCTACGGGCAGGCAGAGTCCTATGAGGTTTCCGATGATGGACTTACCTACACCTTCACGCTTCGTGACGACATCTACTGGAGTGACGGCGTGGCGGTAACGGCAGCGGATTTCGAGTATTCCTGGAAGAGAATCGTCGATCCGTCCAACGCGGCTGACTATGGCTACATTCTGGACGGCGTTGTCCTGAACGCGTCCGCGATCCAGGCCGGCGAAGCTGAGCCTGATACCCTGGGCATTGAAGCAGTAGATGACACGACTCTTGTGATCACTCTGGAAGCAGAGTGCCCGTATTTCCTTGGTCTTTGCGCATTCGCGGCACTGATGCCGATCCGAGAGGACATCATCGAAGAGTACGGCACAGAGTGGACCGATCCGGGCAACATGGTTTCCAACGGCGCTTATGTGCTGAGCGCATGGGAGCACGACAGCTACATCGAGATGGTTCAGAACGAATATTACTATGACAATGCATCCGTAGGTCCGGACAGGCTGGTATGGCAGCTTCAGGACAGTGAGAGCGCGATCCTGGCAGCTTATCAGGCAGATGAGATCGACTTCTCCTCTACCGTATCGACCGAGCAGCTGGAGTCTCTGGTTGCTTCCGGCGACTGCTATCTACCGGATGAAATCGGTACCTACTATCTGTATCTGAACTGCGACAACATTCCCGACTGGAGAGTCCGCGCGGCGATCACCCTTGTCATTGACCGTGACAACATCGTTGATAACGTAACCCAGGGAGGACAGACTCCGGCAACCGGCCTTGTAGCTGCAGGTACCACCACCAGCGACGGCACCGAATGGACCGAGTATGTCGGCGACGCAATGTTCAGCGCACTGGCTGAAATGTATCCGGATTATGACCTGACCACCTATTCAGGGCGCTGCGAACTGGCAGTCGCACTGCTCGACGAGGCAGTAGCGGACGGCTATGATACCTCCACAACGATCGATTATGAGTACAATACCTCCGAAGCACATCAGGCAATCGCTGAGGCCGTACAGGCAGACGTAGCGGATGTCCTGGGTCTTAGCATCACTCTGAACAACTCTGAGTGGCAGACCTACACCAACAACCTTGGCGAGGGCAACTTCGGCATGGCTCGTCTGGGCTGGATCGCTGACTATGACGACGCAAGTACCTACATCGAGCTGTTCACCAACGGCAACTCCTACAACTACAGCAACTGGGTAAACGACGAATACACCGATCTGGTTACCGAGTTCAAGGCTCTGAGCGGCGGCTCCGAGCGTGACGAGCTGATGAAAGAAGCTGAGTACATGCTCTTCGGTGAAGGCGGCTTCGCAGTTTGCCCGATCTACTTCTACACCGATCCGTATCTGCTCCATGATGGAATCGACAACATCGGCTACACACCGCTTGGATACTTCATCATGACCTATGCGACACAGGCGGAGTAAGAATATACGCCAGCATAAAAGTGACGGAAGTTAAATATTGCAAGGCCGGGGGAAATTTCTTCTCCCCCGGTCTTTTATTATGCACAGAGCCGGACAAGGAATTTTGCGGCTAAAGCCGTACAAGAGCGCGTAAGGTGTTTTGCAGTTTACACCACATGCGCCCCGCGCATCGCCCAGAAGACAAGTCTCTCTACCTGATTCCGGCTCAATACCTGCCATCCGGAGCGGCCATCAGGCCATCAGGAAGTATTTTTCATTGACAGATTCGCACAACTCGACTATACTGAAAAATATGTATTTCGTAAATTTTATGTAAAATGACAGCAGGAAATCCTGTTGTGACAAGGAGTTTGCACATGTTTCAGTTTCTCTATATCTTCGGCCCGGCGGCCATCACATTTCTGGTAATTCAAAAGCTTTCTGACAGGCCGGAGCCTACTGTGATCAGGTTCATCGTAGAGATGATCTTTTACGCACTCATTGACGCTGCTCTGACCACCCTTCTGCTCTATCCAATTGGCCGGGTGGAGCTAGTATTCAACAGCGAGGGCATCCGCGACATCCGCTACGGCGTCACTGCGTTTTTCCTTTCCATGGTACTCGCCGTAGTTGCAGGCATCGTCCTGGTGGCCTTTGACAAGAGAGTCCAGGTCGAAGTCCAGGTCGAGCCAATGGAGGAATCGGAATCGTCTGTACCGTCTGGCACAGAAGGATCGCGTGATACGGACCAAAAGTGCACTGCGGATTACAGCGCCCGAAATAAAAAATCTTGATAAGGAAAATCAACATGCAAAAGAGAAATACAGCAAAACCGGTAAAACCAAAGCATAAAATTCTGACAGGATTTGGGCATCTGATCGTCTATCTTCTCCTTTTTCTGGCTCTTCTGATCTTTTTCAGTGTGCAGTGGGGTATCGCAAATTACGGAAACATCGGGATGGATGAGATCGTCTTCACGCTCAGCATGTCTCTGGAGGGGACTTCCCGAACCTTTATCAACAGCTATGTGAAGTCTGCCGTCATTCCGTCGGTAATGTATGTCGCGCTGCTTTTTCTGATCTTTCATATTTCCGACCACTATCGCTATCGTCTTGTGATCCGCACCCCTCATAAAACAAGGACACTGCAGTTTTTCCCGCTTCGCCTTCATGCCTGCTTCTGGTTCGGCGGTGCTCTCGCGGGGTTTGTCGCCATAGCAATCATTGCCAACAATGCGTTCGGTCTCTACTCTTTCATTCGGGGACAATTCGAGACCTCCACGTTTATCGAAGAGGTCTATGTGGATCCAGACAGCACAGACCTGGAATTTCCGGAAGAAAAACGCAACCTGATCTGGATCTATGTAGAATCTGCGGAGTCCTCCGCTCAGGACACGGATTCGGGGGGGCTCTTTGATACCAATTACATACCGGAGCTGACAGATCTGGCTAATACAAATATCAGCTTCTCCCAGTCTGAACTGATCGAGGGAGCTTCTGTCGCGCCCGCCTGCGGGTGGACCATCGCCGGTCTGGTTGCCCAGACAGCCGGAATACCGCTAAAGCTATTTGGCTACTCTGACAAAAATATCGATAATTCGATGGGCAGCTACAGTTATTTTCTGCCGGGTGCAACCACACTCGGAGATATTCTTGAGGCTAACGGCTACACCAACTATTTCATGTGCGGGTCGGACTTTGACTTCGCCGGGCGCAGGAATTATTTTACGCAGCACGGCGACTATGATATCTATGATTATGACCGGGCCGTCGAGGACGGAAAAATTGCTTCTGACTATTACGTATGGTGGGGATTTGAGGACGCAAAGCTGTACGAATTTGCCAAGGAAAAGCTTCTTGAAATTGCTGCTGAAGAGGAACCGTTCAACTTTTCCATGCTCACTGTAGATACCCACCACCAGAACGGCTATGTCTGCAGCCTCTGTGAAAACACCTATGACGACCAATATGCCAATGTATGGGCATGTGCATCCTCGCAGGTCTATGAATTTGTCAACTGGATCCAGGAACAGGATTTCTACGAAAATACGACCATTATTATCACTGGCGACCACTGCAGTATGGATACAGACTTCTACGGCGAATACACCTACGACAAGCACAATGGAACGACTGTTCGCAAGGTTTATAATGCTTTTATCAACGTGGATCCTTCTGTGGAGGATACGAACGCGGAGAAAAACCGGCAGTTCACAACACTGGACTTCTTCCCTACTGCTCTGGCAAGCCTGGGCGTCACGATTGAAGGCGACCGGCTGGCTCTCGGCACCAACCTTTTCTCCGGCACGCCGACGCTGTCCGAAGAATACGGGTATGAGTATCTGTACGAGGAGCTGAACAAAAAGTCCATTTTTTATAATCAGACGCTGCTGTATCCGAATAAGGAAAATGTCAGCGAGTAGGCAGTGCTTTCTTTTATCTGCATCGACACTCTTTGAGCAGGGTTTCTTCAGGCCCTGCTCCTGGAACCGTGTTCTTCATCCAGCGTTCTTGCTTCAGCACTCCTGGCGGCCACTTTTACAAAATCAATACAGGAACGCTTAAATCCGTCAAAGCAGACGCCCATTGCTTTCTATCTTTAACAGTCCCCGTTTTTTATCAATCCCCCCTGCATAGCCGGTCAGGTTTCCATTCGCGCCGACCACCCGATGGCAGGGAACAATAATTGAGATGGGATTGTGTCCAATCGCGCCGCCCACAGCCTGTGCCGACATTGTGGCAAGCCCGCGCTGCCGCGCAATTCTGGCTGCGATCTCCCCATAAGTCATGGTCTGACCATAAGGAATCCCTTTCAGGATTTCCCAGACTTCCAGCTGAAAGGGACTGCCGGTCAGCGAAACCGGCGGCATAAAGTCCGGCTCCCGTCCGGAAAAATAAATATCCAGCCAGTCGACCGCCTGGCAAAAAACCGGATGTGAATCCACAGACCGGCTTTCTACATGCTCAAAATCATAATCGCCTTTCAGGGTATTCGCATAATATTTCTGACCCTCAAACCAGAGGCCGGTCAGCGCACGGTCATTCGCCGCTAAGGTTATTTTCCCCAATCGGGAAGAATAGGAATATGTGTATATCATAGCAATCGAATCTCTCCTCCTTACCGGAGCCGCTCATCGCGAAGTGATTTTTTAGCGGCTCCAGGCTGCCCTCATCGGTCTGCATCCTCATCCTTCGGATAAGATATACCCTCGCCGGTCGGCATATTCAAAGTTTCTTTCCCAGAGCAATATATAATAACTGTGCTGGGCAATCAATCCTATTCTGGCAGAAATCCCCTGTTTATTCGTAATTCGAACAGCATCCCCTGTTTACACCAGGACTCTGCGGCAAAACGCGCGGTAAAAATGGGAGCAGTCATAAATCACAGTCAGAACTCCGACATATTTTCAGCACAGTCAGAAATCCGACATTTTTTCATTGCAAATCCGCCTTCGGGTGTGTTATACTTTATAGATATTTAAAGGTTTTCACTTTTTCTTTACAAAACAGCTTCCTATCCTGCAGGCAATTACGGATTCTGACACTTGATAAGTCGCCGCATAGTGCAGCTCACATCGATACTCCCCATATGAGTATCGATATATTCTGAGGTATTTTATGAACTATTACATCACTTATGGAGATTTTCAAAAACACCTGACCGATTATTATCAGAGGACTGGCAACCATTCCCAGTTTCTGGAGATGATGAATTACCTGTGCCGCAAAGGACTTCTCTCTGAGGAACCTCTGCCGACGGTCTCTCCCCACCAGATGCTGGATGATATGAGCATCGAGGAAATCAATCAGTTCATCGATTCTCTGGTAATTACAGTCAATGCCTATGAAAACGACCCGACCTGTGTGACCGAGACCGATATCATTCCGAATTCCCGCGATGTTTTTATCATCCGTCATCCACGTCTGACCCGCCCGCTGCTTCACAAGCACAATTATTTTGAGATCAATTATGTGGCCAGCGGGGAATGCTCGTTCCAGTTTGAAAAAAGCTCGCGTATCCTCCGGGAAGGAGAATTCTGCATGATCGCGCCCGGCTCTCTGCACGACCTGACGATTGACGACGACTCTACCGTACTTTGCATCATGCTGCGAAAAAGTACGTTTAACAAGACCTTCCTGTCCCTGCTGTCCGGGAAAAATCTGCTCTCACAGTTTTTCCGCACCTTTTTATCAGAAAACAACCACACCAATTACCTGCTGTTTTTCTGTCCGACCACCAAGTGGCTGCGGCTGATTGTTTTTAACGCCATGCTCGAATGCTATAAGCCGGACCCCTACAGCAATGACTGCTGCATCAGCTGGCTAAACCAGATGTTCTCCTATATGCTGCGAAATTACAGTAAAACAGTGCAATTTTATGATTACCAGTTTGGATCTGAGTTTTCACTGGTGCTCCAGTATATCCAGCACCATTATCAGACACTGACGCTCTCTTCCCTGGCGGAATTCTTCCATTACAGTGAGCCTTATCTGTGTACGCTCATCAAACAGAATACCGGGCAGAATTTCACAGAGCTGGTCAAAGGGCTGCGGATGTCGGAAGCCGTGGATTATCTGGTCAACACCAACATGAGCATCGGCGAGATCGCGGAAAAGGTCGGCTATAATTCTTCCGATCATTTTTCCCGTGTATTCCGCTCACAGTACCAGATGTCGCCGCAGAAATACCGGAAGGAGCACAAGGTTTCCAACGAGGAAGCGCTGCAGCCATTTCGGATGGATGCGTAACTAAAAAAATGTACCACTGCCGCGCTTAGCCCTGGGGCGGCCGCCATCCCATGGCGCAGGCCTGGCTGCCGGCCGAGCCCCCATCTTAAATCGGTGCGCGGCAGGGAGAGCTGATGAAAATGCCGGATCCAGCCAGTCCGTGTAAAGGAGGAATTTGCGATGAGCAATGCTAAAACGGATACCGTAAAATCGTCTGCTGTTCATACAGGCATTCCAGAAAACAGTACAAAGCAGGCTGCCGAAACAGCCTACGCATTTTTGCTTAGAAACCAGGGATTGATGAGTAAGGAAGAGCTTCACGCGCTTCAGGTGCTGATCGCCGCGGCAGACCAGCAGCCAGACTGGACTCCCCAGACCTGGACCTGCGACACCTACTGCCGCAAGATCCGCCATGTCACCTGCGAGGGGCGGCTTTCTTCTGAAGGAGGTGCCGAAAAACGGTGTCCTTATCTGGAGGAAATGCTCTATTAAAGGCACGAAATCAGGCAGAGATCATTTTTCCAGGCAGATAGGGGAGCGCGGTATGCTCCCCTATCCGATTTTAATGACTCTCCCTTTCACCTTATTTCAAAAGATGCAAAATCCAATACGCCGTCCGTAACAACAAAGTACAAAGCATGCACACCATCCGTGGCAGACAGTTTGGCATTTATTTTTTTCCATGCACTTACTTTTCCATTATTATCCATATTTGTTGTATCCATAGCGGCAGTCGCGATCACCGGGCCATCCGGCGCATCCAGCCGTACTTCCATACTCCTATTGCCCACTGAGGAGTCATTTCCACAGCTTTCGCGCACCTCCAGCGTAATCTCCCGCTCCGTCCCGTCAAACGCAAACGATTTAAATCCGGCCGCGGCGCCTTTGCGGAGATTGTAAATATAAGGTTTTAAGCCTTTGTTGTCTCCGGCAGCAGCATCGCCCATCGGGCAATGTGAGGGTGTTTCCGCACACGCATCCATCGGCTCCTTTGCAGCAGATCCGGTATCTTCCGCTTCTGCCCCTTCCAGCGGCTCCTCTGTCACATAGGGTCTCTCCTCTGGGATCACCAGCGCCCCGCCCTCCGGGCCGGTCGAGATCACATGGCCAACCTTTGACCAGTCGGCCTCGGTGAGGTGGCAGGCGATATAGGTCTCATAATGTCCTTTGGCCTGGAGCGGTCCGCCGTTCAGGCCGCAGCTCGTGATCGCGATCTGAGGAATCGTGCCATCCTCCAGAATCTGCACTTCATCCGCACAGCCCTGGCGGGAGAACTCGGTGCCGTGGCTATGGCGGTGCCAGAAAATGTAGTATTTATCCAGGATCTGCACCAGGCCGCCGTGGTTGTTGCCGGTATAGTTGACTGGATATGGCGTTCCCTCCAGACCGATGTCTCCGTTTGAGACGATCACCCCCTTGTACTCAAACGGCCCTTCCGGAGTCTTTGCCATTCCATAGCAAAGCTCGTGTCCCTGCAGGCTGGAATAAACGAAATAATACCAGTCCCCGAATTTGCGGATGCTGGAGGCCTCAAAGAACGGATGTGCTTCATAAGCAGTCCCTTTTGCGGTATCACAGCCGTTTGCCACGCATTTCGGCTCGCTGATCATCGTGTGCATGTCATCCGCCAGGCGCACCATCATGCTTCCCGGGATCTCCAGACTCTCCATCCCCGGGAAGCGCACCTGCGGGCAAAAGCCGTAATACAGATAATTTCCGCTCTCCTCCGAGAGAATCGCCGGGTCAAACCATCGCCCGATCTGCGGAATCGTCCCGTCAGGCTTTCTCACATAATCCAGAAACTCGTATTTCCCGGCCGGAGTGTCGCACACCGCCACCGAAATCACATTCACAAAATCCAGCGCATAATACAGATAATACCTGCCGTCCGGCCCTTTCGCTACATCCGGCGCGTAAAGGCAGTGCAGCCTTTCTCCTGCGAAAGCGTCGTCAAAGTCCGGCAGTTTCCCATCATAAGGCGCCCCATTGAAGGGATCCTGCTCCTTCCGGTAGATTACGCCCTCATAACGCCAGGCACCCGGATCGTCCACCGGAGCGCTCCATCCCACATAATCCTCCTCGCAATAGGATGTCCCGCCGCGCCGGTCGTGGCTCCCGAAAATATAAATTCTGCCGTCAAATACATGCGGTTCCCCGTCCGGAACCGTCTCCCAGAAGGGAAGGTAGGGATTATATGCTGGTGTTTTCATAATAGAAATCCTTTCTGGCAGTCTCACTGCCGATCGAGCAGGAGGCTGCTTGCTGACTCCTGCCCGCCCGCATGGGGCGTGTGTGGCGCTTGTCCCGTCCGAAAGACGAGGATGCCTTGCGGCAAGCGTAAGCCACAAAACACCTTACGCGCCCAGGTTTTCGCTGTGCTTCGCAAATTGGAACATACAGCGCATAATGCAGAAACAGCTTCCTCCACAACAGAGGAAGCCATTTCGTTCGTAACTGTTCTGAGTAGTTACTGAATTCTTATAAAATTGATTCACTGTCGCCGTGCGATTGCTTACTCGCCCATCTCTTCGCTCATCTTCTTCTTCATCTCTGCAATTTCCGGGAAGTATTTCTTCAGCGGGTAGAACAGCATGATAACAAGGATCACTACCGATACCAGCGCCGGAACAGCAAAACGCGCGACATTGATGGAAGTAGTTGCGGAAGCCGGCTGTCCAAAAACACCATATTCCGTGCTGAAACCTGCCACTGCAATGATCGCCAGCATACCTGAGTTTGTCACAGTATTGCCGCACTTCTGCGCAAAACCCTTGACGGAGGATACAATACCGTTCAGCTGCTTACCTTCCTTTAAGAGGATAAAGTCAATGGTATCATTTACCAATACATTTACCAGAGCATTTACCATAGCGCCTACAGCTGTAGCGACAAAGGACAGAATACAGCAATACCAGAAATTCAAACGACCTGTGAAGAACAGAATCACATAGCAGGCGATCGTCAGAATTTGTGAAACAATCAGAGCCTGATAACCGGTCTTGAACTTTCTCAGGAAAATCGGCATCAGTACCATCATGGAAATGAGTGCTCCAACGGAGATAAAGCCCATATAAATAGTGATTGTGCTGCCAACTGTAGATCCGATCGCCGCCTCATCCATGGTTTCAAAGTTCACACGGCCTCCGGCCAGAATATACTGCGCATAGTATACGGAAGAGGTAAACATGAAGCCATAGCTGACCGCCGCCAGGCACCAGCAAAGCATTACCGGCCAGATCTCTTTGTGACGGAATACATAAATCAGCTGCTTCAGGCCTGCGCTGTTCGGATCCTTCGGCATGACATAGCGCTCCTCAGAGGTCTTATACAGTCCCCAGAAGGAAACAATTGCAAGCACCGCATAAATGCACATCAGATTGCGGTAGCTGCCAAAAATCTCAACCAGCTGTGTGGAGAAGGTGGATGCAACCGTGAACGCCAGTGCGCAGATAGCCGCGCCCTTGGATACTACGGAGTTTCTCTCTGCGTCGTCCAGCGTCATCGCCGGCAGGATTGCCATCTGCGGCATCGTATAAGCGGTAACAATCATGCCATAGAACATATATGTAAGGCAAACATATACACACTTCGCCATCGTGCTGCCCTGGATGAATCCCGGGTTGGAGAACAGCAGGAACATATCGACCAGCAGGAAGATCGGTGTAAAGGTAAACCAGATACGGTAACGTCCCTGCTTCGGATTGATCGAGTCGCAGATGACGCCCATGATCGGGTCATTAATCGCATCCCACAGAGAACAGATCAGCAGAATGATGGACAGCTGTGCTGCCGTAATTCCGATCTCATTCTGCACATACAGGGAAAAGTAGGTGGAAATAGTAGCTGCAATGGCCATCGCGCCGCCATTGACAGATGTTGCGTGGAACCAGGTAAATGCTGTACTCAGTCCCTTCTTTTTAGGTGCATTTGTTGGATTTTGGTCGCCCATTTTGAATCCCCCTTTATAAAATTAGTACATCCATTCGCGTGAGCGGCATTAAGTCCCGCGTCCATACAATTTCCTGCCCAGGCGGCGGCTGCCCCGCCAGATCCCGCCATTTGACTTTTCACCGTTTTCCACAGAGTCTTGCCGTTCACAATGACTATTCTTATTGTACTGAATCTGCCCGAATCGCACCATGTTATTTTTTACTTCAAAAACGACATTTTTTATGCAGCGGCTTCCTTCGGTTACAAAATCCCGCATGTCAGTCAGCGTTTCTAAAATTTCATTTCGACTACTTATCCGGCATAACATGGCAGCTCCCTTCAGAGACTCAGATATCTCCGCATGTTTTCCGACATAATGCAACCGTTCTCTACAGGCCCAGATATTTCCGCATATTCTCCAGCACGACACGGTAGCCGTTCGCGTACATATGGACGCCCTCGACCGTATACTCTGCTTTCAGCATGCCCCGCTCATCGGTCAGCCCCTCATTGACGTCGATGTAGGTATTCCCCATCTTTTCGGCCAGCGCCTTCACCGCCGCGTTGGCAACCGGCAGATTGCGGTTGTTGCGGTTGACAAACAGCCCCGCCCCCCAGCCTTCGGGCACCTTGTCTGTCTCATTGACCGGATAATAGGCCATCATATAGACCTTCGTCTGCGGCAGACGCGCTTTGATCTGTGTCAGGATCTGCTCATAATTCCCAAGCATCTTCTCCAGCTGTACCTCAAAGGGCTGGCTGTTGTTCCCCAGATCGTTGGTCCCGATGTTGATAAAAATCACGGACGGCTCCGTCCCGAAGACCTGCTCCTCCATGTGAGAGAGCATGTCGTCCGTCGTATAGCCGCCGATCCCGCGGTTATAAATCACCAGATCCGATCCCATGTTCATCAAAAGCTCCTGAATCGGGAACTGCTCCATCTATATTTGACATTTTCCCTCCTCATTTGCCGGAAAATCGGTAGTTTACTGAGCAATTCTTCAGAATATGATTGTATAATATGTCCGTACTTGCGCAGCTTTCATTGTATAAGAAAAGCTCTGCGCTCGCAGAGCTTTTCAGATATTTTCTTTCAACGGTCTGCACCATCTATCCGGATTGTGGTAAATATCAAACCCTTATAAAGCTCATAAGGCACTGCTTTCCGGCACAACACCTTATTTCTGCGCTTGACAGACACACTGGTTGCCTGTCGTTATAATTATAATACATTTCGCAGGAAAATATGTCAACTTCTTTTTCCACGGACAATTATTTTTGTAAAACACAGATCAACCATTCACACAATCCAATACTCTGATTCTACAAAACTATACACGCTTCCAGCACATCCTGGGAGCTGCCGCCCACATAGATGCGGAATTCTCCCGGCTCTACCACATATTCCATCTTTGCATTGTAAAAGCCCAGCTTTTCAATTGGGATTTCAAATTCAACCTGACGCTCTTCTCCCGCATCAAGATGGATTTTCCGGTAGCCCTTCAGCTCCTTCAATGGGCGTACGCGTGATCCGACGACGTCGCGCACGTAGCACTGCACAATCTCATCTCCCGCGCGATCGCCGGTATTTTTCACGGTGACTGCCACGTGAAAGCTTCCGTTTGCCTCGATACCGGCTGCACGCAGGCTGGTATCTGCCGTCTTTCCGGTTTCTGCGGCCTCAGCGGTTTTTGTCGTTTTTTCTGCTGTAGTTTTTTCTGCTGTCAGGTTTTCATACGCAAATGTCGTATAACTCAGGCCGTAACCAAAAGGATAAACCGGCTCTAACGGTGTGTCAAGGTATTTGGAGGTAAACTTTGATTTTCCGCCCGGCCGTCCGGTGTTGGTATGCGCGTAGTACATCGGGCACTGTCCGCTCGCGTAGGGGAAGGTGGTCGTGAGCTTGCCGGAAGGATTCACATCTCCGAACAGCACATCCAGAATCGCCGGTCCGGCCTCCACGCCCGGATGCCATGCCTCCAGGATCGCGTCAACACTTTCAGCCAGCTGCGGGATCGCCAGCGGGCGTCCGTTAAAAAGTACCACGACGACCGGCTTGCCCTGTGCTTTTCCCACCTCAAGCAGCATCTCCACCAGCTGAAGATCACTGTCCTTCAGGGTGATGGAAGCACGGCTGGCGGCTTCTCCGCTCTCGTCCTTGTTTTCACCGATCGCAGCGATGAGGACATCCGCAGCCGCCGCAGACTCCTCCAATGACATCCCGGCGCAATCATCCGGATCCAGATACAGATAATCTACACCGCGCATTTTGCACGCATCGATGATACTCAGGCAGTCTTCCGGGTGCGCTCCGATCGACCACGCGCCGGTCATCTCTCCGGCGTCTGCTGCGAGGTGGCCGAAAATACCGAGCTTTGCATCCGGAGCCAGCGGGAGAACCCGTTTATTTCCCTCTTCCTGCGCCTGTGAATCTGCGCAGACCGTCCCCTTTTCTGTGCTTTGTTCTGACATGCCAGAACAAATCTTTTCATTTTTCAGCAGCACCATGGACTTCACCGCCGCTTCCCGCGCCAGCTTCCTGGCATCTTCGGTAAGCATCGCCCCGGCTTCCCGCTCCTCGCTGGTGCGGTAGGGATGCTCAAACAGCCCCAGTTCAAATTTCACACGCAGAATGTTTGCCACCGACTCATCCAGTACCGCTTCGTCCAGCTCCCCGCTCTCAATCAGCTCCTGCACATGAGCGATATACGAATTGGACGTCATATCCATGTCCACACCGGCCTGCAGGCACTGTCTGGCCGCGTCGCGCTGATCGGCCGCAATTCCGTGGTTTACACACTCCGCAATCGCGTTGGCGTCGCTGATCGTCATACCGTCAAAGCCCCAGTCGCTGCGCAGAACATCACGCAGCAGCCATTTATTTGCCGAGCACGGTACTCCGTTGATGTCGTTGAACGCAGGCATGACTGCACGCGCCCCGGCGTCGATACACGCCTTATAAGAAGGAAGATACTCATCCCACAGCTTCTGCGGGGACATATCGACCCGGTTGTAATCTCTTCCGGCTTCGCCCGCGCCGTAGGCCGCAAAATGCTTCACGCAGGCCGCCATCGCATCCTCTTTCGACAGATCATCTCCCTGGAAGCCGCGCACCTTGGCTGCGCCATAGTCGCCGTTCAGCAGGACGTCCTCGCCGGCGCCCTCGCTGACGCGTCCCCAGCGGGCGTCCTTCGCCACATCCACCATCGGAGCAAAGGTCATATGCACGCCCGCGGCAGTCGCCTCCTGCGCCGCCAGACGTCCGGTCCTCTCCCAGAGCTCCGGCTCCCACGCACAGCTCTCTGCCAGCGGAATCGGCGTCACCGTACGGAACCCATGGATTACATCATAGCCGTAGATCAGCGGAATCCCCAGCCGCGTCTCCTCCACCGCGATTTTCTGCAGACGGTTCACCGTCGCCGCATCGCCAATCCCGTTAAAGGAGCCGATGCGCCCCGCCCGGATATCATCCTCATGAAAATCCTGCTTCGCGCCGCTCATCAGACGGTCAAACTCCTCCTGCGAGATCCTGCCGTCAAACATCATATCCAGCAGCTCCTCAAAGCTCACCTCAAATGCGCCGACCAAAGACGGGCCGCACTGCTGCAGCTGGCCCACCTTTTCCTCCAGGGTCATTTTCGCCAGGAGATCCTGGATCTGGGTTTCATAGTTTTTGCTCATGTTTTTCTTCATCCTTTCCCAAATTCTTTATTTCCGCCAGACAGGCGAAGTCATAAGAAATGTACCAACACCTGGTGCCCCTTATGGCATAGCTTGCAATTCTATCCATAGTATATAAAAATACCTCCGGCAAACGCCAGAGGATATTTTCCCAAAAAAACGACATATTTTACTGCAAAGCATCACTCCCAGCCTACTTATCCTCATAATGTCCTCTGCAATGCGCAATATAAAGACGTCCATTTTCCATATGATAAACCAGGCGATCCTGATCATTGATCCGTCGGCTGAATTCTCCCTGCAGGTTACCGGAAAGGGGCTCAGGCTTTCCAATCCCCTCCATGCAGCCATTTCGCTCAATATCTTTAATAATCTTATTTATACGAGCCAGAGTTTTCTTATCCTCCCTCTGCCAGTACAAATAATCTTCCCACGCATCATCAGACCAAACCTTTTCACTCATCATCCACCTCTATCAGTTCATGTACATGCCCCTGCCCAGCACGTAGTTCCCTGACCGACTTTTCTACATATGCAAGATTTTCTTCAGAATAAAACAAATCCGTATTGTATGCTATGTCAAACGGTATCCGGTTTTCCCGAAGAACAGCCTTTACAAAAATATTAATTGCCGAAGAAGTGGTTAGTCCGACATTCGAACAAAATGTGTCAAATCTGATCTTATCTTTTTCATCCACTCTTGCAGTCAAAGTTGCCTGTGCCATAAGCATTCACTCCTTTTTGTGTTCGAATTGTCATTAATATATCACTATTGTATGCTGATTGCAATATATTTTATTCAAAGAGTTCTTTTCTCAATACTCCCATGTTCCCGCCGTCAGCACAGCCGTCCGTCCATCGGGCAGCCGCAGCTCTGCTTCGGCGTTAAACGGCACGGTAAATGTATAAGTCACATTCCCATTCTCATCATAGCGCCAGCTGCTCTCATAAAGCCCCATCGGAGTCTCCAGTTTTCCGTCCGCAAACTGCAGCCTCTGATCCGGATGCGGCTCCAATACTGTGCGCCCAAATCCCGGCTCTGCCGGGCGAATGCCGCACACATAGCCATACATCCACGCCTCAATGCTTCCGTAGCTGTAGTGGTTCAGGCTGTTCATGCCCTCCGCACTGATGCTGCCGTCCGGTCCCACAGAATCCCAGCGCTCCCAGATCGTCGTTGCGCCCAGGTTGACGCTGTAGAGCCAGCTTGGGAAATCTTCATTTAATAACAGAGTCACTGCCGTGTCGTTGTGGCCGGTCGCGGTGAGTGCCGGGCAAAGCATCGTCGTCCCGACAAAACCGGTGTTGAGGTGGTCGTTGTTTGCCTTCACACGAGACTCCAGGGCATCGCCTTCCTGCTGCGTGAAGCTGCGTACGGATTGCCCGTCTGCACATGCTGGCGCGTCATCTAGTGCCGCTTTGGCTGCACATTCCTGTGCGTCCACTGTCACTGGCTCACCGCCGCATCCTTGCGCATCCTCAGGTATGAGCGCGTCTGTTAGCCCGAAACAGATCGCTATCGCCGAGCCGGTCTGGGTTTTGCACACGCAAATGCCATTTTCATCAAAATATTTCTCGCGGATCGCCTGCTTAATCGCGTCCGCCAGTTCCCGATATTCCTTTGCCTCTTCATATCCGAGGATCTGTGCGGACTGCGCCACGATATCTGCACAGCGGTAGTAATACGCGCTGGCGATGTAAAGCGGGTCGGTCGCTCCGAAGGGCCCCGGCTGTGGATTATCCAGCGCCAGCCAGTCCGCAAAATGGAAACCGTCCTTTACCAGATGCGGTCCCTCGATGGCTTCCTCCTTTTTTCTCTCGCAGTCCACCCAGGCCTTCATGCCCGGATAGGTCTCGGCCAGCAGGGTTTTGCTGCCATAATGCTGATAGACATTCCACGGAATAATCACTCCGGCGTCCGCCCACGGGCAGGAGCCATGCTCGGCCACCATTCCGCGTTTCAGGCGCGGCACCACGTTCGGCACGGAGCCTCCCAGGATGCTCTGCTCTGCGCGCATATCCCAGAGATATTTGCGGTAAAATGCAGGCATGTACATATTGTAGCAGGCCGTCTCCGAAAAGACCTGCGCGTCTCCGGTCCAGCCAAGGCGCTCATCACGCTGCGGACAGTCTGTCGGCACATCCAGGAAATTGTCCTTCTGTCCCCAGAGCGCGTTGGAAAAGAGCTGATTCACCTTCGCGTTCCCCGTCTCGATCTGGCCGATCTGGTCAAAATCACTGCGCAGATGCCATGCGGTGAACTGATCTGCCCTCACCTGGATTCCATTGTCTACCTCCACCTTCATATAACGGAATCCGTAAAACGTAAAGTGCGGCCTCGCCAGTGCTTTCTTTCCATTTGAAATATAAGTATATTCCGCCTTCGCGGTTCTTAAGTTTTCTCGATAAAAACATTCATTCTGCAGAATCTCACCCGCAGAGAGCGTGATCTTCGTCCCCGCCGGGAAGTCGCAGTCGATCTCCACCCAGCCGGTAATCTCCTGCCCGAAATCCAGCACCGTCTCGCCCTTCGGCGTGCGGATCAGCTCTTTTACCGCGAAGGATTCTTTTTTGACAATCGGAAGGCCGTAACGGTCAGTTAGTGAGCCACAGGGAACGATCTCATCGTGCTGCGCATCGGTCGGGGCGGCAAGCTCAACGGAGCCTGCCTCGAATACAGCTGGCTGGTTCGAGTCTTCCTCATCATTGGGCTGAGCATCTGCTGCCTGATCCAGCGAATTTACTGCCTGGCATTCCATCGTCTGAGAATCCACCGCCTGACATTTTGCCGCCTGAGTATCCGCCGTCTGCCCTTCTATCGCAGAAGCAGACCAATACTCTCTTCTGGCGTCATAAACCTCTCCGTCATAGATATTGTTAAAGATCACCGGCGAAATCCGGCTCTCCCAGGTATCGTCCGTCCGAACCGCCAGCGTTTCGCCGTCCTGATTTTTCACATACAGCTCCGCGATCGCGTACAGGCGGTCGCCATAGATATCCGTAAATCCCCCGTCAAACCCAAGACGTCCCTTAAACCAGCCTTCACCAAGCCAGATGCAGATCTCATTTTCTCCCGGTTTCAGATAAGGAGCCACATCATAAGTCTGCGCCTGCAAATGGAAATCATAGGAATGATAACCGGGAGCCAGATATTCATCGCCCACCTTCTGGCCATTGATCCAGCACTCATAAACGCCAAGGCCGCAGATATAAAGTTTTGCATCGCACAAGGCATTTTCATTTTCATTTTCTGATACTTTCCATGATTCTGCTATCGAAAACTTTTTTGCGAGAATTGCCGACACCTGGTTTTCATCAACCGCAGTCAGGGCAGAAATGTCCTCCTGCTGCGCAGCGGACGACTCTTCCTCTGCAGAAGCCGCAGATTTTTCTTCCTTTTTCGGAGAAATCCACTGCCCGACCCAGGGTTCATCCATCTTTCCAGTTTCAAAATACCCCATAGCCGACGCGGGCTCTCCATTTTCCGCCATCACCGTCACTTCCCAGAGATATCCGGTGCGCGGCTTTAATGCCAGAGAAACCTGATAATCCTTACTGTCCGCTTCCGCATCCTCGCCGCTGTCAAAAAGAAGCTCTGCCCCATCAAAAGCAGAATGTCCAAGTATTGAATGACTGCAGGCAGATGCCTCATACGTCAGATTCTGACAGTCCGTGGCTCCAGATAGCGTCTGCCGGCAGCCGGAAGCTTCCGCGACACAAATCCGCGCCCATTTCTGCTGACTGGCACATTCCGTCACGATCCAGGAAAAGCTCAGCGGATCAATCGCATACCCCAGCGGATTTTTAATATGATTCACTCTCAGTTTTTCTACTTTCATTTTATCCAATCTCCATTCTACTGTTTGATGATGCCGGATTCAGAAGCAAAAACGCAGGGAAATTCCAGCCCTTTCGTAAGCATTCCATACTGCCGGTATTTCAGGCTCCAGAATCTTCTTGTTAAATGATTTGCTGTTGTAATGATAGCGAAAATACACTTTTCTTTCCACAGAATATTTTCTGAGAAACACGACATTTTTTATAATGGAACAGACAGCATTGTCCCCTGTCTGCCCAGCACGCAAAAAGAAGAAAATGCTCCAGTCATACACAACGACCGGAGCATTTCTATAATTCTTATTTACATTTTTCCCATATGTTCTTTACACAACCGCCTCTATCAGAATCTTATCCCCAAGAACAATCTCTTTCACGCCACGCGTTTTCTTTTTATTAAAATTGAAACTTAACATATAACCCTTTTTCATATGGAAATAATCCAGATAGCCCGAAAGCTGCTTTTCGCCCCTTTCATTATAGGATTTTCCACGCCAGAGCTTTAACTCGAGGATATTTTGCTCTCCCCGGTAGTAAATCACCAGATCCATTCTTTCACTGTTGCGGGTCTGCGGCTCTATGCTGTAATTCCCGACTCCGTTTATGATCGGTTTCAGGAACAGCAGAAAATACTTCCGACCAATCTTTTCCAGAAACTCCTCGTCTTCTTCCCCATAAAGCTCACCAAACGTCTCAATAAACTTTTCCAGAATCCGGCGAATATCCAGATGTCCGCCAACGATAAACTGGTTTCGTTCAGATGCACCAACAGCATACAGCTTATTCTCAGCAAATTCTTCTGCCAGAAAGTGATTATAAAGCACCGTCTCAAAAATACGGTTTGCAATAACGGCTGTTTCATTCTCATTGCGGATAAAGCCAAACATGGCAGCGTCTTTAATATAGGAAACCGACATCACATACGGAAACGGATTTCCATTGAAAAGAAGCTCCTGTAAAAGATTTTTCAGTTCCGGATAAGTCTTCAGTTTCCCGAGCATCGATTCATAGAGAGAGTTGTCCTCACTTACGATTCTCTTTACCGCCTCCCCAACACCATCACAAGTCCACACATCGGACTTTTGCGGGAATCCTTGACTTCCCGGCAATTCCTCATCCATGATCTTGCATAAATCCGAGACCAGGTACGGATAACCGTGTGTGTACTCAAAAATGGCAGCGGCAATCTCACCAGTGTCCATGCCAGTATGATAATCCGCCTCATACTCCGCCAGCATTCCGGCAATATCCTCTTTCGAAAAATCCATATCCACGCGAAACCTGGCAGCGATGTTCCAGGGGGAATTTTCCTTATGATCCTCATCTGGTCTTATCTTTCTTTTTATGCTTCTGATGTCATATACTCCTGCTAATATCACAGACTGAAATGTCGGCACCTTTGAACGTTTGAGATAGTATGCCCGCAGCTGCGCCAGAAAGTCCAGAAACACCTGATTATTCGTCGCTGAATCTACCTCGTCTATCAGCAATACCGGAGGCTTTTCCAGCTTCCCGCACCACGCTTTGATAACCAGGAACAGAGCCTGCAGCGAATTGATCCTCGCGGTTCCTTCCACAAAAGCCAGCAGCTGTTCTTCGATACCGTTCGGAAACACTTCGACTGCATCCAACAACTCGTTCGCAAATGCCGCCACAAAGCTTTGCTCATTTTCAAAAGAATCCGCACTTAACGTTTGAAAATCCATGCTTACTACCACATACTGCTTTTTCAGAAGCTCTGTAAGTGCGCTCAGTGTCGTTGTTTTTCCATACTGTCTGCCCCGGTTAATGGCAAAATAATCGCCTGCGTCCACCATTTTCTTGATCGCCTCAAGGCGGGAGGTCAGATCAACCATATAGTGCGCTTCCGGCCGGCAAACCCCGGTCACATTAAAAATTTTGGGCATTCTTTTGCGGCCTCCTTTCCCTGCAAAAAGGGGTTCCTCGCGTCTCGTTTGTATCACATGATATGATTTTAGCATAGAGGGCAGATGAAAACAAGCAGTTTAAACGTAACGGTGTTTCTTTTTGCTTTTTTTCAAAAAAGGCACCCTTAACTTGTTTTTTTAAGATTCAATGGTATAATCTAACCGAAAGAAATCCGCGGTGCCTGTGCCAGAAAATCTTGATGCTCATCAAGCAACGCAGCAGCGAGTATAAAAGTAAGGAGCAAAAACAAACCTCAGAAACGAAGTGCCCATTTCCAAAAGCGAATGGGAATATGACCATATTCTATCAAAACACAGGAGGAAATTACATGGGAATCACAGCAGCCACTTATCAGGCCGAGCAATGGCGCACGGTGGACATCACCATCACGACCCAGAAACACTACGCCTCCCCCTTTGAAGATGTCGATGTGACCGGCCTCTTTACCGGGCCGGACGGGCAGCAGCTTAAGCTTCTGGCCTTCTGGGACGGCGGCGGCACCTGGGTGCTGCGCTTTGCGCCGACCGCGGTGGGCACCTGGATCTGCGAGATAAGCAGCACAGACCCGGAAAGCACCGATTTTTCCGGCACCGTCACTGTCACCTGCATGCCTTATACCGGAACACTCGCGATGTATCAGCACGGTTTCCTGCGGGTATCTGAAGATAAGGACTACCTGGAGCACACGGACGGGACGCCGTTTTTCTGGCTGGGGGACACGCACTGGACCTTCGTCACAGAAGAGCGTTTTGACGAATCCAATTGGCCAGGAGCCGCCCCATCGCGCAGCGATTCAATTGGCAGCTCCAAGATGCCCTCGCCGGGTGGCATCTCCGTCCTTCGGACGGGATATCCGCCGAACGAATGTGAGGGTGCTGGACATCCAGTGGATGTCCGTTTAGCACCGACCGAAGCGAAGCGGAGAGCATTTCCACCCGGAAGCGATTCTGTTGGCAGCTCTGACCTGCCCGCTCTGGGCGAAAGCCAGTTCAAGGCCTGTGTGGACAAGCGTGTGCAGCAGAAATTCACCGTCTATCAGTGCAACTTCCGCGACGGAAAACAGGACGGCTATTTCGGGCGGAATCTCAATCTGATGCAGGAAACAGAGCATGGCTTTGTCCCGAACATAAAAGAGTTCCAGGAAAATGTAGATAAAAAGATGAAATACCTCGCCGACCAGGGTCTGCTGATCGCGGTCGGCTACGCCTGGGGCTATGACATGCCGGTCGGCGGCGTGGAGCGCTACAAGAAGATGGCGAAATACACGGCCGCGCGGTACGGCGCGTATCCGGTGGCGTGGACGCTGGCCGGCGAGCTTCCGGGCTATATGGGCGATCTTGAAGAAAACACACGCCTCTGGAACGAGGTGGCCAGGGAATGTGCGCGCTGGAATGCCTACGGCAATCTGCAGTCCGCGCACCTTGCCTGCGACCGCCCCTTCCCGCAGATTTATGAAAATGAAGACTGGTTCGACTTCGCGATGAGCCAGGCCGGGCACGGCGATTTTGACATGGCGCAGTCCATATATTCTGAATTCAAAGAAATGTATGCCGGTCACCCGGTGCTGGAAAGCGAGGGGAACTACGAAGGCGCTGCCTCCAACGAATATTCCTCCCGTCCGATCACAGCCGCCATGATGCGGCGGCTCGCCTATCTGATCATGCAGAGCGGCGGCTGCGGCTACACCTACGGCGCCCTCGGCGTGTGGGAACTGCAGTGGGAAAAAGGCGTTGGAGGCATCGGCTGGGGCGATCTGGCCTGGTGGGACGGTCTGAATCTGCCCGGCGCCAACCAGCTGACCATCTTCCGCGACTTCTACGAATCCGTCAACTGGAGCCAGCTCAAGCCGCTGCCAAAGGAAAAGGCTGAAACCAAGTCCTTCTTTATGGAAGCGTCCAACCGCTCCATGATCTATTTCACCGGAGACGCCTCCATGCGCACGATCGTCGGCTACATGAGCGAAACCTCCATGCGCAGCTTCGTTCTGCGCGGTCTCACCGCCGATGAATACCGCATCTGGGAAATGGATCCGGCTACCGGGGAAAAGACAGAGAAAGAGCAGACCTTCCGCCCGGTGGACGGCGTACTGGAGTACAGCTCGGAGGAGCTGTTTGGAAATAAAAGCGACCGGCTGGTTGTCGTTGAGGCGGTCAATTAAAAGTTCTATGCCGACCGAAGCGGTGCTGGACGTCCAGTGGACGGTGCTGAACATCCAGTGGATGTTCGCTTAGCACCGACCGTAGCGAAGCGGAGACGTTTAGCGCGGACCGAAACGAAGTGTAGAAACGTAGACGTGTGTGGCGCAAGCCACAAAACTCCTTACACGCCCCTGCGCATAAGAAAGGCAGGAGCAGGAGTGTT
The DNA here is from genome assembly GCA_021201095.1 of Lachnospiraceae bacterium. GTDB lineage: Bacteria > Bacillota > Clostridia > Lachnospirales > Lachnospiraceae > Choladousia. The sequence goes on from JAJQFO010000314.1 coordinate 46,195, forward strand.
ATCTCCTGCTCCATTTTCTTCTAACAGCATTTGCAGCATCACACTACTGCCTCAACGAGTACTTTGCCGCCTATAACGATTTTCTTCATCCCAGTCCGTTTCTTTTTGTTAAAGTTAAAACTCAGCATGTATCCCTTATCCAGATGGTAATATTCCATATACTCCAGCAGCTGGTTCTCGCCGCGGCGATTATACTCCTCACCATGCCAGATCTTCATCTCGAGCACCTCCTGAACGCCTCTGTAATCGATAATCACATCCGTCCGTTTCATATTCCGCGTCCTGGATTCGATATAATAATTCCCGTTTCCGTTGATAATCGGCTTTAAAAACACCAAAAAGATACGTCTTCCATTATCCTCGATAAACCGGTCATCCGCATCAGCATAGATATCTTCAAAGTACTCACAGAATTTTTGCAATACCAGTTCCATTTGAAGATGCCCGCCGCGAATGAACTGAATCTTTTCTGTATCAGCGGCTGTAAACATTTTCGCATCCGTTTCTTCTTCAGAAAGGAAAAGATTATATAGTTTCATCTCAAAAATCCGGTTGGAGATACTGACCGCACCATCTCTTTCTTTCAGAAAGCCAAACATCTCACCAATGCGGATCAATTCATTTTCCGTCTCATAAGAATATTTCCTGCCCTGCAGCAGGATGCTGTATATCATTTCCTTCAGTCTGGGATAATCAGACAGCTTCTTACTCATATCGTCAAACAGCGTATTGGGTCTCTTCAAAATCTCCCGCACAGCTCCCTGAAACGCTTCCTTAGACCATGCCTGCCTGCGCTCCTGCGCTGTACTTTCCTCCTTCACTGCTCCTGCCAGAATCTGACACAATCTGGATACGAGAAACGGATAGCCTGATGTATAATCATATAAAAGCTTACTGATTTCCTCCACATTCATCCCCGTATTCCAGTCATCCTCATATTGCCGGAGCATGGAGGCAATATCTTGCGGCGAAAACCCCATATCCACCGTAAAATCAGCCGCGATATTCCAAGGCGAATTATATTTTGATTCCTCTCCGGGATGGAGCTTTTGCTTTAAATTCTTTATGTCACAAACGCCCGCCAGAATCACAGACCAGAAGCTTGTGTCTGTCCCTGCCAGCTGATCCAGATATTTCGCCCGAAGCATGCCTAAAAAAGAAAGAAAAATCTGATTGTCCGAGCTTTTATCCACCTCGTCAATCATCAGAATCACTTTTTTCTCACAGCTTCTGCACAGTTCCGTGATTCTTTTCCCCAGATCCCGCATCGGGAACCGCTCGGAAATCGGCCTTTCCCAATTTCTTATGATATCATCCTCAACCTTTAAACTGCGCAGACGATCTGAAATATCCAGCACCAGCCCCTCCGCAAGCGTCTGAGCGGACGCAAAATATTCATCCGCGTATTCGAAGCTCAGGCGCAGCACCAGAAACCGCTCCTTCAGGCTCTGTTCGAGCAGATACAGCGTTGTCGTTTTCCCATACTGCCTTGCTCGGTTTATGGTAAAGTATTTTCCTGGCAGAATATATTCTCCGATAATCCGCTCAATCCGCCCATCTGTATTTACCATATAATTTCTCTCAGGCGTACATAAGCCTGTCACATGAAACGTTCTGCGCATATGCGTGATTCCTTTCTTGATGCCGCCGGCAATCCTGCTCTCTTACTGATGATAGCAGTATAGCACAAAAAAAGAGCAGGAGACAGGGGGCACATAAATATTTATAATGAAATTTCTTCTTCCATCTTCATCTTGCAACTGTTCCATATATTTCACTAAAACATAGCAAAAAGAACAGTATGCTCAATTAATAACGTCTGTTTTTTCGTTCATTAATTTGTTCATATTTTATGTTTCTTGTCTTTTATTTTATGTTTTTTGTTTATTGTTTATGCTTGCTTTTATGGTTGTTTCGTGTTAGAATGATCGCGTTCCTCACTATCTCCACTCCATTCCAGGGTTTTAGAAATCAAAAAATAATGCCAGTGTCAAAAATCAATCCGTAACTGTCCTGAAAATCTTCTAAACAAAACATTACGGAAATCATCCGAAGTGAAATATCTGAAACGAAATGCAGAAACGAATTAGGTGAAACAGAATAAACCACAGAACCTTGTCAAAGGGTTTTCAAACCATCCATTTCATGCTAAAATCAGGAGGAAAATCAATGGCAGAAAAAGATATCACAGAAAAATTGCTGGAAGATTACCCAGATGTCTTTTCCGACATCGTAAATGTCCTTATCTATAAAGGTAAGGAAGTCATAAAAGCAGAGGATCTCGAAGCCACAGGCACCATCAGTCAGTACAAAGCGACAAAAGTAATCCATGGCCAGGATCGTGACGTAGCCAAATACTGGACAAAAGGGCAAATGCGCATCAGCCTTATCGGTCTGGAAAATCAGACACGAAGCGACCCCGACATCGCGCTGCGGGTGATCGGCTATGATGGCGCAGCATACCGAAACGAAATCAATCAGGGGAATGCCCGATATCCCGTGGCGACACTTGTCCTGTACTTTGGTACAGATCGCCGCTGGGGGAAGAAATCACGCAGTCTTAGAAACGTAGTCGGGACGCCAGACAAAGAATTTGCCCGCTTTTTCCATAATTATCGGGCAAATATATTCGAAATTGCCTGGCTCGATGATGATACCGTGGCAAAGTTCAAAAGTGATTTCAGAATCGTGGCTGATTACTTTGTACAAATGAGAAAAAATCATGCCTATGTTCCGTCCAAAGAGGAAATAACGCACGTAGAAGAAGTGCTGAATCTGCTTGCAGCAGTGTCAGGAGATCGGAGATTTGAGCTCGCACAAAACGAAGGCGAAGAAAGGAAGGTGACCAGAATGGAAGACTGGTTAACGAAAGCATTAGACAAAGCCGCCGCGAGGGGCTGGAGGAAGGTATGGAAAAAGGTATGAAAGCAGGTATGGATAAAGGAATGGCCGGACGGCTCGTAAGAAATGTCGATTCCCTTATGAAAAACGAGGGCTACTCAATGGAACGCGCCTGCCGCTCTCTGGATTCTACCGTGGAGGAATACGAAGAAGCGAAAAAAATCCTGTCCGGGGTCGCATTCGCGGTTTGATATGCCAGCTAAAAAATGAAAACAGCGCATCGCCAGTACTTTTTCCTGTACTGGCGATGCGCTGTTTTCAGGCTATTTTACCTGCCATTTTGTCAAATTTCATGCCCGCCTCGCGGGCAGCATCAAATATTCTGCATACTCACGAATCAACGAAGCCAGAATATCGCAGCTATCTCACCCTTCCTTCGCGCAAAGAGCCTGCGTCGCCTTCAGCAGGAACGGGAAAATGATACATGCCACCACATATGCGTACACCAGGGTCAGCGGCAGAGAGGATGCAAAGGCAATCGGCAGCGCCGGATTGAATCCCATCTCATAGAACATGCACAGGAAACTCATCAAAATCGTCATGATGACCACGATGGCCAGCATCCGCAGGAAATAAAACGCCGGATGCTTTTCATCCTTCACGAAAAGGCTTGCAAAGGCATTGCCGACTTTCAGCAACGGTATGTAAGAACCCAGCGTAAAATTAATCGCAAACGCGGGCACTAATCCCATGCAGAAGCTCTCGAAGGTGAGGCTCCCGCCTGTGTACTTGACAAACAGTGTCAATGCTGCCGCAAACGCGAGCGAAAACAACGTGTTAAATACGATACCGAAATCTGATTTTTTGAACATGACGAATTCTCCCTCTTCTTTCATTTTTTTACAGTGTCCCGCGTTAGTAATCACCGTCCATGCCAGTTCGCTGAACTGCAGGTCCGGATCATTACGGGAAACGGAACCTGATTGCTGCAGCACCTTTACACAAAAAGCAATCTCTGCTGTTTGCATAAATGAATTTCAAACAGGCGGTTCCTGAACGTTGCTTTACATATCTCAGAATTTAACTTATCGGAAGGGCGCTGGACATCCAGTGGATGTCCGTTTAGCGCCGACCGAAGCGAAGCGGAGACACGCGCTTGCGGGTTTTCACCCAATAAGTTAGTTCCAGAATCGCAAGATTCTGGAGCATTATGAGAAGCGATTTTCTTCTCATAATTTATCATAAAAAAAGAATGCGGTACATGTCATTTTTTCATACAAATACCGCATTTTTTCAAATTCTGTTCCCGGTTCTTTCAGACTGCCTTCACTTCCGCATTGTTTCCGCAAATGCTGTCTTTACCCTGCATCGCTTTCTCAAGCGCTGTCGTCTCCCTCTCATCGCTTCCTCAAATACTGCCTTCCTCTGTGCACTGTTTCCTCAAATGCTGCCATTCTGCATTGCTTCCTCAAACGCTGTCTTCTCCGGAAGATCCAGCGCAAAGCGTTTTTTCAGCCAGGCATCCGCCAGTCCGATCCATTTTGCCGCGTCCGCATTCATCTGGCTTTTCGCCACCGAGGAGGCCTGCGTAGCTACGCTCATACCATGATCTCCCTCCTCAAAAACGTGCAGCTCAAACGGCACATGATGATCTGCCAGCGCGTGGGCCATGCGCAGGCTGTGCTGCACCGGCACCATGCCATCCGCCGCAGTCGCCCAGAGAAACGCCGGCGGCGTCATCTCACTCACCAGCCTCGCCGGACTGACTTCGATCAGCTTTTCCTCGGAAGGCTGCGCTTCCCCGGTAAATGCCTTTACGGAGCCTCTGAAAAAGGCTTCATCCAATTCATTTTTCTCGGAATCCCGCAGCAAAATGTAATCGCTCAGCGTATATCCCAAAATCAATGCGGCGGGCCGGATCGCTTCCTTTTCCACGCCCAGGAAGTCCGTAATCAGCGGCTTATCCCAGTACACGCCGTACATAGCAGAATTGTGCGCTCCCGCTGAAAACCCGCACACTGCCACACGGTCCATGTCTACCATCCAGTCCCTGGCGTGCTCCCGGATGAGCAGCATCGCCATGCCGATTTCCCTGACCGGAGCCGGATGCGTCAGGTGCTCCTTCACCTCAAAATCCGAGAACAGATCCACAAAACCTTCCGCGCCCTCCATATAGGTCGAATAGCGCAGTACAAACGCGTGGTATCCCATGGCTGCGAACGCGAGCGCCACCGGCTCCGCTTCCCGGTCGGAGCAGTTAAAATATCCGCCGCCAGGGCAGATCAATACCGCAGGGCGAAGTCCCTGCCCGCGCAGCTCGCCCTTTTCCGCCAGTACATAGGCCGTCAGGGTTACGTCCTCTCTGTTTTCGTACAATTTGAATTCTGTTACTAACATGTCTGCCTCCTTTATTTCATAAAAATTTTAACAGGGCCTCCGAATCTCCTCACCAGACGCCTTCACCTTAGCGGTACATCGTCCATTCCGCTTCTTCCTGCTTTTCATTCACACTTCTGTCTCAGCTCTTATTTTATTGTCGCCATCACATTTTTTCAACCCTACTTTTCACGTTTTTCACATTTTTCTAACCGTGATCCTTCCGACTGTTCACATTTTTCGAATCATGCTCCTTCCGGAAATGCACATTTTCATGCCTTTTAGCCTGTTTTATTCTGGTATCATTTTGGTTGTAGTGTCAACTTTTCATGGGCTTTATATCATTTCTGTAACTCGCAGTGGCAGTGCCAACCATGAAGGAAAATGAAACCTCCCGTCTTTTTCACTTATGCTCCTCCCGTATCCTGTAGCTCGCCGCAGCCGCAATCGCCGCCAGGCAGAGATTGACCACCCAGAGCGGCTCATAACCCATACCATTTTTGACAAAAAGTCCGCCCAGAAAAGAACTCAAAAACGCTCCAACCTGATGCCCGATCAGGGCAAATCCGTACAGAACTGCCATTTTTTCCGCGCCAAAGCGTTTGCTGATAATGCCAGAGGTCGGCGGAACGGTCGCGTCCCCGCACATTCCAAGGAGCGCGGCTGCCACGAACGCAAAGGCGGCGGTCTTCGGCACAAGCAAAAAGGAAAGTGAAATTACTACGCGCATGGCATACAGGGTGCCAAGGACATTTTTCATCCGGAATTTCGTACCGAGATAGCCGGACAGCACCGCACCGGTCATAGTCGCCAGGCCGTAGACAGTCAGGGTCAGTGATGCGGCGGAGCTGTCAATCCCGTAAGAGATATACTGAGAGTACAGATGGCTCTCGATGATCGACATATTGAACCCGCAGGTAGCAAATCCGATCAGAATCAACCGATAATCGCGTACGCGAAACGCGTCGCGCAGTATGGCGGTGAGAGATAATTTTCCGCCAGTATTCTCGTCTGCAATTCTACTGGTATTTTTACCTGTATTTTCACCTGTATTTTCGCTCAAATATTCGTCCGAAATTCTGCTCTCACGATCGTTTGAAATTTTGCCTGCATGCTTAGCTGGAACAATGCGTGAATTCTCATCCGTAATAGCATCCGTTTTCTCACTTGAAGCTTCTTCGGCTGCACCTGTCCCATTTTCGTCTGCAGCTTTCCTTGCTTTATTGACTCTCCCCATCCATAAAACGATTGGAATCATGATCAGAAATGGAAGCGCCGTAACGCTCATCGCTATGCGGATACCAAAATCATCCGACATTCTCTGCAATGCCGGTGACATCAGCGCGTCCCCGACTCCGGCGCTCGCCTGAACGATGCCGGAAACGAGCGCCGCCCTTTTTTCCGTCAGAAATGGCGTAATGGCTCCCATCACAATACCAAAGCACAGACCGGTCGTTCCCAGGGGCAGCAGAATTCCAAAAAACAGCAGCATAGACAGCGGCTTCCGGCACAGAGGCGTGATGATCAATCCGGCGACCGTAAGTGCAATCCCCATCAGGATAACGAACGCGTTGGATTTCCGCAATGCCAGCATCCCCAGAAACGGCTGCGCGATACCGTATACAAGCGCTCCTACGCCAATACAAAAGCTGATATACGCATAGCTGATCTCTGTCGTTCTCACCAGTCCCTGCATCATAATGCCGTAATTGTCGTGTACTCCCTGCATCACACCATGCACCAGACAGGCAGCGATGACTAATATCACACACAACAAGGAATTTGTACAGTTTTCCGCAGAATTTTTCGTAGAATTTTCCGCAGAGTTTTTCACAAAGTTTTTCGTAGTTTTTCCTATAGTTTTCTCCATGGACTCGTGCATGCTTCTTTCTACCATTTTTTTCGTATCTTTTTTGGGATCTTTTTCCGTACCTTCTTTCGTCTTTTTCAAAAAACTCCTGCCAGATAACCTCATGCTGTGTCCTCCTCTGATTTGTTTTTTCCGGCCCGCTCAGTTCCTGATTTTCAATGCCTGAATTCAGGGAACCTGGTTTATCAAATCCTGACTTACCGGATCATGATTTTCCAGGTCCTGACTTTCCGGCTCCTGGCTTTCCAGGGTTTTACGAGTCTTGAACTTTTCAGTTCTTGACTTTCGGGATTTCAAACCTTATAATACCGGCAAAGAAAGCTTTAATCAAATTAAAATATTTAGATTTATAATTCAATTATTTTGAATAATTTAAGTAGGAGGAGCCATGGATCTGAAGTATTTAACAACCTTCAAAACCATCGTCGAGGAGGGGAGCTTTACTGCGGCGGCGGAAAAGCTGCACTATACGCAGTCCACGATTACCTTTCAGATGGATCAGCTGGAACAGGAGCTTTCTGTCAGCCTGTTTGAGAAAATCGGCAGAAAAATGGTGCTGACCGCTGCCGGCCGGGAATTGATTCCGCATGTGGATGAGGTATTTCAGGCGGTAGACAAGCTGTATTATCTGGGAAAAGACCTCTCGGATTGTGAGGGAGAATTGCATATCGGCGTAGCCGAGACATATCTGTGCTACCGTCTGCCCCAGGCACTCAAAGCCTTTGTGAGCAGAGCGCCCAGGGCAAGGCTCTACATTCAGTCTATGAACTGTTATGAGATCCGCAATCAGCTGATGGACGGTACGCTGGACGCCGGTATTTTTTATCAGAATGTCGGGGGATACGGCGACCGTCTGAGCATTTATCCCCTGGAATCCTTCCCGGCCGTGCTGGTCGCGTCCCCAGCCATTGCGCAGAACTTTTCAGATTTTGTCACTCCCGGGCAGCACTACAGTATCCCGCTGATCATCAATGAGCCGAACTGTATTTTCCGCCAGATCTTCGAAAGCTACCTGAAAAGTCAGTCGATTATTCTGGACCACACCATAGAGCTTGCCAGCATTCCCACAATCAAAAACCTGGTGCAAAATGACGTGGGTGTGTCATTTCTGCCCAGGTTTACAGTAGAAGAAGAACTGGCTGCCGGGTCATTAGTTGAAGTTGCAACCAATGTGGAGCCGAATGAACTGACGATTGTTTACGCGCATCATAAAAACAAATGGATCAGCCCGCTGCAGCAGCTGTTTATGGAATGTATTTCTGCTCACCGGGGATTATCCTGACCACGTGCGCAGAACAAAGGTTCCGCGCTGCCGGGATATTTTTTCTTTTCTGGTTTTGGGGAGCAAATTCATCCTTCTGTAAACGAATTTGTTCCCCAACAATCAATGCTGTCTGAGGAGCAGATAGCTTACACCTGAGATCATTGCATAACGTTGTAAATTTGCCAAAGACTACGCCAACAATATTATGCCACAAAAACCTCTACCGTGTTTCCACCCTTTTCCAGTTCACTGGTATCAATCGTATATTCGATCTGCTCCGGTACAGTCACATTCAGCAGGATCTCTTTTTCCATTCTGGTCACCTTCACCCGGATCAGTCCTTTCACCGACTGATAGCTGCATGTAAATTCATTCATACTCTCCGGCAGGTACGGGCGGATGGTGATCTTTGCGAATCCCGGTTCTTCACAGAGGATTCCCGCAATCCCGTTGTAATACCATTCAATGATGTGCCCCATCATGTCATGGCAGTGGCTGCGCGGATTCGTCTCCCAGTATTCTCCCAGGGTCGTCTCACCGTCCAGAATAAAGGCATAATAACTCGGGTGCTCTTCCTTCAGTATCAGCCGGCTGATCAGCTCGTTCATACCGTACTTCCGGGCAGACTGGATCACATAGGGCAGTCCCACCTCGCCGCTGATAAATGCACCGTCCCGCTCCAGCACGTATTGCAGGGCGCGCGCGACATCAGCCTCTTTGTCTTCCGGCACCAGTCCCCAGTAAAGCGGAAGCGCTTCAGCTGCCTGCGTCATAAACAGTTCATCCGGATGATCCCAGGCCTTGTAGCACCAGAAGCCCTGCTCCTCATTCCAGGTCAGGAGCTTTTGATTGTAATTGTCTTTGATCACTTTCGCATAGGCAAGAAGCTTCTCGCGGTCCTTCGCCAGGCTTCGATTTGTCGCCACGCTTCCCGGCACCGTCTTATTTCGATTTGCTGCCTCATATTCCGGTGCCGCTTTATCTGGCTTTGCTGCCTCGTTTCCTGCTATCACAGAATGGCTTTGCTGAAGGTCGCCCTCTGTCTCCAGGCTCGTTTTTTCCAGAACCTCCGCAAAATAAGCCAGCGTCATCACGTCCGCATATAAAAAGGCCGTCTCCACATTTTCCTTCACAAGGTCATTGCGCGGGTTGCCCCAGTCGCCAAGTCCGTGATTGATAAAGCCTTCTTCCGTGACCTTTGTCTTCAGATGGTTCAGATAACGCATGCCCGCGTCGTAATTGTCTTCTATGATTTTCGGATCGCCGTAAAACTGATAATGCCAGTAGGTGCCCAGAATGCTGGTGCTCCCCCAGGCGATGATGTCATAAAAGCTTCCCATGCCCGGCACCGGAAGCACATTCGGAATATAGCAGGGGCACTGCGCGGGCATCAGGCCGTCTCCCGGATAGTACCTCCCACCCTGCATATCATGGAACCAGTCGTCAGCCGTATGCTGCCCGACGCGCATATCCAGCAGAAATTTCTCCCACAGAAGGCGTCCGTCCTTCATGAACAGAATCGACGGCGCCATCAGATGATTCGGCTCCTGCCAGGCGAAGCGTTCGATGGTCGGGCAGTCGGTATGAACACCCGTCGTCATGTTTGCTTCCACCGTCTTTTCAATCATGCCGTAGATCTTGTTGTACCGCTCATCATCACAGGTGAAAGAGCCATCCGTCTTCCAGGCGCTGGTAAGCGCATGCGCTACCAGATTGCGGATTTCGATTCCGTCCTGTGCTTGCGCGGCACTGGAAAGCGCCTCGCTTTGCGTTTGTGCCGCACCAGAAAGCGTCTTGCTTTGCATCTCCGCCGCTCCGGTAATCCTCTCGCTTTGCGGCTGTGCAGCACCGGTAATCGTCTCATCCTGTGTCTGCGCAACACCGGAAAGCGCCTCCGCGCCGCCCGGAATCATTTCAACCGCCACATACCGTCCCGCAAAATAGGTGAATTTCATCCGGAACCGCTCCCACTCTCCGTCAGGCCCGGCTCCAAGAATATAAGTCTCACAGCTGTCCAGATTCATCCAGTTTTTCGCCATCTGATCCACATCGCCGTCTGCGGCCAGCTTTTCCGCCGGATAGACCTTCACAACATCTCCGGCGTGCCCCCTGACTTCAAATTCCAGAAGTCCGGACAGATTCTGCCCGAAATCGTAAATTTTCCGGCCATTTACCTCTCCCAGATAAACTCCCTCATAGCTGTGAATCACCTTCACCGACGGATGTTCCTGAGGAATCATTTCTTTAAAAGAAGCGCTTCCGGTCGGCGCCTCCTCTTCCGACACAAAAGACGCCCGCTCCCATCCGGAAGCGTCGAAATTTGCAGTACACCAAAAGTCGCCCGGCACAAGCCGCCCGTCCATCGTCTCGGAGCCATATACATTGCTCATCACAACCGGGTGTTTTCGCACACGCCAGTCCTCATCCGCATGCAGACACATCCGGGTGCCGTCCTCAAACAGAATGTTCAGCTCTGCCGCCAGCATCAGCGACTTTCCGTAAGGCTGATAGGGATTCGGATTTGGCGGCATAAAAGGCGGGAAGGAAAACGTGTAGTGCTCGTCCATCTTGATAAACCAGCCATTTCCGACCTCCGCGCCGATCACATTCTCCCCGGCATGTAAATAATCCGTCACGTCAAATATCACATATTCGATCAGCTTTTTATAATCCGTCCACCCGGGATCCAGTTCATGATCCCCAACCTTCTGACCATTTACCCAGAACAGGAACTGCCCCAGCCCGCAGACCTTCGCCTCTGCCTTTTTCACTTTTTTATCCAGCACGAACAGACGGCGTGCATAAAAAGGCGCAGCCGTCTGATTAGTAATCCATCTGCCAATATCGCTCATATTCCCTCTCCTCGCTTCTCCAATCTCACCCGATTTAGCCTTGCATTGCTTCCTCAATTTTTCTTTTTTCCACTTTGCGATCTTTAGCATAATCATTCCCAAAGCAGTGAATACAAATTGTAAACGGTTTTGTAGCTATTCCGTATCTTCGCAATCAATTGGTCATTTCAAAGTCAGGAAAGATTTTTGCAACCAGATGCACTTTTCCGTTCTATTCAGATATCCAGTGCCGCATGATATCCCCAGTACACGGCATTTGTAATGGTAGAAACCCTTGCAGCGTCTCCGATCACCCGCACAAAAGGTGCGGCGATACGCAGCCTGCTACACTAACGCAAGCTCCCTGATCTCCAGTCCATCGCTCTTTACTGCTCTGAGCACGAGCTCATACTCTCCGGCCGGCATTGCTATCGGCGCTTCTGTGGAAACGATCTGGTTCTGCGTGTTTTTGCACTCTGCGGTATCCGTCTGCTTCGGACTGCCCGCTATCTCAACGGTTCCGGCCGATTGCCCGTTCATGAGTACCTCAATCACGCCGCTTCCGGCACAGGTCAGGCGGATACCGGTCCAGTCCCTGTCACTCTTTACATAGCGGAAGGTCATCTCATCGCCGTCGGAAATGTTCGTCAGCTTTTCTAAAAAGCTCTGCTTTTCGCTGCCGCATCCGCCAGCACCCGGCAGGTCTTCCGCACATTTCTCCCCACAATCAATTCCCGCCTCCGCAGCAGCATCTGCTTCCTCCAGCCCAATATACACGCTCCCCTTCAGGCCGCAGGCCTGGTAGCCCATGATGGTCTCACCCGGGCCGAATGGCTCTCCTACGCCCTGCGAGGTCATCTTTACCTCCGGAATGGTGCCGTCCGGCAGGATGTTAATTTTTTCAATGCAGAGCCTCCGGTGCTCCTGCACACCGCGGCTGCATCTGTGGTAAAATACGTACCACTGTCCGTCTACGCACTCGATGGAGCCGTGATTGTTCCAGCTCGCCGGATCGCAGCCGTCATTGTCAATGATGATACCCTGATAAGTAAACGGTCCCATGGGAGATTTTCCTGTGGAATACCCCAGTGCCGTTGGTTTCCCGCGCTCCATGTCCGCGTAGACATAGTAGTAGGTATCCCCGATTTTCCGCATGGAAGAGCCCTCATGGAAGAAATGCTCCTCCTCCGTCACCAGATCATTGACAATCTGCGTATTGTCGAAAGAAACCATGTCCTGATTCATCCGCACCCCATGAGAAAACAGCTGACCCCAGTAAAAATAAGCCTGTCCGTCGTCGTCGATAAAAATCGCCGGGTCAATCCCGCCGCAGGGCAGCTGTATCGGGTTCGAAAACGGTCCTTCCGGCCGATCCGAGACGGCCACGCCCTCGCTGTCGTCCGGCATACAGAAATAAAGATAATACTTCCCATCGCGGTATGCGCAGTCTGGCGCAAAGAGCAGCGCAGGCTTCGGCCCGTCGTCCTGTTTTTCGAATTTTTCCTTATCCTGCGGCATGCTCTCCAGCATTTTCCGGATAAAGGGCGTCGGATGGCTCCAGTCAATCCCTGGATATTTCGGCGCGTCCGGGTCGTTGAACCACGGGATCTCCTGCCCTTTTAAAGATATTTCATGTACCGTCCAGCGCTCCATGTCCGATGTGGAGACCACATGATACTCTTCACTGCAATAGACGTCTTCCCGGTCATCGTAGCTTCCATAAATATAAAGCTTTCCATCCGGCATCACATGCGCCTCACTGTCCGGCACATGATGCTGCAGCGGTAAAATCGGATTTCGCTGATTTTTGAATTCCATATCCAGATACCCCCTGTAAATTTCAATTTCCTATATTTCCGCTGTTAATTCCCTGATTGTCGCCCTCCAGCGGCAGCCAGTCCAGCACGTTCTTAATCGAGCGGTTCCAGAAGTCCCACTCGTGAGCACCCTCGCTTTCCACATAGGTCACCGGAATGTTCAGGCTCTCCAGCAGCTTCACAAACTCCCGGTTCGGCTCCAGCAGGGAATCGCTCGTCCCGCAGGTGAGATAGAGCGCCGGGATATCCGCTCCCTCTTTCACCAGCTGTTTCGCCAGCCAGGCTGGGTTTTTATCACTTTGCGCCATCTCATCCAGATTCCCGAAAAGACTCTCAGCATAAGTTCTGCTCTCAATAAAGAAGGGCACGTCGTCGGTGCGCTTCTCGATCCCCTCAGCGATCATCGCGCTGGAAAGACCCGCAACACAGCCAAAAGTCTCGTGGTATTTCAGCCCGTTGCGCAGAGCGCCATATCCGCCCATGGACAGCCCGGCGATGAAGGTATCATCACGCTTCCTCGAAAGCGGAAACATCTTCCGCGTGATCTCCACCAGCTCCTTGCCGATGAATTCTCCATAAAAATTGTGTTCCTCCGCACGGTCTACGTAGAAGCCATTCTCCCCGGACGGCATCACCACCGCCAGATTTTTCTCCTCCGCCCAGCGCTGGATGTTGGTCCCGCTCACCCAGTCCGTGTAATTGCCAAAGATCCCATGCAGCAGATAGAGCGTCTTGAATGGTTTCTCTCCCCGTTCGGGCATCCCCGGAAACGTGATCTTGTCCACCGGCAGAATCACCTGAATCGGAACCGTCCGCATCAGAGACTGCGAAATGAAATTCACCTGAATCAGTGCCATTTGCTTACACCTCCGTCTTCGTTTTTCTCATTTTAACATTCTTCGAGTTATCTGTCTCCCTTTTTTCGATATTATCCAGCGAATTTTTAAATGTTATATACGATCATGGTCTTCCTCGTTTTACTCATAATCCTCTACCTTCCATTCACCCTTCCAGTCGATCCTCACCTGGTCGCCCTCAAATCTAAGCGGCAGCCATACATAGTCGGAGATGGATGAATTAATGAACATTTCTTTTGCGTCTTCCGGTGAGAAAACAAAGTCAGAATCCATACACAAATTTTCAGTCATTCACCAGGAACGGGAACAGATAAACCGGCAGATAAGTAAGGCCCTCTTTTCTGTCCACATCCTTCTGTGAAACAATCACGCAGTCTCTGATATTTTTTGCGTATTTCCTGCCAAATGCGACCAGCGACTCATGCTTCCCTGTCCCCGAGGATTTTACCTCAATCGCAGAAACCTTTGAGCCCTGTGAAATCAGGAAATCAATTTCATAATAATGAGAGCTTCCTTCTTTTTCCCATGTATGATAATACAATTCCCGCCCCGCCGCAGTCAGCATCTGCGCGACAAGATTCTCATACAGATAGCCCAGGTTTGCAGGAAGCTTGTCGGAGAGCAGCTTTGCGTAGAGTTCATTTTCCGTAATTGGCCTGTCTATAAACAATAAGGTAACGAACAGTCCAATATCCGCAATATACAGCTTAAAACGATCCAGATCTTTGGTGAGAGATAAGCTGACTCTGGGATCCGTCGTATTATAACAGGGAAGGACCGTTTTTGAGTCAATCAGATCATAAAGAAGCCGGTCCTCTTTCGAAGTCTTTCTCTTTCCGACAGCTTTTGAAATGCGATAGCGTTTCGTATCTTTTGAAAGCTGCGCCGGAATGGAGTGATACATCGCGGAAAGCCTGCCGGATGGATCAAGCTTTTTAAAATCCTCTTCATACAGATAGATAATCTGACGTTTTACCTGATCAATCATGGAAAAATTGTTTCCTGCGACATAGGCTTCCACCGCCTGCGGCATTCCTCCCACTGCCATATACCGCCTGATATCACGCATAAGAGATCGGTTCACCTGCTGTCCGATGCTTTTTTTCCTGTCGAAAAGGGTTGCCAGAAGTGCATAATTTCCTCCTGTCGCCTCGCAAAATTCTTCATAATCCATCGGATAAACCGGAATCCTCATTTCCTCGGACGGAATCAGGATATTTTTTACATTCTTTTTTATAGAAATCAGGGAACCCGTTTCGATGTAATGATATTTTCCATATTTTACCAGCTGCTTGATGGCCTGGCGGGCTTTGGGAAACAGCTGCACTTCGTCAAAAATAAGAACCGACTCGTGCTCATACAGACTGATCCCGGTGGTCGCCTGCAGTCTCAGAAAAAACAGCTCCGGACGATAAATATCCTCAAAGCAGGAAAGAATTTCCGGAGAAGCTGCTCCGAAATCGATCAGAATATAGGATCTATACTCCGTCGCGGCAAAATGCTCCGCAATCGTCGACTTGCCGACACGCCGCGCGCCTTCCAGCAAAACCGCGTATTTATCTGCGTACTGCTCTTTCCATTCCAGCAGTTTATCATAAACCTTCCTTTTAAAATACATGAATATTCCTCCGCGCTGTTTATTTCTATGGTACGTTTGTTTCTATGCTGCTTTACCCTCATCTTCATAACACGTCTTTAAAAGAGAATATCACGGTTTATGCATTTCTTCAAGATTTCAAATGCGAAAATATGTCATTTCTTCAAAATTTTATTTTCAAAAATATGTCGTTCCTTCAAAATTTCAAATTCAAAAATATGTCGTTTCTTCAAAATTTCAAATTCAAAAATATGTCGTTTCTTCAAAACTTTTCAGTCAGAAAGATGCGCTTTCTTCAAAGTTTTTCCTTCTGCCGCCGCGCCCGGGCAAATACTTTTTATCGCCATTTTATCGGCATTCCCCCATTTTATGTACTTCCATTTTTATCTTTAATATAGTTTAATTTTGTGTAACCATCCAGGACAGTACTTCGCACTTACTGCGAAGCACATATGGAAACGTTTATTGTGTGAGGAAAAGGCCTCACCGGGGCGGCATTCCGCACAGAGTGCGGGATAAGCCTCATAACTGTGAAGACACTGAACAGTTATCATTTTTACCGTTCGCCCCGGCACCGCGCCCCGCCGCAGGCCGCCGGTATATCGGTGTCCGTGAGCGGGGAAGAAGAGGAGGTCGCTGACTGGCTGGGTGAAGCTCCAGAAGTCGCGGAATCAGACATTACCGAAGAACTGGCGGAAAAGCTGAATATCCCGGCGGATACTTTTGTGGCAACGGCAGAGCGCTACAATGAGATGTGCGCAAATGGCGAGGATGCCGATTACGGCAAGGAAGCGCACCGCCTGACTCCGGTTGACACCGCCCCGTTCTACGGCGTCCGCCCCTGCGCATCATAAAAAGCCTTCCGATTGAATCACACACCGGAAGGCTTTTTTCTTTACTGCATAAACCAGTGCGAACCACTGCACCTCTCCCTTTGCTGCAGTTGGAAATGGTTCCCTCAAATTTACGGAATTTACGAAATCGGTTCAAAATCCGCCGCGCCGTGCTTGCAGAGCGGGCAGATAAAATCGTCCGGGAGCTCGTCTCCCTCGTAAATATATCCGCAGACCTTGCAGACATAGCCCTTCTTACCTTCTGTCTGCGGCTTTGGCTTTACGTTGCTCTGATAATAGGTGTAGGTCATGGTCTCCACGTTGGAAATGACCCGGGACTCGGTCACGATGCAGATAAACATCCCATGGGTGCCCAGATCGACATACTGCTCCACCTTCAAAGACAGGAAAGCATTGATGTATCTGGGCAGAAACGCAAGACCGTTATCCGAATAAAGCGGCGTCATGTCTTTAAATTTATCCGCCGTTCTCCCGCTCTGAAAGCCGAAGTTCTGGAATACACGGAACGGCGCCTCAGTAGACAGACAGTTCACATTCATGATGCCGGTCTGTTTGATCACATGATGCGAATAATTTGCCTTATTGATGCATACAGCGATACGGTTTGGATTCTCCGCCACCTGCGAGACGGTATTTACAATCAGGCCGTTGTCCTTCGTCCCATCGTTGGAGGTGACCACATACAGACCGTACCCGATCTTAAACAGCGCCGTCAGGTCATTTTTGTTCGCAGTCTCGCTGCTCTGCGCAATATAATCCTGGCACAGCTCATCCACGAGCGCTTCCAGCTCACTCCGGCTGGTCTCATCCAGCGCGGACCGGATGTGGACCGTGGTGTCCGCCCAGGCGAGCTTTTGGCTTTTCTCCAGCATCTGCTTCATCACTTTGGCGGCCATCGGCGCCCAGGAGCCGTTTTCAACCAGAGCGACCTTCCGATTCTGAAAATTTCGCTCAGTCAGTCGATGAATATAGTCACGCATGAACGGATAAATGTCTGCATTATAGGTGGTAGTCGCCAGCACCAGCTTATTATACCGAAACGCGTCGCTCACAGCCAGAGCCATATCACACCTGGCCAGGTCGTGGACAATCACGTTCGGGCAGCCCTTCGCCCGAAACTGATCTGCAAGGCTGTTCACCGCCCGCTGCGTATGTCCGTAGATGGAGGTGTAAGCAATGACGATGCCCTCCGACTCCGGCTGATAAGAAGACCACAGATCATAAAGATGCAGATAATGCCCAGGATTTTCCTTCAGCACCGGTCCGTGCAGCGGGCAAATCGTCTGAATGTCCAGCGCGGCAGCCTTCTTCAGAAGATTCTGCACCTGCGCGCCATATTTTCCCACGATACCGATATAATAGCGCCGGGCTTCATCCTCCCACGGCTCATCAGCGTCCAGCGCCCCAAATTTACCAAATCCGTCCGCAGAAAACAAAACCTTGTCGCAGGTATCATAGGTCACAATGACCTCCGGCCAGTGCACCATAGGCGCCTCCACAAACGCCAGCGTATGCCTGCCAAGGCAAAGCGTGTCGCCCTCCTTCACCACCACACGCCGGTCCGCGTAATCCGTCCCGAAAAACTGTCCCATCATATTAAAAGCCTTTTCGCTGGAAACGATGATCGTATCCTGATAGATATCCATAAAATTCGCAATATTCGCAGAATGATCCGGCTCCATATGCTGTACAATCAGGTAATCCGGGCGGCGGCCATTCAGGACTGCGCCAAGATGATCCAGCCATTCATGTTTAAAATGAGCGTCCACCGTATCCATGACGGCAACCTTCTCATCGAGAATCACGTAGGAATTATAAGACATGCCGTTCGGCACAGGATACTGTCCCTCAAACAAATCCACCTGGCGGTCATTCACACCCACGTATTTAATATCAGTCGTGATTTCCATCTGTGCTGCTCCTTTCTTTCCATCCACACATCCGAGCCAAAATCCGGCAATCAATCAGCATCCGGTTCGGTCCCGTACATTTCTTTTTTCAGCATACTCCCTGAGCTTTGACAGAGTAGCATATCACGATTGATAAATCAAGGCGGGTCTTTATTTTTTTCCGAAGACTGAAGAAACAGCCCGTGATCACATACATGCCTCATTCCATCACTGCAGGTGTTTCCCCGCAATCGTCTGTCCCGGAAGTAGAATCCCAATAATCATCCAGCAGCTCCAGATTACTCAGAATGGCCTCCATACGGTCACAGATCTGTTGAGATGTCATGTTCACTATAGAGAATGCATAAAACCGCTGGATATAGTCATCATCCATAATCCGCTCAAAAATGCGTTCCCATGTTTCCTCCTGAATCAAAATATGCCGATTACGATGGATGAAAAATCCTTCTCTGCCATATTTATTCAACTTTTTAAAATCCTCAAAACCATCCGTAAAGGAATGCAGTGCTTCAAATGTCTCTCTAAGGACTTGTTCCACTTCAGGCGCAATCGCATCCCCATTTTCGTAATAAACTATCTCCTCCATGTTTTTGATGTCGTACTGCTCCAGTTCATCCTGTTTCTGCTGATATAATTCCACCATCTGTGAAAACCCGCCTCCTTCCTCATGAAAGAAATGCTGTAGCGAATCAACAGGGGAATCAAGCGTCTCCCTTCGTTCCCTGTTCCGATCCAATGCTCCCCTGAGCATCTCATCCACATCGCAAAAATGGCTCATGACTGTTTTGCATCTTTGGACAATCTCTTCTAATGGATAATAGGCATCCACATTCCGGTTCCCAAACCCCAGCATTTTTCCAAAAGCTCTTGTCATCAGCATTTGAATATCATCCGGCGTGGAATTTGTCATATCGCCGCGCGTCACATCATATGTCTCTTTCTTTTCTACGTGAAGCTGCATTTCTAAAAGCATATCAAAAAAATCCTGCGGCTGCATTCTCCGTCCATCCTGATCCGTTACCAGAAGCCTGGCCAGCTCCTCCAGCCCAAATCCCAGCTCCAGAAATTCACGTACCTTTTCTTTCGAAAGCCAGTCTTTATCGGCCGTAAATTCCGCTTTATAATATGCAAAAATCGCATCCTCCGGGACGAACTCCCGCAGCACTTCACCCATTTTTGTATCTCTGTTTTCCAGCGTCAGCTGAAAAAACAGCTCCAGAATCCGACCGCTCTCAAGCAATTTCTTCGAGCTGTCCATTTTCATGAGACGCTGAATCAAACGCCCGGCCTCACACTGCACCGGCAAACCAATTGGCTTCGTAAGGAATTGATTCGCCCAGGAAACCGCAGCGCGGCATTGTCCGACATTAATATCACCGTAAACTTACCAAAGCTAAAAATATCTGAAATCTACTATCAGAATCCAAAGTACATCACTCCAAAAAAACATCCGTCCACTTCGCACAACTGTGTGTCAGGAAAAATCGCAGGAAAAGTCCCTGCAAAAAACAGCGGCAGAAACAACTGTGGCAAAAATAGCTGTAGCAAAAATGCTGCGGCAAAATATTGTAAAAATTTTCAGAAAGGGTAGTAATTTCAACTGAAAAGAGGTAGAATGCATGAGAAGAAGAACGAAATCACCCACCAGAGGCCGTAAAGGCCCATCAACGGCAAGAATCAAGAACAGAAAAAACAAAGACAATAAAAACGAGAAAACAGTCCTGGTCAAATCCGATTCCGATGTTGTGGACAAGGTCGAGGATGGCGTGATGAAGGTCATGATGGAGTTTTTCTCCGAAGAGATGCTCCCGGTTTTCGGCATCACAATGAAAGCCACCAAAGTTTTGGCCACGGAGGAAGTCCAGATCAAGCTCAGCAAAGGCTATGAGGACTTCAACCTCGAAATGGAAGACGGCAGCATCGCGCATTTTGAATTCCAGTCTACGAATGAAGGCACCGAAGGTCTGCGGCGTTTCAGGGTCTACGAAAGCAGCCTCTGCTACAAAATGAAAAAGTCCGTGATCACATACGTGCTGTTTTCCGGGCATATCATGGATCCTATGGCAGAGCTGGAAGACGGGATTAATCTTTATAAGGTAATTCCCATCATCATGAGCAAAGAGAACGCAGACTTACTACTGGCAGACTTGCGGGCAAAGATAGATCGGGGCGAACCTCTCACACGCAGTGACCTCGTCACGCTGCCGCTGCTTCCGCTCTACGGCGGCAAAAGCTCCCAGCAGGAACGCATCCGCGCCGCATTCGAAATCACTGCAAAAGCGGATAACGTGTCAAGGCCGGATGTTGAAAAAATCGAAGCAGCTGCTTACGCAGCTAAGGAAACGCCCCCTCACATCCGTTCGGCGGCAGATCGCGTCTGCCATTAAAAAACGCTTCGCGTTGGGCAGACGCTATGGCTACTAAATTTCTGACAAACACTGAATTATCACAACTCAAGGGGGAAATCAAAATGACATATCTTGGACAATTACTGGTAGAAGACGGACGTAAAGAAGGCCGCGCAGAGGAGCGAAAAAACACGGAACGTGAACGGCAACGTGCTGAAAAAGCTGAGGCTGATGCTCGCAGAGCTGAAGTTGATGCACGTAAAGCCAAGGTCGATGCACGTAAGGCTGAGCTGCAAAAACTGAAGAAACAACTCGGATTGGCTTAGTGTAGAAGCCAGCAAGATTCTGGATCCCAAAAAGATTTTACTGTTTCAGAGTTCTTTCCCCGGTCTGTCAGTGACAAATCGGGGAAGTTCTTTTAAAACAGTTCTTTTTTCACTCGCCTTTTGGACAACAACAGCAAACAAGTCCAAACTGACGCAAACCAACACAAATATAAATTCTGCAAAAAAACAGCTTGTAATATCAGAAAATCTGTGCTATAGTCTTGATATAGAAAAAAAAGTGCTACCCGTACAGCATGACGGCTAGTTCCCAAATGTTTAGTTATTATAAAAATAACCGCCAAGTTTGGAGACTGAGGGCGGTTATTTTTGTGTCTTGTTGCTACCAATCGTGTAGCCAAGACCAAATGAGGTTAAGCAGAGACTAAGCACTGCCGTCAAATATCCCCGGGGGTATTTGACCCTCGCGGCATCTACGCTTCGCTCCGGTCGGTGCTAAACGTGTGCCACTGGCACACAGCACCGCCAAATATCCGTGCAAGCACGGCTACTTGGCTCGTTGCTTCGCGGGAATCAAGTCACCGATTGTAAGCATATGCAAGTCCTCCTTTCTTTCGATTTCCCGAATGAGGGATTTCTATATGTAATCAGAGGATCACCGTTCCCCTGGTATCAGGGAACTAACCGCCACTACCGTCTGGGTAGCACCGTTATTATTTTACAATTCATGTCATAATATGTCAATTATTTTTTTGCATAATATTTTTTCAGCCGCACTAAATCACTTTTTCTGACAGCTATTTCCTCTTTTTATTTTATTTTAACAATACATTAAATTGCATGCAAATTTGTTATAAAAATCCCCGGCCTGTCTGTGACAAACCGGGGAAGTTCTTTTATCTGCTCCGCGAGTCTGATCCCGGCTCTCCCTCCTTTTGAAGCTATTCACAATCAAAGTTTATCTCGTATTGATTATATCCTGCCAGTCTGTGTTTCTCGCTTTATAAATTCTTAATAATATTTATGTTGCTTTATTTTAGTCTGTATGATATTTTATCCATAACATCCTTAATGCATTCATTCAGAATTCTTACCAAAGCTAAAAATATCTGAAATCTACTATCAGAATCCAAAGTACATCACTCCAAAAAACCATCCGTCCACTTTGCACTACTGTGCGTCAGGAAAAATCGCAGGAAAAGTCCCTGCAAAAAACAGCGGCAGAAGCAACTGCGGCAAAAAGCACTGCGGCAAAAACATTGTAAAAATTTTAGAAAGGGTAGTAATTTCAAACGAAAAGAGGTAGAATATGAGAAGAAGAACTAAATCACCCACCAGAGGCCGTAAAGGCCCATCAACGGCAAGAATCAAGAGCAGAAAAAACAAAGACAATAAAAACGAAGACAATAAAAACGAGAAAACAGTCCTGGTCAAGTCCGGTTCCGATGTTGTGGACAAGGTCGAGGATGGCGTGATGAAAGTCATGATGGAATTCTTCTCCGAAGAGATGCTCCCGGTTTTCGGCATCACAATGAAAGCCACCGGAATTTTAGCCACAGAAGAAGTCCAGATTAAACTTAGCAAAGGCTACGAGGACTTCAACCTCGAAATGGAAGACGGCAGCATTGCGCATTTTGAATTCCAGTCTACGAATAAAGGCACCGAAGGTCTGCGGCGCTTTAGAGTCTACGAAAGCAGCCTCAGCTACAAGATGAAAAAGCCTGTGATTACATATGTGCTGTTTTCCGGGCATATCATGGATCCTATGGCAGAGCTGGAAGACGGGATCAATCTTTATAAGGTAATTCCCATCATCATGAGCAAAGAGGACGCAGACTCACTACTGGCAGATTTGCGGGCAAAGATAGACAGGGGCGAACCTCTCACACGCAGTGACTTAGTCACGCTGCCACTGCTCCCGCTCTACGGCGGCAAAAGCTCTCAACAGGAACGCATTCGCGCCGCATTCGAAATCACCGCAAAAGCGGATAACGTGTCAAGGCCGGATGTTGAAAAAATCGAAGCAGCTGTTTACGCAATGGCTACTAAATTTCTGACAAACACTGAATTATCACAACTCAAGGGGGAGATCAAAATGACATATCTTGGACAATTACTGGTGGAAGACGGACGCGCAGAGGAGCGAAAAAACACGGAACGTGAACGGCTGCGTGCTGAAAAAGCGGAAGCTGATGCACGCAAGGCTGAAGCTGATGCACGCAAAGCTGAGGCTGATGCTCGCAAAGCTGAAGCTGATGCTCGCAAAGCTGAAGCTGAGCTGCAAAAACTGAAGAAACAGCTCGGATTGGCTTAGTGTAGAAGCCAGCAAGATTCTGGATCCCAAAAAGATTTTACTGTTTCAGAGTTCTTTCCCCGGTCTGTCAGTGACAAATCGGGGAAGTTCTTTTAAAACAGTTCTTTTTTCACTCGCCTTTTGGACAACAACAGCAAACAAGTCCAAACTGACGCAAACCAACACAAATATAAATTCTGCAAAAAAACAGCTTGTAATATCAGAAAATCGTAAGCGCAAAATAATTCGGCGGAGTGACAGCACCCTTTATACGGATTATAATGGATGCTAGGAATGCTAGCTTTTTCATTATAATCCGTGTTTGATGCAAGCATTTCAATTCAAATAAAGGAGCTGTTCTGTCATATGAAAGCGAAACCCATTTCAACTGAAGAGCAATACCGTCTGGTACTCGAGTGTAGAGCCAGCGGCTTGTCAGATTACCAGTGGTGTACAGAACATGGGATTAAACCCGGTACATTTTACAACTGGATAAGGCGTCTCCGCAAAAAAGGACAAACGGATATTCCCGCAGCATCCAGAGGAAAAGGCGGGCACCCGACAAAGCAGGAAGTTGTGAAGCTTGATTTTTCTTCGCCATCAACAGAGCCGTGTGTCATTGAAAAGGAATGCCTCACCATTGATTCACAGGTTATTCAGGATGACTGTCCGGTGTCGCCGTTTGTGGAAGTTGTCCTGTTCGGATCAACGATCCGAATCCCGCCGGGAACGGATGGTATGTTCATGGAACGCGTATTCCGGGCGGTAAAGGCGGCAACATGTTAGGCGACATCACAGTCGCAGACGAAATCTATATCGTATGCGGCTATACCGACATGAGCAGACCAATTGCTGGCCTTTGCGCACTCGCCCCAGCCAAGCTCCATATGGA